>NZ_JBXPBQ010000056.1:0-514 GCF_056924355.1 Enterococcus sp. LJL90 | reverse complement strand
TCTAAGGGAGAAATTGAAACAGTATAGACAAGATGGTGAACTAGCCAGATGGGTATTTACGAACAATGATGGTCCTTGTGAACCAAGACTACTTACAAATTATTTTCATAAAATAAGAAAAAAGGTAGGTCTTACGCATATCCATTTCCATCAGTTACGGCACACTTTTGCGACGCGTTGCCTTGAGGCACTCTCAGATATTCCAACAGTTAGCGCATTACTCGGACACAAATCTACCCAACTAACATTAGATGTGTATTCAGATGTTCTAATGGATCAACGCTTACAGACAATAGAAAAAGTAGCTACTTATATTTCTTAAAAAATTCCTTAATAAGAAATCAAGCTGATAACCAACAAAATGATAGCGTTATCATTTTGTTGGTTATCTTTTCGAATAAGCCGTCAATCGCCGTCAAAATATAATCAAAAACGCTGTCATATTGGCGTTATATTTTGTTTCTTTTACTTAACTAAAACAAGATGTAATTATATCACAAAATATTAGGAGAGT
>NZ_JBXPBQ010000055.1:0-560 GCF_056924355.1 Enterococcus sp. LJL90 | reverse complement strand
ATTTACTTAAAAACAAAACGTGGCCGTGGCGGAGGGATTCAAGTTTCTACCCGGTCTGCGCTTATGCAAACCTTAATTCTTGTGAAACAGGAAGTGCAGCAAGCCTATCGTAAATCGATTTTAGCCCTATTTCCTGATTCGGGTAGGTTAGTAAATGACGTGCTGAAACCAGCGAAAAAACGTGAACAAGATGTGTTTCCAGTGTTGTTAGATTTAAGAGATACAAGTTAAGGTTAAATACGCAAACTGCCTTATACATTAATATTTCTTTGATACTTACGAGTGTTTGTAGGGGTATTTGTGCACCTATACGTTATGGGTATAGGTGTCTATGATTTCGAAGTAATCAATCCAATCCATATTTTGTGTGTAGAATGGAATAATTATTTTTTCATGGGTTCTTTCTGGCCTGAATTTTTTCTTTGACGATTCGCCAAAATACAATTCTATAGCAGTTTTAATTAGCTTAGTGACAGGTAACGTTACCTATGAACTGCTAGATTATTCCGTAGATTTTGATGGAAATAAACTCTCCTTTGTCCTAGCAAATGAGGCGATTA
>NZ_JBXPBQ010000054.1:0-674 GCF_056924355.1 Enterococcus sp. LJL90 | reverse complement strand
GAAATTGTGGCACAACATGCAGGCACCGTTATGGGTATTCATGCAGCACCTGGTGACAATGTGAATCCTGGTGATCCATTGATTACCATTGCCTAAATAAATTTGAAAAAAATTCTATTTATATAGAAATTTAAAAGTGAAGCTATGTAGAAGTGAAATTAAGTTGAGGAAGTGAAATTTGTGGAAACATTGATTGAAGGGTTTATCGGCATGGGACAAGAGCCCGGCCGGATTGTCATGATGGTGGTCGGTGCCGTCTTAATGTATTTAGGAATTAAAAAAGAATATGAGCCGACATTATTAGTTCCAATGGGATTGGGAACGATTTTAGTGAACTTCCCGAACTCTGGTGTACTGGCAGCCGGTGGCGAACCAGGGCCTTTCCAAGTCCTGTTTGACTTCGGTATCAGTACAGAATTATTCCCGTTGCTATTGTTTATTGGGATTGGCGCAATGATTGATTTCGGCCCGCTGTTACAAAATCCTTTTCTGTTATTATTCGGTGCTGCGGCCCAATTCGGAATTTTCTTCACAATTATCGTGGCTGTTTTAATCGGTTTTGATATTAACGATGCAGCGTCAATCGGGATTATCGGGGCGGCGGATGGACCAACCTCCATCTTCGTAGCCAATACGTTGAACTCGAAATATCTAGGGGCGATCATGGTTGCCGC
>NZ_JBXPBQ010000053.1:0-888 GCF_056924355.1 Enterococcus sp. LJL90 | reverse complement strand
AAAAAACGCCTGTAAACCTTGCTACAACAATGTTTCTAGGGTGTTTAGGTTAGTATTGATTATATAATGTAATCAATAGTCGCGCAGGGGGCCCAGCATGCTTGATTTAACAGCGTATAGAAGCTATTTACTTGAAAATGAGACGGAGAAAAATACGATAAAAAATTACATGGTGACTCTAAAGCAGTTGGATAAATTTTTAGTGAATCGCCGGTTAGATTTGTCGAAAGAAGTCTTAATTGAGTACAAGCAGCATCTACAAGAAGACGAGTATAGACCGGGAAGAAAATACCAGCTAAAGACAATAAATCAAAAAATTGTCATCCTGAACATCTATTTCAATTGGTTAGATCGACACGATTTGTGCTTGAAATATTTAAAAGTACAAACGAAAGTTCACAGAGAATCAATCGATAAAAAAGAATACCGTCAACTGTTAAAGCATGCCGATGAAGAAATGTACTTGTTCATTCTGCTAATTGGTAATACTGGCTTACGAATTTCAGAAGCTTGTTCCATCCGGGCCGATGAATTAGAACTTCGAATTGTAACCATAAAAAATAAAGGAAAAACAAGGTATATATCAATTCCTCAATTTGTAAAAAAGAAGTTGAAGAAATTCTGCCGTAAAAGACGAATCTCAACCATTATTTTTCATAAGTCGCAAGATTTTTACCGCAAACGTTTGAAGACAATTGCCGGTAAAGCGAAGGTAAAAAAAGAAAAAGTTTATCCGCATACTGTAAGACATTTTTTTGCGAAAGAATTTATCGCAAACGGTGGTGATTCAACAGATTTACAACAAATGCTTGGACACGAAAGCATAGCAACTACCACGATTTATACGAAGCTTAGTACAAATGAATTAAGTGAAAAATATCGTGAAAT
>NZ_JBXPBQ010000052.1:0-1083 GCF_056924355.1 Enterococcus sp. LJL90 | reverse complement strand
AAACACATCTCCTAGCGCTGACCAAGATGTAAGGTCAGTTACTTCTAATCCCATATAAACTAAAATCGGTACCAATAAGGCACCGATAAACCGAATGACAAACGTTAAATTATTTTTGTTAAAACGTACTTTCCAGTTAATTTTTTTCATTTTATTTCCCCTCTTTCTTAATTTCAACAATATCGTGTTCTGCTTCTCGCATACGCCCTTCAAGACTATATGTCCGTTCAACTACGTTATTGTGCTTCTCAACTTTCTTTTCAAGTTGTTCAATTCTAAACATAGTCAGTTTACTAGAAATCATAATCCCGCTGAATGTACCCACCAAAGTTCCTAATAAACTGACTAAAGAAATCCACTGTTCAAAAAGCATACCTCACCAACTTTCTTCAAAATAAAAAGACCTGCCTTAGCACGTCTGTTTTGCTGTAGCTATAATCTTGCTTGGTTTATAAATGTCACCGTGATAGTAAACTTTAAAGTTGCTGTGTTTCCGAAAAATGATTTTATTGTAAAACCAATTCGTTTATTTCTAGCTTCAAATACCGCCCCGAAAAACATCACATCATTAAACCCATTCAATGAGTCAACATCACAACTAAGATAGCTATACCCAGTTGGAATCGTTATATTAATCGTACGATATAACATTGCGTTCGCTGCTATAGTAACTTCCAGCGAAACAACTTGTTGCTTAAAAACGGGACCCGCTAATTGTTTAGCGTTTAACCAGCCTGAATTTCCTTCGCTGTCTTGTAAAAATAATTGTCCCTGAGTTAATTGTTGTCTAGATCGTACAGTTCCATTCTCATTCAAAACTACTTGATCTAATCCAACTGGATTATATATTGTCTGAATAGGAAAAGTATTGTCAACCAAACCAGTAGAATTCAACTCGCCATTGACTAGCGTTGTCGTACCAGTTGCCGTACTACCAGAATTGTTAGGTAATGGAACCTTTGTAAAGGTGTTAACAAATCTAGATGCATTAATCTCCACTCCAGACAAGGTTTTGAACACACCGTTTTCAATGGCCACATTCTCGACAATTAGATTATCAATGGACATTCCCCACTCAACCCA
>NZ_JBXPBQ010000051.1:0-1175 GCF_056924355.1 Enterococcus sp. LJL90 | reverse complement strand
TAAGATAGATAAAGCAACTAGAATCCATATTAGACATTTATTGTGGGAATTGAGAAGTACACGGAGGAAGTATAAAGAGTTAGCATACATTTTATCTTCTAATGAGATTTTTCATCACGATTATCCCTTTGTTGAAAGTGAAGAAGCTTGGTCATTAAATAAAATCATTTTCTCTAAACTATTTGACCAAACAGTACGAGGGATTTTGCAAGACTCGACATCTGAAGTCAATGATATTTTTATTTCCAAATATCTACAAGGCAATCCGAGCAAAGAAAATGCGATTGTTTCACATGAGATTAATTTAAGTGAATCTACTGTGAAAAGAAGAGATAATGAATTGTTACAAGAAATTGCGAATCGATTAGGCTGGGAATAAGTTTGGCCTATTTGGATTAGAAGATAAGAATATAATTGATGTAGAAAGAAGGTGAGATTATGGCGAATGTAGAATCAGTAATTAATTGGTTCCAGCAACGAAAGGGTAAAGTTACATACAGTATGACCAATCGTTTGGGACCTAATAGTTATGATTGTAGCTCGGCTGTCTACTTTGCATTGATTGAAGGAGGTTTTCTTCCAACAGGTACTGCAATTGGCAATACCGAATCATTATATCGATTAGAAGGCTCTCTTTTAACTCCAATTGCAAGGAGCGATGCACAAAGAGGGGACATCTTCGTTTCAGGAGCAAAAGGTGGTAGTGGCGGAGCAAACGGGCATACAGGAGTTTTTGTAAGTAACAGTAATATTATTCACTGTACAGCGGGCTCTGTAAATGGAATTGCAGAAACTGCGGCAAGTTCGGGTTGGCTAGGTGGCCCACCAACTTATTACTACAGATTGAAAAATGCAGAAAATAATAACGATGAAAATAAAGGGAGGGAAACAACTATGCAATGTATTTATTGGAGACCAACAGCAAACGGAAGAAACGGGTACTATTTTGATGGTACTAATGCAAAATATTTAGCGCACGGAGATGAAATTGTAATTTTGAAAAGAATCTATAAAGACAACAACGGAAAAGATATGCCTGAATATTTCTTTGACGGCAATTTACCTTGGTATACACGGCTTGAGCAGATTTCTGGTCAAAAGCCAGTTGCTGGCATTTTGGGATAACCTAATTTTAGAAAAGGATTCAACAATCAAGCCGCTACTCTTAAGTGAGT
>NZ_JBXPBQ010000050.1:0-1283 GCF_056924355.1 Enterococcus sp. LJL90 | reverse complement strand
AAAAACGTATTGACAATAAATAACTGAGAATATATAATAAATAAGAAGAGAACTTTGATTAGAAATTGTAAGTTAACCAAAAATTCTTATTCTTAACTAAAACAAGATATATTTATAAAGTTAAAATTAAATTTTTTTCTTGTCATTTTAACTATACAGTGCGGTTGAAATCCTTACTAATACAAAAAAGCAACCCGTTTTAAAAAAGACAGGTTGCTTTTTTTGGTATTTATACTATTTCTTTTTTTGTTAAACTATTTGGTCTTTTTTTGTCTCTTTCGTTCTTCAAGAGTGACCTTTCTCTACATTTCTTTAAGCTTATTGATATCATTTACTAACTGGACTTGTTCATCAGGGAGTTAAATATTACTTAAGAGCTCGCTATCCTGATAGTTCAGTGTGAAATTGACAATCTCTGACATAATGACCACCTCTTTAGCCTTTTCAAAAAGTGTAGCATAGAGACCAATACGCTTCAAAAAATGAAGCAAATATTAAAGTGTTTAAGTTTTCAATGGAGGTCTATAGCAGAAACTTTGTTCAAAAAAATGAGACTAATCGAGAAACTATCTTTCAAAAATTTTACTCTGATTATGTATGGGAAGATGACCAGAGTTAAATAAGGTAGTTGTCAGCATAGCTATGGTCGCTGCTAAATATAGTTCACATAGTCCTCTTTATAAAAAGAAGCAAGCCCATAAAGAGCTAGCTTCTTAATTTACATAAGTTACGTTATACTAAGTAAAAATTTCCTATCGAGTAGATTTCTTAATTTTATCAATTTCATTCTACTTAGACTTTTATATAGCTAAAAAGGTTACTTCTCATAACAGTCATTTTCTTTTTCTTTAGTGGTTTTCCCAAAACTGATTCCTGCAAAAATATTTGCAATAAAATCTGCTATAATAGTTATCAGATAAATCATCCCCTAGCTGTATTGGTATACTTAATTATAATATTTATTGTTGTATTGTAAAACAAAATGTTTTCCCATATTTAATAGGATTTAACATCAATTAATTTGAAGGTATTAATGATTATTATCACAAAATGATTTATAATTGGTATTGTCAAAGAAATATACAATTAATACTTGGAGTCAGAACAAATGCTAAGAAAGACCATCAATATATAAATTAATCCGTTGAATTGGTCTGTGGATTTGAGTCAATATCTTGGACACATTTTAGTAGAGACGGTTACGCCATTTTTGCTTTTGCCAACTCTTCAAACTCCTGTGGGGTTAGATAGTAAATCGAGCTATGGATTCGATTTCGGTTATA
>NZ_JBXPBQ010000049.1:0-1354 GCF_056924355.1 Enterococcus sp. LJL90 | reverse complement strand
GAATCCCTCAGCTGATAAACAGTTGAAAGAAAATTTAGAATATTTAGGATATGAAGTTTTGCATTCAACACAATTAGTTGAACCACTCATGTTAGCTAAAACACCTTTTGTATTGGACTTACCTGTTATAATTTTTAGTGAGACGCTACCAAGCGAAACTGTAGAAACTATTTTACGCCAAGGACAAATTGTAAATTGTGTGATTTTACGATGTGATACTGATCTCTTAAATGATGAATTAAACGAAGAATGGCAAAAATTGGGGTTGACAGCGAAATTCTCTACGGGGATTTCTTTATCTAGTCTAAGAGAGTTATTGTCATCTTCTCGACAACTACATTTCAGAGAAATACGGTCATGTCCACCAAATAGACATAAAATGACTAATGATTCTTACAATTTAGCTATTAGTACTTTTTCGAAAAAAGAACGACAATTGTTTGAAATACTATTTAATGAAAAAAAAGGATTTCTTACGCGAAAAGAAGTTGCCCAACAGATGTGGAATGGTCAAACGACAAGTTCACACTTGGCGCAACTTTCTCAAATTGTTAGTCGGATTCGCTTGAAATTTGCTCGGTATGGTTTTACAGAACAAATTATCGAAACGCACTGGAAAAAAGGCTATAAAATTTCAGATGAAATAAAGATATTTAATAATATAGGCTAAAATGAGAGCCTTGTCTTGGGTTTTTTCCTAAGGTAGAGCTCTTTTCATTTAGTTAAGATAAGTTTTACCATCGTATACTAATTACTCGAAGATAAACTAAAAAAAATATCTATTGGAGTAGTTCCTAAACGAAATTGATACACTATATAAAACTCGGCGAATATATCTAGTTTGGTAGCGTGACTAAAGTATCGCCTTCAGCAATGTTTTCTAATAACTGCTGAAATTCTTTTCATTCAATTTGTGTTCCCGTATATTTTTCAGTATAAATTTTATCGCAGCTCTGGTTGGTCAACGCAATAATTTGTGTTTCTAAATCTTGGCTCCAGGTACTTACACGAGCATAACCATAAATCACGAAAATTCGCCTACTTTCTACTCTATTTATGAGAGTAAGATATGATAGTTAAGCAATCCTTATTCTACAACAGTCAAAAAAAGCTATCAATACTTTTAAGTTTTGATAGCTTTTTTGCATAACCATTTAATATACTTAGGATAATCGACATTATGTGAATTTAGCGGTTAAATAACTTAAAAAAACTTAACGGAATAAGATAGCAAAAAGGTAACATATCATCTACGTCTATTACCTGCTTGATTCATTTAGAAGAGTTTTTATTATTCTTTAGTTTACTCGAAGATAGACGACAATGGTAAAACTACACCCTCAAAAAGTGTAGC
>NZ_JBXPBQ010000048.1:0-1487 GCF_056924355.1 Enterococcus sp. LJL90 | reverse complement strand
CTCTTCCCACGAATAAGGCAGTTAAATTATCTAAATCTGGTCGTAGAAACGTTAGTTATCAGAAGAAATCTAGCTCAAAAAAGAAGAGAAGAAGGAGTAAAAAACAGCATATCATTCAAGACTTTTTCTATGCAATCGTCATGGCTAGTCTTCTTGCTCTGATTTTGTTTTTCTTCTTATTTAAAATAGTGGTAATAAATGGATATAGTATGATGCCGACACTTCGCGATCAAGACACTGTTCTCATTCGAAAAACTGACTACGTAAAGCGATTTAATTTAATCTATTTCCAGCAAGGAAATACGCAACAAGTAAGAAGAGTAGTGGGGTTACCTGGAGAGCGAATCGACTATAAAGAAGATACACTTTTTGTTAATGGAGAGAGCGTAGAGGAAAAATTTCTTGTGGATGACATAAATGATGCGCAAAGAAATGGTGGTCAATATACCCCAAATTTTACTCTCTTAGATATCACGAATCAACAAACCATTCCAGATGATTGTTATTTAGTTTTAGCCGACAATCGATCGTATGGATCAGATAGTCGCCAGTATGGACTAGTTACACGGAATCAAATCATTGGTGTGCTACAAACATTACTGTTGCCTTTGACAGATACAAAAAAATTATGATAAGCATCATAGTAAACAAAAAACCCAAAAATGATTTATGGGTGAGGAGGAACCAATGAATCAAGTATTACTTTTAACAGCGAATCCCTCAGCTGATAAACAGTTGAAAGAAAATTTAGAATATTTAGGATATGAAGTTTTGCATTCAACACAATTAGTTGAACCACTCATGTTAGCTAAAACACCTTTTGTATTGGACTTACCTGTTGTAATTTTTAGTGAGACGCTACCAAGCGAAACTGTCGAAACTATTTTACGCCAAGGACAAATTGTAAATTGTGTGATTTTACGATGTGATACTGATCTCTTAAATGATGAATTATACGAAGAATGGCAAAAATTGGGGTTGACAGCGAAATTCTCTACGGGGATTTCTTTATCTAGTCTAAGAGAGTTATTGTCATCTTCTCGGCAACTACATTTCAGGGAAACACGGTCATGTCCACCAAATAGACATAAAATGACTAATGATTCTTACAATTTAGCTATTAGTACTTTTTCGAAAAAAGAACGACAATTGTTTGAAATACTATTTGATGAAAAAAAAGGATTTCTTACGCGAAAAGAAGTTGCTCAACGGATGTGGAATGGTCAAACGACAAGTTCACACTTGGCGCAACTTTCTCAAATTGTTAGTCGGATTCGCTTGAAATTTGCTCGGTATGGTTTTACAGAACAAATTATCGAAACGCACTGGAAAAAAGGCTATAAAATTTCAGATGAAATAAAGATATTTAATAATATAGGCTAAAATGAGAGCCTTATCTTGGGTTTTTTCCTAAGGTAGAGCTCTTTTCATTTAGTTAAGATAAGTTTTACCATCGTATACTAATTACTCGAAGATAAACTAAAAAA
>NZ_JBXPBQ010000047.1:0-1574 GCF_056924355.1 Enterococcus sp. LJL90 | reverse complement strand
CAAAGTTTAAAGATACATCTAATGAATCACAATTGCCCAATATCACCGCCAATGACACTTATTCTGGTAATTGGCAATATCAGGTAGATGAGTCCATAGTGGGTACAACCTCCCAATTCTTTGCAAATTACGACGGGACGAAACCAGGTACGTATGTCTGGGGTCCAGCTACAGTGACAATGACAGTTAACTACTTGGATGCAGTTGATAAAAAACCAATTTTTGAAGATGCATTACAAACATCTACCACAAAAACCGCAGTGACTAAAACAGTTAAAATTGGTGCAACTATTTCTGATCAATTCTCCGCTACAGATCTTGCATTTGATGGCTATAGAACAATTACGTCAGATTCCTATACAACTGGAACTTCAAATACCCAAGAGTATACGACTGTTCCAACAAAAAATTTTAGCATAACTTATTCTTATACACCTATGACAAAATTAGTTTCTGTTCCTGATGAATTTAGCTTTGGAAACTTTGATCCCAGGGATTTATTAGCCAAAGAAACAGTAGTATACCCAACCAATAGTCCAATCGAAAATGTCAAAATATTAAATACAAACCGTACTTTACAGTGGGTTCTTAGTGCCCAACTATCTAGCGATGTTCAGAGAGAAAGTGACGGTTTAAAGTTAAAAGGGTACGTATTTTATCAAACTACGGACAAAGAAAAGAAAGAAATTACAAATGATAGTGCAACTCAGTTAGCTACTCAATCTACAAGCACTCCTTTACAGCAGTTTGTCACTGTGTTAGGAAATTCAATAGATAATGTGGGTATCGGTATGGATATCTTCGATACACAACGAAATTATTTGGGGAACTATACTGGAAAAATTGACTGGGTACTTACTACTAAAAACAAATAAGAGTTTAACCATTTGGGTTAGTTCTCAATAGTCAGCAAAAAAATATCACTACTACACCTATTTGTAGAAATGATAACTATTAAACTATAAGTAAATCTTATGTGTGCATCTTGCACAGTAAACTTAAAGATGATTATCTAATCAGACTGGAAGAAGGAAAGACAAATGAATCAAATACTACTTTTAACGACAAATCTTTCAGCAGATACTCAATTGAAAGAAAACTTAGACTATTTAGGATACGAAGTTCTTTGCTCAACACAATTGGTTGAGTCATTCATGACAGATAACTCCCCGCTGGTATTCAATTTTCCTGTTGTAATTTTTAGCGATACCCTTACAAATGAAATGGTTGACACGATTTTACGAAAGGGACAAGTAGCCGGTCGTGTGATTTTACGTTGTGATACCCCTCCTTTAAATGACGAGTTAACCGAAGAATGGCAGAAATTGGGACTAACTGCACAATTCTCAAAGGATTCTACTTTGTCAAATTTGAGAGAGTTACTGTCCTCTTCTCGACAGCTACATTTCAAGGAAATAAAAGCCCGTCAACCAGGTGGGACTTTGGTATCAACTGTTACTTTTATGGAAGCGATTGGGACTTTCTCGTCAAAAGAAAGAAAATTGTTTGAAATATTATCCAATGAAAAGGGAGGATTTCTCACGCGAAAAGAAGTTGCCCAACGAATGTGGAAT
>NZ_JBXPBQ010000046.1:0-1594 GCF_056924355.1 Enterococcus sp. LJL90 | reverse complement strand
CAAGGTTTACAGGGCCCTCAAGGAACGCAAGGAGTCCGTGGTCTCACGGGTGCTGATGGGAAAACTCAATACACCCACATTGCATACGCAGACAATAGTTCAGGTGGTGGATTCTCTCAATCGCCAAAAGGTAAAACGTTTATCGGGATGTATGTTGATTTTACAGCGGAAGACTCAACAGACCCTAGTAAATATCTTTGGTCGAAATATGTTGGGGACCCAGGTGAAAAAGGGATTCCGGGTGCGGCTGGTACTGATGGGAAAACCCCCTATTTTCACACAGCATGGGCAAACTCAGCAGATGGCAAGACAGATTTTAGTACCTCAGTTTCTTTAAATAAACTGTATATGGGAACGTATACGGATTATACATCGGTAGATTCGACCGACCCTACGAAATACAATTGGACAAAGATTAAAGGTGACAATGCATACACGCACAATGCTTGGTCATGGTCTGCAGATGGAACAGATAGGTTTACTACAGCTTATCCTAACGAAAATTTAGCATCTGAAAACACCTTAACACCATGGTCAAACAATGCAACCAATATAATGACTATTATAGATTATCGCCATATTAATTTAACTAGTTCTGGTAATAATTATTTTGGTATTAGAGTCTATAGTTCTTCGCTGTTTAAAGCAAGTACTCTGTACACAATGAGTTTCAAATTTAAAGTATTAAGTGGTAGTGTGCAAAGTATTGGAGGTCATAATAGAAATACATTTCTAACTCCTTCAGAACTTTTCATTGATGGCATTGCTCAAAGCGGCGGGCCATGGTCGACAGGGTATAAATTTGATTTTGTCGTTGGTCAGACGTATAACATAACAGTAACATCAACTACGAAGAATTCAATTACAACTGATGAAGCCCCGGGGATTTTTATTCAACCCAATAGAGGAGGTACATGGACTTCCTATGCTGCAGAGGTTACGGATTTAAAATTTGAAGAAGGACAAAGGACGATCTATACTTCGCCGCCTGGCGCAAACTTCACGGATGCCTATCCACTTTACCAAGGTACTTACTCGGACAACAACCCAGAAGCCTCTACCTCCCCTTCAAAATACACTTGGTCACGAATTCTTGGCCAGACCGGCCAAGATGGCACTGATGGTTCAAACGGAAAAGACGGAACAAACGGAAAAGATGGTGTAGGGATTGTTCCCGGGTCCACAGTCATTGATTACCAAATATCAAATTCCGGCACAACGCCGCCAACAGGAACGTGGACGACCGCCATTCCTCAAATGAAAGCAGGACAATATTTATGGACTAGAACAACGTTTACGTTTACCGACGATACTAAGAAAAGCAATTACACTGTGGGTATGGCTGGTAAAGACGGGAATAGTGGAATTATCGTGTCTCAAACAGCGCCGCAGTCACCGGAAGTCAATCAACTATGGCAAGACACGTCAGCGTCGCCTATCATGATAAAACGTTGGATAGGTAGTGCGTGGGTTGAGTGGGGAATGTCCATTGATAATCTAATTGTCGAGAATGTGGCCATTGAAAACGGTGTGTTCAAAACCTTGTCTGGAGTGGAGATTAATGCATCTAGATTTGTTAACACCTTTACAAAGG
>NZ_JBXPBQ010000045.1:0-1653 GCF_056924355.1 Enterococcus sp. LJL90 | reverse complement strand
ACGTTTTAACAAAAATAATTTAACGTTTGTCATTCGGTTTATCGGTGCCTTATTGGTACCGATTTTAGTTTATATGGGATTAGAAGTAACTGACCTTACATCTTGGTCAGCGCTAGGAGATGTGTTTGTATCGGCAATCTCCAATCCTTATTTGGTTGGCTTGACCGTTTTAAACGCCATTAACTTAATTCCTGACCCAACAACTAAAGGGGTAGGAGATAGTGTTCAGGCGTTAACGTATGAAGCGCCAAAAGAAAAAAACGTTCAGCCACAAGACGAACGGAAAGGATTTGAATAAAATGGACGACGCAAAAATAGTTGCAGTAGACGAAACGGTTTTAGTTGAACAAATGAAGAATGGCGAAGAAATACCTGGAGGGGAGGATGTAACGAACGTCAGTGAAAGCAAGTGACGTAGTAGCTTTAGCGACTAGAGAGTTGGGTACTCCAGAAACTCCTTTGGGGTCAAACAATGTAAAATATAATACTTTCTACTATGGCCGAGCTGTTTCAGGAAGTGCTTATCCGTGGTGTCAAGCATTCATCTGGTGGCTGTTCAGTCAGTTAAACGCCACTAGCCTAATTGGTAGCAAAACCGCCTATACAGTGAATGCAGCTAGTCAATTTGCCTCACGAGGTCAATGGCACACTAGCAATCCGCAAATCGGAGATATTATTTTCTATTCCTCTAACGGAAGTAAAAGCATTAGTAGTATTGTCCACGTTGGGATTGTAGTTACTGTTTCTGGCGACACAGTTACCGCAATTGAAGGGAATTACGCTAATAAAGTTAGCCGAGTCATTCGCCGCAGTAACATTGTTGGTTATGGGCGACCAGCTTATGGCTCTGAGAGCAGCAATTCAGCTCCTCCAGCATCAAATGGTAATACGACTAGTTACACAGTTGTAGCCGGTGATAGCTTGTGGAAGATTTCTCAAAAATTCACCACAACAGTGGCTTCTTTGAAGCAGCTAAATAACCTTAGTTCTGACTTGATTTTTATCGGTCAAACATTGAAGACGTCGGGTAGCTCCTCAACGCCTAGCAGTAATCAAATTGCCGTCGATGGTTACTGGGGTTCTGCGACAACACGCCGGATTCAACAAGTGCTTGGAATCACAGTCGATGGCATCAAAGGTCCGGAAACCTACAAAGCAATTCAGCGGAAAGTTGGCACTACTGCTGATGGTATCATTGGCCCGAATACGATTCGAGCTATGCAGCGCTATTTTGGAACAGTACAAGACGGGGTTATCAGCGAGCCTTCTCTAATGGTCAAAGCTATGCAGACTAGATTGAACCAGAATAAATTTTAATAAAAATAATACCGTTACTTACCATTAAGTAACGGTATTTTCATTATTAATGAAGGAGCTGGGTAAGATAGATAAAGCAACTAGAATCCATATTAGACATTTATTGTGGGAATTGAGAAGTACACGGAGGAAGTATAAAGAGTTAGCATACATTTTATCTTCTAATGAGATTTTTCATCACGATTATCCCTTTGTTGAAAGTGAAGAAGCTTGGTCATTAAATAAAATCATTTTCTCTAAACTATTTGACCAAACAGTACGAGGGATTTTGCAAGACTCGACATCTGAAGTCAATGATATTTTTATTTCCAAATATCTACAAGGCAATCCGAGCAA
>NZ_JBXPBQ010000043.1:0-1801 GCF_056924355.1 Enterococcus sp. LJL90 | reverse complement strand
GCTGTTTCTACTTCTTCTTTATCCTTCAGGTCATAAATGGAGCTAATCATAGCTTGTGCGGTATCTTTCGCATCCACATCTTTCAAAAAAACAATCGGGTCTAAAACACCATGATTCTTCGGATTTTTAGCATCCAGCGTCACATAATGAAATGACCGTAAATGCTTTAAAAAACTAGGATAATGTTGCTGCATATACGGATCGTTCACCGTTCGTTGAAATTGTTTTCGTACTTCCTGCTTTGGATCAATATAGAGTGTTTTTACCTTCATGAAAGAAGAATAAAAGAAAATCATTTTCGTTAAGTAAGATTTTCCTTTACCAGTTTCACCAGTAATTGCAATATGAGGACTATCCGTCATTGCTCGCTCTTGGCCTTGATTGGCCACTAAGAAGTTATACAACACAATATTTCGTGAAGCCTTAATACTTTCTTTCAGGGAATCTGTTTCATCATAATAATCCGTTCGGCCAATGTACCACCCAGCATTTGTACCCACATTATTTGTCACCGCAAATAATGATTCTGCTAACGTTTGGCCATTAGAGACTTGCATATAATCTCGCTGATTTTCAATACTCTTGCCTTCTAATTCTTGATAAAAGAGTTCTAATTGCTTGGCCGTTGGCCGCACAACTCGAATCCCTATATTATCCATCGTAGAAATCAAAGAATCCCCACGAACACGGCATTGCCGAACATCTTTTCCTCCAATGACAAAACACGCCATCCATTTTAAAATAGGTTCATTTTTATCAATTTCATTTTCTAAACGATCAGTTGCCTGTAACCCAAGTTTTAGCTTATCTGTTACAGGATCACCTGCCTGCATTGTATCTTGCGCTTCATTCGTAAATCGACGTTTTTTTGCACTCACCTTAGAAGAAAATCCAGTTAAACCACTAGCTTCCACATAACAGGCTTTTATCCGTATTTCACAAGGAAAGCCCATTTTCTGAGCCAACTGAAACAAATGATTATTGGAAATGTTAATACTTTCAAAATTCGCAATTGGCAAAGTGGCCATCACACTTTTACCAATATCAGCTTCTAAATGCAAAAATCCAACGTCGGAAACAGGATCAATCACAGCATCCGTAATTCGCTCTTTATTTCGCACCTCAAACGCTGCATCATGTTCCATATGCCGAATATAGTTATACCGATTGACATAGACTGTTTCATCTTCAGTTAAACGAATGGCTTTTCTAGAGCGCAACGACCGAAACAATTCTTCTTCCAAGTTCTTGATTTTAGAAAATATCTCCATATCCACAACTTGGCGTTTGCCTAACCAGACTAAAACCTTATCGGTTACATCCGCTGTTACACGTTTCACCGTGTCAACAGGGTTAGCATTGGAATACACATCTTTTAACCGCACACCTAAAATGAAATCAGGTTCCGTAATCTCACCTAGATTTTCTTTTAATGAATGGATTGTCCGATTCATATACTCCGTACCTAACGCATAAGATTCCATTGCTAAATCTTTTTGAAAATCCTCAAAACGGCTTGTCAGCTGCTTATCTTTAGGAAACATGAAAATCTCAAACTCTTTGAATCTTGGTAAGGTTTTCCGAAAAACATTTGTCCATTTTCGTTTAAATTCCTCAATCTTATCTAAATTCCCGAAATTTGTTTCCTCTGGTAATACTCGGTAGTACGCCCAAACGTAGCCCTCTTTTGTCAGCAACATATTATTATGTATCGTCTTTAAAGGGGACTGGTACGTTTTAATTCCAGTGTCTACTGCCATACTTGCTATCCAACTCCTTTTAAAAAAGAGCCTAGCGTTAA
>NZ_JBXPBQ010000042.1:0-1981 GCF_056924355.1 Enterococcus sp. LJL90 | reverse complement strand
TTATCAAAATACACTCAGAAAGGCAAAGCGTCGTCTGAATAAACATGCCAGCCTTCCACTGTTCAACCCCGAACAGCTTCCTTTCGATCGATATAATCAATCGCTTTTGTATACTTGCTGCTCAAAGGTGAAATGAATTTTGCCTTTGAGATAATCCCTGGTGACGTGGACATTAGTTATCCCCTTCTTCCAGCGCTTTTTGTTCGTTTGCATTGCGTTTGGTTGCTGCCTGTTGTGCGAAGTGGGTGAGTTGTTCCTTAATTCTATTTTCGGCCACACTGAGAACATTTGTTTTGGTTTTTGTTGTCAACACAACATTGTCATCGGTACGGTCAAGTTTCAGCGTATTAATCATGTGGTTGAGCACTTCAGTGATTACTTTTGTTTGGCGGTCTGAGTAGCCCGTCCGCCTCCTCAAGATGTCTATCGGTTCTTTTAATTCCTTGATGACACGTTCTGCTATCTCGTCTGAAACTAGCTCTGAGAGAAGCTGATTCTGATCTGAATTTTTTACTCGGAATACCAACTCTTCAATAACTTCTCCATAGGACCGTTTACCGAGTTTGTGCTTGTACTCCTCCAGCCAACCCTTCGTTTCGTGTGAAACATAGGCGTTCACACGAATCAAATTTTTCTCTGAAATTGCCTCCTCTTCTGTTGTCATAGTGTCACTCTCCATTCATAAATTTGCAAATTTCTTGGACTTTTTGTAGCTCTTTTATATTCAATTCCAGCACCGCTAATGTTTGTTTTTGTAGTTCCGTATATTTGTTATCGAGCGCTTGAACCTCTGAACGCTCTGCCACGTCTGACAATAAATCCACGATGAAAGCATTTAGTGATTTACCGGACAGCCGAGCGAGTTCTTTGACACGATTCAACTTATCTACCGGCAAACCACGCACTGAAATTCGAGGCGGTTCCACGTGATTTTTGACCAAAGCAAGACCTCCTTTAGAATGGTTGTGCGTTTTTTAGAAACCCGCATAAATGGGCAAAGCCTATTTTGGGGGTCTTTTAAAAAAGAGCATAAGGGAAAACTGACGTCACTATCGTTCCTATCCCCGCAGTGCGGGGGTTTTCAGTAATGTCATAACAAGGTTATATAGTGCCACTTATGCACTACGCTTGCACTAGATTAGTGCCATCCATGCACCATTGGTGCCACTCATGCACTATGTCCAAACACACATAGTGCCACTTATGCACTACGCTTGCACTAGATTAGTGCCATCCATGCACCATTGGTGCCACTCATGCACTATGTCCAAACACACATAGTGCCACTTATGCACTATGATTATTTATAGGTTTTCAGCTTCTCTTGCAACATTTCAATCTGTAATTGATACTCTTCAATTTGTGTTTCTTGTATGGCTTGACTCTGTTCTTCCTGACGAATTTCTCCTTCCAATAATCGAATTTGGGCATTGGTTTCTGTCTGTTGTTTCTCGGTTTCAACTTCTAAATTACTACGCAAATCATCAATGGATACTTGGTATTCTTCGATAGATTTTTTAGAGCAGTCAGTCATTGTTTGCCTTTCTTCAATCACTGTATTTCTGAACGAAATAGAATGCTCCACTGACTTCTCATTCACTTGTTGTTGCGTGAGTAATGGGACGGAGGAACTAGACAAATCACTGCGACTAAACACAATTTGATTTTGATAGTCTTGCGTTAACATAGTCAGGGGTACGGTAACCCGAATGACTTCCAACTGGTTCGGTAAATCATCAATATAAACGTACATATAATAGTCCTGTCCTTGAAAAATTTTCACTTGCTGATTGCCTTCTGAAGCATCCTAATATTCCACATTTACCGACCAAGACTCCTTCACATGAGACGACATAATCGCCTCATTTGCTAGGACAAAGGAGAGTTTATTTCCATCAAAATCTACGGAATAATCTAGCAGTTCATAGGTAACGTTACCTGTCACTAAGCTAATTAAAACTGCTATAGAATTGTATTTTGG
>NZ_JBXPBQ010000041.1:0-2215 GCF_056924355.1 Enterococcus sp. LJL90 | reverse complement strand
GTTAACTTGACAGTTAAAGGTGGTAGCGCAAAAGAAAACAATCAATACAAGAGTACAGTGACTTGGGTATTGTCTGACACTGGTACAGATAGCCCAACTGCTTAGTTCCGAATCAGTAACAACAGTATAACTTTCAAGTAATCATTAAGTCTTAAGGATTGCGAGAAAGTTACTGTAACAATCCAAGGTTTAAACAGAAGAGCACACAAAAATACTAGTAAAGACGGATAGGATGGAGAGAGATGAAGAAAAAGATACGGGAACAGTTAAGATGGGTCATAACATGTATAGTCGGTCTTTTTTGTCTGTGGTTCTTGCCGAGTGTAACACTTGCGACATCAACTACCGCTTACCCTATTACAACAGAGTATCAAGAAATTACAGATATAGCAGGTGTTAAAAATAATTTCAGTTTATCTGGTGACCCCACTAAGCCAGCATACTGGGATCCCAATTCTGATTATGCTATCCTAACCGAAGATAAACAATATCAATTGGGGTCAATGTATCTTAATAATAAAGTCCAATTAGACAGTAATTTTAGTATTACGGGAAAAGAAATGGTGTACTTCAAAAAAGGCACACCCATGGCTGATGGGATTGGTATTATTTTCCATACAGGAGCTGTCAATCAAGCTGGTAATAAAGGTGGAGATCTAGGAGTAGGAGGTCTCCCAAATGCGCTTGGTTTTGTATTTGATTTCTACAGAAATGCAGGTGACCCTGTTGTTCCGTATATTGGAATTTGGTCTACAGATAGCACAGGAACAATTTCGCGTGACAAAAATATTGCTACACCAACATTACAAAATTTAGCAACAGGTTATTATACTTTTGATTATAGCTTCACATATAACTCGACCACTTCCCCAAGGACAATTACTTTTCAGATGAAATATAACGGTGTAAATTTAATAGATGGGGATGGTTATGTTCTTAATATTCCTAATGATGTTTATGAGTATTCGTTCGCAATTACAGCTTCCACTGGCTTTTACAATACTTTTCAAGCTGTAAAGGTTGATAAATCTTCCATACCAATTTTAGTTACAAATACTCCTACAGTAACGAAAGAAGTGGGATCGACTTATGCCACAACTTTAACATTAAAAGATAAAACCAGTACGGATCCGAAAATTCTTGCTAATTATCCTGATGGAGTACCTTATCCAGCAGGATCAGTTGTGACTGTGAATGGAACGGACTATACAGTAGATGATAATTCATCGATTACGGTTCCTTTAGGGGCAACAGATACTGAAACAGATTTAACAATCGCGGTTAAATCGTTTAAAGAATACAATAACCAGAAATTTGATGGTAGAGTTTCAGATTCAATTACTTACACTCGCCAACAACGATTTTGGGGGAATGTCCCATGGTCATTTGATAGTGATACTGGCACGTTAACCTTTACTTCAGGAGGAACATTTTCTACAAAAAGTGACTCCCCATGGAACCGAACGGATGCTTTAAAAATTTCTAATACAGATGTGAAAAAGATTGTTTTTACAAATGCAGTTAGTACCTCATCTGATGCAAGTTTTTTATTCGGTGGTTATACGACTGGTGATGTGACAAATTTACCTAATTTGGCATCAATTGAAGGGCTAACCCACTTAGATACAAGTGAAGCAACATCAATGGCGGGCATGTTTTTAAATGCATCTGCTTTAACTAACCTTGATCTAAGTAAATTCAATACTAGTAAGGTCAACAATATGCAGTATATGTTTGGTTCTGCAAGCAGTTTAACTAGTTTGGATTTGACTAATTTTAATACGAGCCAAGTGACTACTATGTATCAAATGTTTTCCAGTGCGAGTAAGTTAACAGACTTAAATTTAACTAGTTTTGATACGAGTAATGTCACCAATATGATGCAGTTTCTAAGTGGTGCAAGTAGTTTAACAGCGATGGACTTGAGCAATTTTAATACTAATAAAGTTACCAACATGTCCTATATGTTTTCTGGTATGAGCAGTCTAACAAGTTTAAATATAAGTAACTTTGATACTACTACCTTAAGCCCAAATATAAAATCTGCTTTTTTAAATACAACAGCATTAAAATCACTGACACTTGGATCAAAGTTTAAAGATACATCTAATGAATCACAATTGCCCAATATCACCGCCAATGACACTTATTCTGGTAATTGGCAATATCAGGTAGATGAGTCCATAGTGGGTACAACCTCCCAATTCTTTGCAAA
>NZ_JBXPBQ010000040.1:0-2290 GCF_056924355.1 Enterococcus sp. LJL90 | reverse complement strand
TTTGCAAAGAATTGGGAGGTTGTACCCACTATGGACTCATCTACCTGATATTGCCAATTACCAGAATAAGTGTCATTGGCGGTGATATTGGGCAATTGTGATTCATTAGATGTATCTTTAAACTTTGGTCCAAGTGTCAGTGAACTTAACACGTTTGTACCTGAAAGAGCACCAGTCATCTTCGGGTTTAATGTGGTATTGTCAAAACTACTTATATTCAAATTGGTTAAACTTTCCATTCCCAAAAACATATATTCCATAGTAGTGACTTTACTGGTGTCAAAAGTACTTAAATTCAATGTTTTAATTTTTTTGTTGAATTGGAACATATAACTCATGTCTGTAACATTGGATGTATCAAATTTACTAATATCAATTGTTTCTAGAGAGTTACAGCCTGCAAACATAGCAGACATGTTCGTAACCTTTGAAGTGTTCAAACTACTCATATCTAAGGCAGTAATAGATGTAAGATTATAAAACATCCAGTTCATATTTGTTGTTTGTGATGTATCCAATTTATTTGAATTGATATCGATTAAATTGATCAATCCTAGAAAAAGTGAAGCAGAGTTTACTGGGGTACTAACAGATTGTGTAAAGACAATTTTTTTTATTGATGTAGCATCTATTTTTAAACTATCTGCACGTTTCCATGGGGAGTCGCCTGCCTCACTTAACGTTCCACTGCCGCTAAATGTAAGAGTACCGGTACTACTATCAAATGACCAAGGCACATTCCCCCAGAACCGTTGTTGCCGGGTGTAGGTGATTGACTCTGATACTTTTGCATCATATTGTTTACCATCATATACTTTGTGTGACTCAACAGCTATCGTGAGATCTGTTTCGGTGGCTGTTGTACCTAATGGAACTGTAATAGAGGAATTCTCATCTACTGTATAATCCACTCCGTTGACAGTCGCAGTAGAACCTTGCGGATAAGCGACACCATTTGTGTCAGACAAAGTCAAGACTGAGCTGTATGTTGTTCCAACTTCCTTGGTCACTTTAGGCGTATTGGTGACTAAAATTGGTATGCTTGCGTTGGACACTTTGACATATTGATTGTTAAAAGTACTACCCGTGGCTCCAGTAATGGAAAATGAATATTCTTTAATTGATTCTGGTATAGTAAAACTATATCCTGCTCCTGAATTATCTGTAATGATAGGTTTTGAATAATCTGGTGAATCATTGGTAGAAGAAATATTATAGTATGCTTGAAATGTTACTTTGCGTGTATTTGCATCATATATAAATGAGTAATTTAACTCTTGATTCTTTGTAATATCGAAAGATGTAGTATAATTATTGACAACAGATTTTGTTCCACTTGAATTTGTTGTCCAAATTCCTATGTAAGGAACGTTTGGATCCCCTTCATTCTTCCAAGTATCCCATACCATCGCAAGAGCATTTGGTAATCCTGCAACTCCTAAAAATCCTCCTGCTTGGCCAATTTGATCTACTTCTCCCGTATGAAAAACAATACCAATTCCATCTGCATTCTTATTGGCACCTTTAAAATGAATGGACAGTTTTCCGTTAATAGAAAAACTCGAGTCTAATTGTACTTTGTTGTTAAGATAAATTGACCCAACTTGTTGAGTCTTTTCTGACGTTAACTGGGCCCATGGCCAGCCAGGATCCCAAGTTGTAGTACCAGATAACCCAAAATTATCTCTTACGCCGGCTAAGTCGTTAATCTCTTGATATTCGGTCGTAACTGGATAAACAGTTTTTGAAGCCGCAATTACCGTGCTTGGTAAAAGCCATAGACAAAAAAGACCGACTATACATGTTATGACCCATCTTAACTGTTCCCGTATCTTTTTCTTCATCTCTCTCCATCCTATCCGTCTATACTAGTATTTCAGTGTGCTTTTCTGTTTAAACCTTGGATTGTTACAGTAACTTTCTCGCAATCCTTAAGACTTAATGATTACTTGAAAGTTGTACTGTTGTTACTGATTCGGAACTAAGCAGTTGGGCTATCTGTACCAGTGTCAGACAATACCCAAGTCACTGTACTCTTGTATTGATTGTTTTCTTTTGCGCTGCCACCTTTAACTGTCAAGTTAACGTCTGAAACTGTTCTAGCTACAGCTTGGGTTCCTGTTGCAGCTGAACCTGTAGTAGGCAATGTATAACTCATAACAGTTTTACCTGCACCACCAGCAGTCAATTTAACAGTTTCTGAAGCAGTACCTGAATACAAACTAGCAACAGATGCATCTAATGCAGATAAAGTAGTTGAAGACGGTGTTGGGACACCTGATGCATCTGC
>NZ_JBXPBQ010000039.1:0-2304 GCF_056924355.1 Enterococcus sp. LJL90 | reverse complement strand
ATTTTGTCCATCATAAAACCTCCTTTACAATAAAATCAGCAATTTCCATTGCTTTCACTTCAATAATATGCAAATGCTTATCGCTCAATTCTGCTTCATCAATCATTTCACGAACCGTATTTTCACCCATCATATCGTCAATATCTTCTAGCATTTTCACATTAGCAGCAACAGATCGTTGAAACCAATTTCTCGTTCGCTCGTATAATTTTTCGTTAGGTTCAGTTACTAGCTTCACAGCCCCAACGTCTCCGATAAAAAATTGCCATTTTTTATTCGGCTTCCAGTATTTTCGCTTTACCCCACGTTTGCCATCTACAAACAAAAGATAATCATTCAGGACACCTAAAATGATATCCGTCAAGCTACCCAATCTCAGATATTCTAAAATTGCATTCATTGCACGATCATTTTTGAAACGTAGCTCATAACGATTTTTTATCGGAATATCCTCAACTCTTAGGCCTAATTTTTTTGCCTGTTCATAATTTTTTTGATAAAACGCAATATAGAACTCACTTTTGGAAGAACCAAAATAGATCGTTGTTCCTTCTTGCTGCCGTTTTGAAATTCGACCTGATCCGTTAAAACGGAATAAATCGAATTTTGAAATTAATTCCTGCCGCAAAACCTTGTTTAATAGCGTTGGAATACTCAAATATTCTTTATAATCATTGACCGCTATATCAATCCGAGTAAATCGGCAGTTAAAATCTAAACAATCATAAAAAAAATCAAACCAAGTCCGATTTTGAGCCTGTAAAAAGGCTTCAAATTGCCGGCATCCTTGCCCTGATAATTCAATCATCAGTCCCCTATCATCATTTTTAGCTGAATAGGCAACCTTGATATAATCTAACTGAAAAACTCCCATATACCCAAATTGGTGAGAATCTATTTCCGCAAAAAATTCTTGCCGAATACGCAATACCTTATTAAACAATCGTTCCTGATTATGCATCGGAAACGTCACCCGCACATAATCAAAAATGCACTCTAACGGCTCATGACGTTCAGATTCAGCAATATAATCTAAAACCTTATCTACCATATCTTGGCCAACATCTGAACTACCGTTTTCAATTCGGACTAAAGTTTTCCGTGAAATACCAACTTCTCTTGCTAATTCATGTTGCGTTAATCGTAATCTCTTACGAGATAGCCGCACACTTTTTCCTAATTGATCTAACATTTCACCTCTAATCACCACCTGCAATCATTGTCCCAAAATCGCCATTTTTTTCCAAAAGTTTGGGACAGTGATTTTTCCTTACGTACCAACGGTTTACCACTGCCCATACACTCAATTTACCGATTTACTACCCCCCTGTTAGAGTACGGGGGTTACAGGTGTGGCGACATTCGTCACCACACCTTGCATTCCTTGTGTCTTGCGCCCTTTCACATTCGTTCAAACGCACGTAGCTGTAAGTTTTTTGGTCGAAGTAAACCTGTCCCGCCGCTGGCGGACAGGCAGCCCGCCCTAGGCGGTCTGCCTTCACCAAAAAAGCAACACCATACGGCTAGGCGCACCCAAAGCCATAAGGAACGCCTAGTTATCAATCAATACGATGCCTGAGTTAAACGATTCAATTAAACATATACTAGACCAAAGACTGATTATTTTTCTTGCTATTCTTGCTAAAATCGTTTTGAAGCATACGGAGGTGAATTCTTTGAAAAATATACTTAAAATTTTGAAATGGATTGGTCTATTCTTTGCCGTGTTACTAATTCCCGCCTACGCAACTTTTGGGAGCTACAAAAATAAAAAAGAAAAGAATTAATCTATCATTTTTTTGAGTTGGTCAATTCATTTTTTCTGTCCTATTCTCGTAACTAACGAAATTGACACAGCCATTGACTTAACTCCAAATTAACTTTATCTTTCTAATTAAGATTAAAATGGAGAAAAGATATGAAAAAATATTTATGGTTCTTTTTAGAATTTGTTCTATCAGCTTTAGCTGCTACTGTACTCTGCATAGGATTCTTAAATATCCTTCCCTACCTATTATCGTGGATTGAACACTAGCCAAAAAATCAACCTTAATTAAAAACATACGTAATGCAAACAATTTCTTCATAGATATCCCTTACTATTTACTTCATAGAAAAACTTCTATGCAATTACATTACGTCACGGACTTTCTACTCATTTGTAGCAAGTCTATTTTTTTCCATTTCTTTTAATAAACCTTTCTTTTCGCTCACACTCAATTCAATTTCTGCTAAATCGAGTGACACTTGCGATTCATAAGACGAATAGGCTTCAGCAAAATCAAAATCTTTCGGAACAAAAGC
>NZ_JBXPBQ010000038.1:0-2427 GCF_056924355.1 Enterococcus sp. LJL90 | reverse complement strand
TTTTCCGAAAAACATTTGTCCATTTTCGTTTAAATTCCTCAATCTTATCTAAATTCCCGAAATTTGTTTCCTCTGGTAATACTCGGTAGTACGCCCAAACGTAGCCCTCTTTTGTCAGCAACATATTATTATGTATCGTCTTTAAAGGGGACTGGTACGTTTTAATTCCAGTGTCTACTGCCATACTTGCTATCCAACTCCTTTTAAAAAAGAGCCTAGCGTTAAACTAGGCTCTACTCCTCATATTTTTGAAACACAACTTTTTTTGGTAAATGAACAACTTCATCTTGGCAAAATTTCTTCTTAGGAAGAAAAATCAAAAACATAAACTTCCCTAAATCAAATAAATACCAATGCAACTTCTGACCATCAGGATTTAACTTCAAAATAACTCCCGAAATAATCCACGGGACACCTAAATAAATCAAATACTGCAAACCGCCTAACAATGAATTTAAAAACTCAATCACACCTCTAAAAAAAATATATAGAATCGCAATCACCACGACCATAATCATAAATCGAGCCAATGGTAATGCCACAGGTAATGTGATTTTCCATAATTTCCGTATTTTTGCGGGTTCGTCAAAAATATATTTGTAGTTATAACATTGCTTCACGCAATAACCCCCTTCCTGGCAAGTCATACAGACAAATTATTCGTCAAAATCTTTTTGTTGTTTTGCTAGTAATTCTTCTAACTCAAAATTTCTAGCAACTAATTTTTCATTTTCAGATCGCAAATGATTAATGTCATAAAGGGATAAAGATTGTATTTCTATGGCATCTACCAATTCTTTTGCATAAGTGCTTATCTCTGCATCATTTGTCGCTCTTTCCGCCTGTTTCAATCGCTTAAGATACTTCTTTTTTCTGTCGATATCGTTTAAACAATCTTCTAATATCGCTGCCTTGAAAATTGGATTCGTGTAAACATTTCGCAATTCTTTATCTAATTCCATCACATATCCTATCAGCAAAGCACAAATAAGAAACAATCCACTTATTATGGTCACCATAACAATCCCCCCTAAATTTTGTCTAGAACAACAATTCTGCTACTTTAGATAATGCCGACGACACTACGTTTGGATTTTGAACAACAAAGTAAGCTGCCCCAGCAGCTACCATAAATCCAACCATTTTACCCCAATCCTGCTTCCATAAATACCGCACCGCAAAAACAACTAATACAATCCAAATGGCGTTACCGCCCTCAGTTTTAACCCATGTTAAAAATCCGCTTAAACTTGGCATACTTAATTTCCTCCTAATGTATGATTTAATTCTGAAACAAAAAACTTCCCATCAACTTTACTTAATGTTATCGTCATATTTTCTTTATGATTGAATGTTGTATCTTTCAAGGTAAATTCAACAACCGACTTCACAATATAGCCGCCATCCTGTCCTGCATACACTCGATTATCAGACGACACATACTCGTATTCACCATCTAAACTTTCAGGATCAGCCATCATATACGACATATCCTCTAAAGAGTTAGTCGCATAGTTAGAAAAAAACTGTTCTAAAAACGTAGTAACTTCGCTGCTTTCATCAGAAGGCACCTCAGATTCATCATTCATTGAATTTTCTTGTAGGCCTGTCAACCCCTTATCTTGTGGCGCACTTGTATAATAAGGAATCTCAGAAATTGCGATAACTCCATTTTCACTAATAAACGGAATATTGATTAGCTGATTAACAACTAATTCCGTACTATCTTCTTCAGTATCTTCAATAGAATAGGTCACCAAATACTTGGCCACACGCTGAGTGTCCTCTTGGCTGATCTCATACAACTTATAAGATGTTAGCTTTTGAATATAGGAACTAGACGAACTTACAACAGAAGGATCACCAAAATATTCCTTTAAAGTTTCTTCTCGAACCGTTTTGGCCGCATTATCTTGCGGGTTACTATTCAAAAAGATTGGTAAAAACCGACTAAAATAAGCATCAACTTGTGTCGTATCATCCACAATTTCTTCTGGATTTGATAACTGATTTTGAACACTTTCAACAGCGGCTTGTGCCTGGGCGCTTCTCACATTAGCCGTGGCTGCTGCTCCAAAAGCCATACCGCCTGAAGCCCCTAATCCTAGTACAAGTACCCAAACTCCAACACGAGCAATTTTAGAGAAACTTCTTTTTGCTTCAGGAATTTGCTTTTCTTTTTTAGCCTTCCTTTTTTGGCCAACACTCGCATTATCGACCTCATTAAACTCATAAACATACGCATTTTCTTTTTCTACTGCACTAATAGAGCCATCAGAATCAGGAAACGCAGCTTGTTCAATTAGATCAGGTTCAGCAAAATATTTTTCATTTGAATTTTCAACAAATGAAATATCCAACTCTTTCTGAATTTTTTTCAATTCTTCGGACGTTGGCGTAACCAGCAACCGCTCAATACTAGAAATC
>NZ_JBXPBQ010000037.1:0-2526 GCF_056924355.1 Enterococcus sp. LJL90 | reverse complement strand
TCAGGTAAAACAGCAACTCAAACACTTTCTATTGACGGTGGAGCTAAGACATTTGTTACAGCAGCTGCTGGAACTGGTTCTGGTCAATGGACGCTTGAATGGGGTAGCACAATAGACGGTACTGGCGCAACTGACACAACCGTCGGAACCGTCGGTTCTTCTGTCAACTTAACGATTCCAACTTCTGTCGCAAACTCTATGACTAAAGGAACGTATACAGCTGTAGTGACTTGGACAATGGGGGCACTCGCATAAACTTGACTTTAAAATAGAAAAAAACAAGTTGGCAAGAATCTTGTCAACTTGTTTTTCTTATAAGGAGAATTCTATACATAATGAAAAATTTATCCCTATTTTTTCCAATTACGAATAAAAGACACCATTTTGTCTTACAACCTATTGTCTATCTTGTAATCTTGCTTGGTTTGATTAGCTGTTCTTATCCCGTGAAGGTTGAAGCAACCTCCGATAACTCAGAGGTATCCACTGGTTTCACGTATGCCTTGAATTTCCCTGAAAACCAGGTAGATACTTCTTTGAATTATTATCGACTAATGATGACACCTGGACAGGAGCAAGAAATCACCATTACGTTAAGTAATCCAGGTACAGAGGCGATTACGGTAGAATTACAATTAAATGGCGCAAAAACAAATGGATCAGGCGGTATAGAATGGAATAATGATACGATTGATAATGATGCCTCTCTCATGTTTCCATTTGAAGATATAGTAAGTGGTCCTGCTAGCGTTGACTTAGCAGGGGGAGAGACAAAAGAAGTCACTTTTTCTATCAAAATGCCTGAAACAAGTTTTGACGGAATTATCACAGGAGGATTACGATTGATGAAGGCCGGTCAAACAGATAATGTGGACGAAACGAATGGCTCTCAAGTTATTAATCAGTATGCCTATGCTATTTCCATAGTCTTGCAGGAAAACGACATCGAGCTAACCCCAGATATGCAATATAATTCTGCTTACGCAGGTCAATCTAATTATCGTAATACTATTTTTGTTAATCTTTCCAATGTAGTCGCAACCTTTCTTAATGATCTGACAATAGAGGCCCAAATTTCCTCCGCTGGAAGTAGCGAAGTGTTGTATGAAGCGAAAACAACTGGGATGAGAATGGCCCCGAACTCTCTCATTGATTTCCCGATTAGTATGAATGGGGATCGAATGGTTCCGGGAACCTATACGGCACATGTCCTTGCCACATCAGGAGATATGAGATGGGAATGGACTGAAGAGTTTGAGATAACTGAGGGAGAGGCTCAAGAATTTAATGAACGAGACGTCGGCTTAGAACAAGATACTACAATTAATTGGGGTGTCGTTGCGAGTCTTGTGGGTGCTTTTTTTGGATTCGTTCTTCTTCTGTTTGTGATAGTTAGATGGGTGAGACGTAAGAAAAAAAAGAAAGATTCTATAAAAAAAAGAAAAATGAATCAGAAAAAAAAACGTTCTCCTAAATAAGAAGAGACGATAGACAGAGAAGGAGACAAATAAATGAGTATAATTACTTGGCTCATTATGGGACTGATAACGCTCAGCTTAATTTTTATTTTTAGTGCTTTGGGTTTTGTTGTTCAAGTAATCCTCACAACAAAAAAACTTAAAGCTCTTCCTAGAAAGCCTCCACGTAAAAAGAAAAAAAAACAACGTTGGTCTCAACTATGTAAAAGTCTAAACTCTAAACGTAAGAGAGGGATTTATTTCGTAAGTTGTTTTTTCGCTTTAGGTTTTTTATCCGGTGGTGTAGGAGCCTATAGTTTGTATTATCAATCTATAAATTTGTCTGCAGAAGATGAAAAAGCTATTGTACGCTCTTATTTTCTTGTCCGTGATTTTCAAAGCGAATTAGAAAAAGCAGCCAATCAATCTGAAACCGAAGAAGCTTCCCAACAAAACATTCGCTACTTAGCAACAAGTTTGTCGGCGTATACATCGAATAAGGCAAGTACAATTAATACAACGGATGGACAATCTACACTTAATCGCTATTACGCTTCACTAGCCCAATTAGGTATGAATGCGACACGTGAGAGTGGAAATTTCTATGGAAATCCTACTTTAGTAGACGAGTTTACTACAGATATTTCGAAAGTCATTACCTACGAAACTGCTGCATTCGATTACTTTAGAATTAATCAAACCGCTCTAGAAGATGAAGGTACACCAAATGACGACTAGAAAAAAAAAAAATCTTTGTCTATACAAAGGACATCTAAAAGTAAAAAGAAGAAAAGCTCTAAATCCAATCAAAAGTCTCTTCCCACGAATAAGGCAGTTAAATTATCTAAATCTGGTCGTAGAAACGTTAGTTATCAGAAGAAATCTAGCTCAAAAAAGAAGAGAAGAAGGAGTAAAAAACAGCATATCATTCAAGACTTTTTCTATGCAATCGTCATGGCTAGTCTTCTTGCTCTGATTTTGTTTTTCTTCTTATTTAAAATAGTGGTAATAAATGGATATAGTATGATGCCGACACTTCGCGATCAAGACACTGTTCTCATTCGAAAAA
>NZ_JBXPBQ010000036.1:0-2674 GCF_056924355.1 Enterococcus sp. LJL90 | reverse complement strand
ATCTTTTCGAATAAGCCGTCAATCGCCGTCAAAATATAATCAAAAACGCTGTCATATTGGCGTTATATTTTGTTTCTTTTACTTAACTAAAACAAGATGTAATTATATCACAAAATATTAGGAGAGTACTACGGAATTATGTATAAAATAAACTCAACCATTCATGTGAACTACCTATGGAAATCGTTTGTTCTTCTTTTTTTCTTCCTATTCATAACTATTCTGATGCCTACTAGAGTTCATGCAGCAGATACGGAAGACCCGTTAGGGTTCTCGGTCGAAGCTGTACGCCCCGATACCCAAATTGATCAGAATAAAACGTTCTTCTTTATTAAAACGGAACCCGGCCAGCCACAAGAATTAAAAGTGAAAGTGACAGGAACCGGATCTGAATCGGTAAAAATTAAAGTGTATGTCGCAAATGCTGTCACAAGTGAAGAAGCCACGATTGATTATGTCGCTGGAAAAGAAAATAATAGTACATTAGTGAACTCCGTAGAAGAAATAACGTCTATTGATCAAACCGAAATAGAGGTAGCTCCAGAAGAGACGAAGGAAGTGACGCTTACGGTTTCTCCTCCAGCCGAGAGTTATACAGGCGCAAAGATTGGAGCAGTCTATTTTGAGAAGGTGACAGAAGAAGAATCGACGGACGCTGTAAACAGTCAATATGCGTACAGAATTGGAATCATAGCGTCTGGGGATGGAGCGGTTGATTATAGCCGAGGACAGACATTGAGTTTGCTTAGCGCTGAGCCAGAGCTCCTTAGGCTACAAAAAACGATTGGATTAACGTTTGAAAATCCTGAGTCTCAGGTCATTTCAGATTTTTCAATGAAGATTGAAATAGTAGATAAAGAAAGTGGTGCGGTTGTAAAAACACAATCGATGAACAAAGGATCGATTGCACCTAACAGTCAGTTTACCTATCCGGTCGATTGGGGAATAGATGCGATACCAAGTGGTACGTATATTGCTCGAGTCAGTGCGCAAAGTAATCTACACGAGTGGGAACTTGAACAAGAATTTACCATAAGTGCTGAGAAGGCTAAAGAAATGAATGATGAGACTGTGTTTAAGTTGACCTTACCTTCTTGGTTTTATATCTTAACTATTTTGATTACAATTGGCACTTTTGGTTTGACTGTTTATCTTGTCATAAGGGGAAAGAGTTGGAAAAAGCAACGAAGTGCTGAGATACGGAAAAGAAAGAAGAATAGGAAAAGGCCAATCAAAGGAGGAGCATAAATGAGCAAAAATTTGGGTCGAGTTATGGGGACAGTTCTTTTAGTGTTGAGTCTATGTTTGGTGACACTGCCGACAGTTCATGCAAGTGGAACATCGAACTCCTTAGGAACTGATGCAGGTATCGGCTTTTCAAGTGACAGTACGACGCCATCTTCTTCAAGTAGTAGTGGGAGAGATACCCTACCTTCAACAGGTGGAGGCACAACGGGTGGAAAGCTCCCCCAAACGGGGGAATTGACCACTCCCTTTATCTTGCTTTTGGTTGGATGGGCGGTGGTCATCTTATCTGTAACGGTCTACCTGTTGATAAAAAAAAAGAATGAGAAAGAAACGGAGGAATATGAATGATGGTTTACTATTGGGTCGCAGGACTAGGCATAGTTGGCTTGATTGGCATGATTGGATTTTGCCTATTTATTTTACGAGACATCAAAATGAATCGGGTGCTGAAAAAAAATAAGATGGTTTTCTTAGTCAATCTAGGGTTATTACTTTTTTCGGTCTTATCTTTTAGTTTCACGATTATGATGTTTTTCTCCTTAAGAGATCAACTTGTGTTATTAGGATAATAAAACAACTGTACAAAACAATGGATTGTTAGAGTAACTTTCTCCAATACTTAAAGAAATTTGAATAAGTAAAAGGGGAAAATAAATTATGAATAAAAAGTTCTTATTTGGCTTCGCAACAGTAGCACTTGGTGCTGCATTTGTAGCAACAACACCAGTACAAGCTGCAGCAGACGATACTGCAACAAAAATGACGACAGACGCTGGGATTGGATTCTCAACTTTTAATCCTGGACCTGGACCATTTTATAAAAACTTAGCACTGACATTCGTACCAAAATCTTTCCAATTTGGTAATGCGAATACTGCAAGTGCTAATGCTCAAACTTACAAACAAACAGATGCGCCTAGTGGCGGCCAATATGTTGGTGTTTCTGATGATAGAGATACTAAAACAGCTTGGAACGTATCCGCGACATTAGCTGATTTTAAAAGTACTACGAAAGATAGTACTGACACATTAGCAAACGCAGAATTAGCGATGACACTTAGTGCTACTCAAAAATTTGCGATGGATGGTGCGACTGCAGATGCATCAGGTGTCCCAACACCGTCTTCAACTACTTTATCTGCATTAGATGCATCTGTTGCTAGTTTGTATTCAGGTACTGCTTCAGAAACTGTTAAATTGACCGCTGGAGGTGCAGGTAAAACTGTTATGAGTTATACATTGCCTACTACAGGTTCAGCTGCAACAGGAACTGCAGCTGTGGCTAGAACAGTTTCAGACGTTAACTTGACAGTTAAAGGTGGTAGCGCAAAAGAAAACAATCAATACAAGAGTACAGTGACTTGGGTATTGTCTGACACTGGTACAGATAGCCCAACTGCTTAGTTCCGAATCAGTAACAACAGTA
>NZ_JBXPBQ010000034.1:0-3522 GCF_056924355.1 Enterococcus sp. LJL90 | reverse complement strand
GTTATTCCAAGTGAAAATTTTAACGGTATTTTTGATATAATTTTTGAGGGGTGAATGACGTGATAAATCATATTGAAATAAATGTCAAAAACTTAAAGAAGTCTAAAAAATTCTATACATTTTTACTTCAAGAGTTAGGTTGTACTCTTTTTCAAGAATGGGAAAAAGGATTTAGCTTAAAGCTAGATGGCTTATATATTGTTTTCGTTCAAACGGAAAACCAATATTTAGCTGAACCTTATCATAGAAAACACATAGGTCTAAATCATATAGCTTTCTCTGTTGCCAATCCGCAGAAAGTGGATGAACTACGTATTAAATTACTAGAAATGGAAGCCCACGAACTTTACACGCCTAATTACCCATTTGCAGGAGGTAAAAATTACTATGCGGTTTTTTTTGAAGATCCAGATCGTTTAAAAATTGAATTAGTTGTCATGAAGTAGCGCTATTAGTTCACATGAAACTCCTTATACCAAATACGAAGCAAAAATATAATCTGAACAATAAAAAGTCACTATTTTTGAGAATTAGTTTTTTACTTACAGGATAAACAAATCAATTACCACAGTTCACTACGTTAAGAAAAAAGGAAGTAAACTAATTAAATTCATAAAAATATGCACTAAACTAATTAAAATCAAATTTTTTGTTTTGTAATAAGAGAATCCAAATACCAAACCTGATAGGAAATAGGGGATACTTTGAATAAAATCAGTTAGATACAAGTTATGTATATGGGTTGCAGCAAATAAACTGCTTGAAAGTAAAACGGCTAGACCCACAGGTATTTTAGTAGAGAATTTGGTAATAAGAATACCCCTAAAAAAGAACTCTTCAACAATCGGACCGATAAATGCTAGAATTGCCAATATTATTACAGGATTGATTAGTGTTATTGTATTTAGAATATTCGTGTCATTTTGAAAGTTATCTGGAGTAATGTTTAGAGTAGAAAAAAATATTTCAACAACCCCATATCCTAATGATGACAACAAAACGTCTGCTAAATATACTGCTACCAAAATCAATAAAGATTTAAATTTATGTAGCTTAATCCAATGGAAATTAGATTGTATAGTCTTTTTGAACAACGAAATTCCTATAATCAGCAACATCGTATAACAAACAGCTTGTATAGTGATTTTTTGATTGGCGCTATTGATTATGTATTGTGGGATTTTAAGCAGGAAAATACATATGTATATTAGAATAAATACTACCATTTTTGTTGAGTATTTCTTTATCATACTGTCACCTCGAGATTTTTAGTCTTAAGGAAAATACAATGACTTGTCTTATAAGAAAACCCACTATCAACCATATCAAAATCAATCCTATATTATGGCTGAACGCAGTTGTCAAAATAAACAACAAGAGTAAAACCATGCTCAATTTTAACTGTTCTTTTATGAATGTTTCATGGTTGTTAGTTGGTAATTCTACTGCTGATACTTCAGAGTCAAATAGTTGGTCTATCGAAATATTATACACTTTAGCCATATCCAATAAGTTATCAACATTAGGAAGTGTTCGATTATTTTCCCAATTAGAAATAGTCTGCCTCGAAACACCGATTTTACTAGCTAAATATTCTTGACTAATTCCATGGCTAGTGCGCTTCAATTTCAATTTTGTACCAGTATCCATTGCTTTTCCTTCTCTCTATCTTGAACTGAAATTTTATTGATTACTAGCTTAAATATTTTTACAATTGCCTATTTATTCTATAGTATAAAGGATTTTAACGTACTACTCTTATATCATGTACATTAGATTTTTTAGTATGTTATGCTAAACCATAAATGTTTAGGAGCGAAATAATGTCTAAAAATAGAGATTTGATTAATCTAGCAATCTACATCATTATATTTTTCAGTGTGTGGTCTTTTTACGAATTACTAATAAAACCTCAAATACTAGAATTAGCCCCTATTCCAAGCGCTTTTATCCAAGCAATTATAAAAGTAAGTTGTTGGACAATACCAAGCGTCTTGTTAATAAAAAGAACCACAACTTTACAAGTACCGTATCCTAAATTATTCCAGACTAAGATATATTGGGAGAATTGGATACTACTTTTAGGGCTGATGATTCTATTTTTATTAGGAGGCTCTTACTTGGGATATGGTAATTTACAAATTAGAGAGACGTTTCAGCCGATTGATCTCATAAATAGTGTATTACTGGTTGGTCTAACAGAAGAATTAGTATTTCGTGGTTGGATTTTAAATTTTCTATTAACCAAAATGAATAAGTTTGGGGCTTTAATACTATCTTCAAGTTTATTTTTGTTAATACATTTTCCAACCTGGATACATACAGGAACATTAATTCCTAACTTAGTTTCGGGCGGATTTATGCAAGTTTTTTTCTTAGGAATCCTATTTGGAATTGCCTTTATAAAAAGTAAAAACATCTTCGTTCCAATGCTATTTCACATGGTTTGGAATTTAATAGCTATAACTTATTATGGATAAGAACTTTAGTGCATAAATTCCATAAACATGGAGGAATACATGGCTACTTGTTATTTAACTAACAAGTAAGCATACTGCAGATTATAAAAAAACCAGCTCATTTCGAGAACTGGCTTTTACTTTGTATAAGTTACGTTATACAAAGTAAAAAAAGAGAGTAAATAGACACACGAGATTTGTTATACTTTAGTAATTACTAATTTAAAAAGGGTTAAGGAGATTATGGAAGTGCAGATTAATTTTAAGGAACTAGGAGAAGGTACCCCTATTTATTTTATACATGGTAATGGTCTGAATATAGATAGTATGATGTGTTTTTATGAAAGACTATTTACAGAGCAATATAGAAATTATCACCGTATTTATATAGATATACCCGGCATGGGAGATTCTGATTTTGATGATACAATTCAAAATTCAGATGATATTTTAACTCAAATAATTGAATTCATTTATCAAAAAACTGGTAATGAAACCTTTTTACTTTGTGGACATTCTTATGGTGGCTATCTTTGCTTAGGCATAGGTACAAAGCTATCGGCTCAGGCGAAAGGAATTTTTTTGACTTGCCCTGTAGTTAAAGCAGCCAAAAAAGATAGAAGCTTAGAGAAGCATACGAATATTATTGAAGAATCGATTGATCCAAAAAGAAATTTGGATTATTTTCAGGACTTTATGGACATGAACGTTATGATTAATAAACAAGCCTGGAATGACTATCAAGATGCGATTATTCCTGGCATAAAAAAAGAAACAAATGACTTCTGGGAAGAAATCGAAGATGATGCATATTCATTTTCCTTTGAAAAAGTTCTAGAGGAAAATTTACCTGAAATGCATGGAACAATTTTATTAGGGCAATATGATCAAGTTGTAGGTTATCATGATCAGCTGTCATTTTTTGAAAGTTTAAGTGAGATAAAATCCTATGTTGTAGACAATAGCGGACATAATTTACCCATTGATCAAAGGAAGACTTTAAAAGAAGAATTCGACTTGTTTCTTTCCTCTAATCAAAGCAACTTGACATAAAACTCCTTAT
>NZ_JBXPBQ010000033.1:0-4049 GCF_056924355.1 Enterococcus sp. LJL90 | reverse complement strand
CAATCCTTATTCTACAACAGTCAAAAAAAGCTATCAATACTTTTAAGTTTTGATAGCTTTTTTGCATAACCATTTAATATACTTAGGATAATCGACATTATGTGAATTTAGCGGTTAAATAACTTAAAAAAACTTAACGGAATAAGATAGCAAAAAGGTAACAGACCATCTACGTCTATTACCTGCTTGATTCATTTAGAAGAGTTTTTATTATTCTTTAGTTTACTCGAAGATAGACGACAATGGTAAAACTACACCCTCAAAAAGTGTAGCCACAGCTAACGCCTGCTTATATTCTTCAAAATGATAAGCATTTTGTTCTACTGATGACAAGATGCAACCTAACGGATTTTCTTTTGTAGCACTGAATCGTTCAAAATAAGAAGACGATGTGAGAATCCCTTTGACGACCCACAATCTTTCTTTTACATCATTATTATTATGCAAAGCAGGCATAATAATTTTCATGGCGTGTTCATAACCTCTAATAAATTCTTCCGCTGTTGGAGTAACTTCATTTTTTTTTTCCTTCATCCGCTCATATTCTAGTATTAATGTTGTATAAGTTGTATCCATAGTAAGACCTCATTTCATTAATTTGTTATAATACAATTGAAGAATTTTTACAAAAAGAAAACTCTTCTAAATAAATCGTGATGTTCTAAAATTATATTTAAATCCTAGCATTACGCTATCATCCAATAAAGTATACATGATAGAAATTTTAGAAATTTATCCACACAATGCCATTTTAAGAAAGCGCTATCAGTTTATTTGATAGAGAAAAGAGGTTTTTTAAATGAAAATAATTTTAAGCAACAGTATGACACGTCGCGTATTATTATTCACCTGTCTAGCTAACACTTTCAGAACTATACCGATTTCCTGCCTTGCTGAAAAATTTCATACTTCTAAACAAACTATCATTTCTGACTTGGACTATTTACAATCTAACTGGCCTCATATCATTCGCTTAGAAGTCCTATCTGGGGACGGGATTCGCTTGATTGAAGAAGACTCTTCCAGCATCCTTGAGGTGTACCAAGATATTCTGAAAGACTCTCAAGAATACCAATTACTTGAGGGAATGTTTTTAGAACCAGAACACACGGGTCGCTACTGGGAAACGAAATTATTTCTCAGCACATCTACATTATATCGAATTACAAGGCGAATTACGTCTGCATTACGAGAACAAGACATTTTTTTAACAACCAAGCCATATCAACTTAACTCTACAAACGAAGTCGCTCTCCGGTATTTTTTTAGGACTTATTTTTATGAGTGCTATGGATCAGGAGAATGGCCATTTGACTTTGATAAAGATGAAATTATACACTTATTAAGACAAGTGAGTGCAGATTTTGAGTTAAATTTGAATGAGGTACAGCTAACAAAGTATTCATATCTTATTGCTGTAAGTCTAATCAGAATCTCTCAAGGGTACTATAGCAAAAAAAAACAAGTGACAAATTTAAATTCGTTGCCTTTTTTAGCTTATATGACACCTATTCATACTCTCACACAAAACTATCAGTTTGATGACCAAAAACTATGGATTGAGGATTTTTTGAGCATGCTGTTTTGGTGGAAGGAACCATGGAAAGATGAAAAGCAAGCCACTTTGGTACGGCAAGCAGGAATGGAGTTTATTCAGCGTTTAAGTGATGATGTGACTATTTCTATAGATAATTCCAGCAAGAAAAAAATCCAACAAAGCTTTGTCGAGTCGTGGTTAAAAGCACAACTTTATCCTTATCCTCGGTATATTCTATATAACAGATATACTTTTTTGATTCGACCCCTAAAGTTACGGTATAACCATTTCTACCAAAGGATGGAAGAGACGTTTTCGAATACCTTAATTCAGTATGAATTAGATTGGTTGGACACAACGAAAGAAGAATTTTACTTTTACGTCTTTATGCTTTGGAAGAACTTAATAAATGAATTGGAAAGCAGATCTCACTATATGTCATTTGGAATTTTAACTGACTTGGGGTATGAGCACGGAGAATTTCTCTGTTCTGTCCTTCGTCACTATTTACCGGTGACAGCGAAGTTTACAAATATGGGAAGTGAATACTTGTTATTACCAAAGTCCACACCTATTCCACCATTTGATATTTACATTTCTAACTATGTATTACCTAATACACCTTTAGAGAAACAATATATAATTGCTGACATTCCTACAGAAAAAAATATTCATGATTTACAGAAGATAGTTACCTAAGTTAGTTGAGAAAATGTGTAAGTAGGTAATTAAATTTTCTGATTTACAAGTTCACACTACACTTTATGTAAATTAAAAGCGAGCTCTCTCTGAGCTTGTTTTTTTTTCTAAAGAATCACAATAAAATGTAAGTGTAAAAGGCGAAAAAAAGATGTAGGTTTTGGGCCAATGAAAAGCAGATTAGATGTAGGTACGTTTAATAACACTATATTAGGTATAACTTTACTTGGAACTAAGGTGTGATAGCCTTTGGCTGAGCCGCATACTTTCCGCTTAGGCTTTTTAAAGGCGTACATCACACCTTTAGAAGGTCCCTAGTCAAGTTATACCGGATTCTATAATAAAATTTGGATTAAATAGACAATTATTAATGGGCGAAAACCTACATTTTCAATGCCCTTTTTCCTACATTTTTTCGTGGCCCTTTACATGGAAGAAAGGATAGGCATAAACATGAGCTAAAAAAAAGACTTAGAAAGAGTCCTGTCCCTCGTAGATTTGTTTTTCGATGCATTCAATTTTTAACTTTGCTTCTAAAAATTGAACAAGTCTTGGTGTGATTCGCTTTGTTCAAATAGTATGTTGAACAAATAATATGTGAACTACTACTTTGGTTTTCATCCGACTTATACTTCGTACATAAGTTTTAGATGACTTAATACTCAAGAAAATCGGGGGAGAACAAGGTATGATAAATCGCTACAAACAATTGATGGTATTAGGAATGGTAGTAGTTACAGGTGTATTTATTTCAGGCGGGTGCTTAGCTTATGCATCTTTAGAACCAACGAAAACAGTAGAAGCGACGACCACATTGTCTAATGAAGAACCTACCATTATATCTGAAAATGTACCAACTTCAGACGAAACTTATTCAGATAATGTTGCTCCTGTTTTTGCCTCCTCTGATGTAACAATAAATCAAGGAGCCGGTATTGACGTATTAGATGGAGTAACTGCAACTGATAATGTGGATGGCGATCTTACCAGTCAGATTCAGAGCAGTGGAACAGTCGATACTTCGATTCCTGGAACCTATACAGTTGATTTGTCTGTAACCGATACAGCTGGGAATATTAGTACAGCTACCAAGACGATTACTGTGAATGAGCTATCAACAGTGGCTTCGAATGAAGTAGCCACTCAGTCGGATACTGGAACGGATGATTCAACTACTTCTGTAACAACAGACTACAATGTAGATGCTTCGACAAGTGACACAAGTGCTACTAGTACAGAAACTGTTGTTAATCAAAGTTCTAGTACTAGTTATGCGGCAATGACCATGTACCTTAATGGAATAGCTATATCTTACCAAAATGGTGGAGAGGGTAGTGGTCAAAGTATAATCGATAGTAACTCAAGTATTGTTTCAACGTGGGGTGGAGCAACTACACAATCCGGTTCAGACGGACTAAACACCCACTTTATTGGGCATAATACAGGTGCGTTCTCCAGTTTATCGAATTTAGGCTCTGGTAGTCAAATTGTTGTGACAGATGCAAACGGCACCCCTACGACATATACAGTATCTTCAATATTCCAAGTAGATGATTCAGGATATGGCATATCTGATGGAGTGGATTATTGGGATACAATAACAGGCACAGGTGGGGGCGAAAGGATTACTCTTCAAACATGTATCACAGATTCAACAAATCTTATTGTAGTTGCGTATGCGTAATGATTGATTTAACTCAACAAATTTTTAAGTTAGAATTTCTACATGATATTTGGAAAGAATCTATCTAAGTTCTATCTTAAAAAGCCACTCCCTGTGCAAACAAGCAGAAGGAGTGACTTTTTGATGTAG
>NZ_JBXPBQ010000032.1:0-4154 GCF_056924355.1 Enterococcus sp. LJL90 | reverse complement strand
TAATAATTATTATTCAGATCTCACAGTCAAATCCTAGCTATAAAAATTGAGAAAGATAGATTTGCATAGTTTTGAATCAGGTCTTGATTTCGTTTAGGTTACCTATAATAAATAATTGTTCTTTTATTAATTTCTCCGCGAGTAATTTATATAAGATTGCAAAATTTATATAAACTAAATAAAAAGAGCCCTACTTTAGGATAAAATCCCAAAACAGGTTCTCTTTTCAATTTATATTGTTAAATGGTTCTATTTCGTCTGAAACTCTATAGCCTTTTTTCCAGTGTGTTTCGATACTTTGTTCTGTAAATCCATATCGAGCAAATTTCAGGCGAATCCTACTAACAATTTGAGAAAGTTGCGCCAAGTGTGAACTTGTCGGTTGACCATTCCACATTCGTTGGGCAACTTCTTTTCGCGTGAGAAATCCTCCCTTTTCATTGGATAATATTTCAAACAATTTTCTTTCTTTTGACGAGAAAGTCCCAATCGCTTCCATAAAAGTAACAGTTGATGCCAAAGTCCCACCTGGTTGACGTGCTTTTATTCCACTGAAATGTAACTGTCGAGAAGAGGACAGTAACTCTCTCAAATTTGACAAAGGAGAATACTTTGAGAATTGTGCAGTTAGTCCCAATTTCTGCCACTCTTCGGTTAACTCGTCATTTAAAGGAGGGATATCACAACGTAAAATGACACGGCCGGCTACTTGTCCCTTTCGTAAAATTGTGTCAACCATTTCATTTGTAAGAGTATCGCTAAAAATTACAACAGGAAAATTGAATACCAACGGGGAGTTATCTGTCATGAATGGCTCAACCAATTGTGTTGAGCAAAGAACTTCGTATCCTAAATAGTCTAAGTTTTCTTTCAATTGAGTATCTGCTGAAAGATTTGTCGTTAAAAGTAGTACTTGATTCATTTGTCTCTCCTTCTTTCAGTCTTATTAGATAATCATCATTTTTAAGCGTAACACCCAAGATGCACACATATGATTTACTCTTAGTTTAATCGTTATCGGCATTACAAAAAGGTGTATGGTGGTAGCTTTCATTCCTGATTATTCAGAAATATCTCAAATGTGTATAGTGATGAAACCTTATATGTTTTTAGTTGTAAGTAACCAGTCAATTTTTCCAGTATAGTCGCCTAAAAAATTTCGCTGTGTATTATAAACACTCATACCAATACCCGTGTTATATAATGGATTTTCCAACACTGTGACAAATTCTTGTGTAGGAAATTGTCCATTTTGAGACGCTAATTGCGTAGCACTAGGTGCTAAAATTTTATTTTTTTCTTTATTAGAATTTAGATAAAATAGATAGCCTTCTAAGGCTAAGCCGTCATTTTCTCTTTGAAAAGCGCTTGATAACTGAGCGCTAAGGGTCCATTCTACGTTACGATTTGTATTTAATATTTTAACATTTTTAATTTGACTATTCGTCGGATAAACGAAAGTCTCTTTAGCTAATAAATTTCGAGGATCCATATTACCAAAATTAAATTCATCAGGAGCTTCAACCAAGGTTGTCATAGGCTCATAATAAAAGGTGACTGTAAAGTTACTAGTAGGAACTGTAGTAGTTGACAAGGTCGTTCCTGTGCTAGTATCTGTTACAGTATAATCAGCTGTAGATTTTAACGCATTCCCTTCTTTTCCCAGATAGCCATCATATCCATAATACGTAATCTCTTGACTTGTAAAAAGAGTCTCGATTTCTTCTCCTATTGGGACAGAACGCGTTTCTGTATCGACTTTCGTTGACGAAGCAACTCCTGCTGCGTCGGAAAAAATAGACTTATTAACTGTTTCATCTGAATCCTTAAGTGTGCTATCTAAGTATTGAACAGTCATGGTTACCGTAGCTGCTCCCCAGACATACGTACCCGGATTTTTCCCATCATATTTGGCAAGAAACTCATTGGTCGTCCCGACTATAGATCCATCTTTTTGGTATTGCCAATTACCAGAATACTCATCAGTTGTACGGATACTTGGTAATTTTGATGTGTTTGATGTATCTAGGAATTTTGGACCAAGTGTGATTGATTTTAATACTGTTGTATTGACCAAAGCGGAGCTCATATTAGGCTTTAAAGTACTCGTATCAAAGTTACTTATATTTAAGCTAGTCAAACTGCTCATATTAGCAAACATACTCCCCATGTCAGTGACTTTGCTTGTATTAAAGTTACTTAAATCTAAACTAGTCAAACTGTTTACTCCATAAAACATATTATTCATATTAGTAACTTGACTTGTATCAAAACTCATCAAGTTCAGGTTCGTTAGTTCACTTGCCGTCATAAACATTTGATACATAGTAGTAACTTTGCTCGTAATAAAATTAGTCAGATCTAAACTGGTCAAACTACTTGTTCCAGCAAACATATATTTCATATTTGTAACCTGACTAGTATTAAAACTAGTCAGATCTAAACTGGTTAAACTACTCGCATTTAAAAACATACCTTCCATTGTGGTTGCGTTACTTGTGTCTAGATAGGTTAACCCTTCAATTGTTGTCAGATTACTTAAAGCCTTATTTGTTGATGTAGAACTATTGATATACCCACCAAATAGAAAAGCTGCATTGGCTGGTGTCTTTACTGCAGTTGTGAACACAATTTTTTTTATATCTGTACTAGAAATTTTTAACGCATCTGTTCGGTTCCATGGGGAGTCATCTGAGGTTGAAAACGTCCCCCCAGAAGTAAACGTTAACGTACCCGTGGTGCTATCAAATGTCCAAGGGACATCTCCCCAGAATCTTTGTTGCGGAGTATAGGTGATTGAGTCGGATACTATAGCATCAAATTTCTGATTATTGTATTCTTTAAACGATTTGACCGCAATTGTTAGGTTTGTTTCAGAAGCGGATGTACCTAGAGGAATTGTAATAGATGAAGTATCATCCATTGTATAATCTGTTCCGTTCACAGTCGCAACTGATCCTGCTGGATAAGCAGTTCCATTTGTATCAGCTAAATTTAATGTTGTGCTATATGTTGATCCAAATTCCTTAGTCACTTGGGGCTTATTTGTGACCAATATAGGTAGTGAGCCACTATCTATGCTCGCATATTGTTCAGCAGCGTTGCCTCCGATTGCAGCAGTTATAGAAAATGAATATTCTCTCATAGATTCTGGAATTGTTATTTTATAACCTCCAGCTGGTGTGATTAACAAAGTTTTATTTTCATCAGCGAAGGCTTCAAAACTAATTACTCTAGTAGTGTGATCATACTTAAATGTATAATAAATACGAGCATAGCTATTTGCTTTAGGTACGTTTGTCGTATAATACGGGGTTGTAGAAGACAAAGTTCCATTGGAATTTGTTTCCCAAATACCAACATAAGGAACAGCAGGATCACCAGAATTTCTGTAAGTGTCGAATACAAGTGCATATGCGTTAGGTAAGCCTGTTACCCCTAAACCACCACCAGAGTTCCCAACTTGATTAACAGCTCCTGTATGAAAAACAATTCCAAAACCATCAGGATTACTGGCCGAACTTTTCAGTGTAGCCGCTAGCCTTCCTGAAATCGTAAAGTCTGAATCCAGTTGTACTTTATTCTTTGAGTATATAGTTCCCGCAAAACCATATGAAGATCCCCCTGTCACATTTGGGGTTAGTAATGCTGCATCCGCCACCCACTTAGGATAACCATTATATCTCGTTGTATTCCCAGTAGTTCTTCCTGCCAAAGCAAAATTATTCTGGATAGTAGTTAGATCCGTATTTCCATTTGAATCTTTGTTTGTAACCTCTTGATATTCAGTCGTAACTGGATAAACAGTTTCTGAAGCCGCAATTACCGTGCTTGGTAAAAGCCACAGACAAAAAAGACCGACTGTACATGTTATGACCCATCTTAACTGTTCCCGTATCTTTTTCTTCATCTCTCTCCATCCTATCCGTCTATACTAGTGTTTCTGTGCGGGAATTTCTGTTTAAACCATGGATTGTTACAGTAACTTTCTCGCAATCCTTAAGACTTAATGATTACTTGAAAGTTGTACTGTTGTTACTGATTCGGAACTAAGCAGTTGGGCTATCTGTACCAGTGTCAGACAATACCCAAGTCACTGTACTCTTGTATTGATTGTTTTCTTTTGCGCTACCACCTTTAACTGTCAAGTTAAC
>NZ_JBXPBQ010000031.1:0-5376 GCF_056924355.1 Enterococcus sp. LJL90 | reverse complement strand
AAGCCTTTTGTCTGCATTAGAGACAATTCAATTGTTATTGAGTTTTGGTATGTTTACCATTGCCTTGATAAAATTGATTGTGGACTTGCTTAAAAACGACAAAAAAAAGTAACCGTCTAATCTTTGGTGAGATCACGGTTACTTTTTAAACCAATTTTGCTACCGTCTTAAACGGTTCTACTTGGAGGGCATATTGACGTATGTCCTCTTTTGTTACTTCTATTTTAGCACAAAACTTAACATATGGAAAGAAAGTGATAGCATGGAACATCTTACAATTAAAGAAAAACAAGTAGTACAGGTTTTTTGGCGTAGTGAACAGTGCTTGTCCGTATCGGACGTTACTTTATTATTACCAGATGAGAGTAAGAATACTATTGCAGCTGTCATTACCAAACTTTTGAAAAGAAAACTGATTAAGGTAGATAAAGTAGAAATTGCTGGCACAGCCCTGGCACGAAAATTTATTCCTACTATTTCTGAGGAAGCTTATTACCTATCTGTACTGCCTTCTACTACTATATATAATTTGGTACGTCACCATATTAACAGTGTGACCGATGTAGACTACTTGAACTCGTTAAAACAAAGAATTCATAAGCGTAACTAGATTCATGATATACTAGTAAGGAGGGACAGGGCATAATTAAAATATCTCCTAAAAATATTTAATATGTTGCAATTCGCTTTAACAACTGTCCCTCTTTTTATAACAAGACTCTACTTTACTACTCAAAAAATTTCACAAACTTTTTTGAGGGAGGAATCGCGTCCTTTTCAAGTTTTAAAATGTCAAAACAGCTCGATTCTAAAAATTCACAAGCAAACGCCCGCTAGAGGTTGATCTGGCGGGCTACTTTGTTTAATGCACATTATGTCTACTAAGCAGTTAAATAACTCTTTTAAAATTTGAGTTCATGTTTGTGTTGGTAATACAACTCTAGTTAAAGTAAGGTGATAAATGAAAATAGAAAAACTAGGAGGGAATAATCATGGCTGAATTAAAACATAATGTTGTAGAACATACTTGCGGAAACTGTGCGTAATGGTAAGGTCAACGCTTAATGGATCATTACTCAGGAATTTCATTCATCAACCCAAATGAAATTGCAGCGTGTGATAATACTAATAGTCCTGACATCAATAAAGAAGTTTCTCATTCGTGTAATTTTTGAAAAGAAGCAATTTGATCATCATTATGAAGAAAAACCACTCTCTTTAAATCAAATAAGGAGAGTGGTTTTTTAATGTATTCTTTACAAAATGTATGAAGTTTTATCCTTTTTTTACTTTATGTGCACTAGTCAAATAAAATTATATCAGACGAAAATTTTATTAAAATAATATATGAAAGAGTTAATTTTGTAAAACTCAAGATGTTAACCAATTATACCCAAATAATTGGAATATATAATTCTGCTGAATAATTAAATCTAGAATTTTCTAGATTATGGTTACTAAATGACAAATTAATGTATTCTTGGCCACTACTTATATTTTTTAGAGTAAGTGGTTGCTCCATAGAATATCCTGAGTTTCTATCTACAGACAATCCTTGCCCCGTAAAAGAAAAGTCTTCAATGTTGAAATGTGAAGATAATCTTAAAGGAAATGGTAAATCATATGAGGTAGTTCCCTCACGTAAGTAAATTGGAGCAAGGTCGCCTTTTGTGTAAATGTTAACCGTTTTCAAATTGGGTAGTTTGTCTAATGCACTAATATCAGTCAAAGGTATCGAAATTTCAGAACGACTATTTCCAAAGGTTAAAGAAACATTTTCGAGATTAATCATGTCAGTTAAAAAATTTAAATCCCTATGACCAATAGATGCAGTTGAATCTGAACCAATGTTGTTTATTGAAATGTTTCTAATTTTTAAAGTATTTTCATATTCTGAGAGCATGCCGGGAACTCCTCCTGCAGTGCTCTGAGTTAGATATCTAAAATCCTGTACTTGACCATTGATAGTTAAATCTGTTGTATTAATATACTGTATTCCAAATATATTTCCTTCTTTTTGTGAATTATAACTGAACTGATCTACAGAAGAATCCGTTAGAATTTTCAAAGGAATGAACCCAAAGTTATTTAAGTTTGATTTGTCATCATCAGTAAGAATATTTTCGTATTGTCTTAAGATGTTGTTACCCATATCCCAATGCACTGGGATATTTGTAGACGTTGCTATCACATAATCTCCTTTAAAAAAAATACTTATCCCGATAATACACAATATACCAAAAAACAATTTTCTTTTCATGTAGTAATCTCCCTTCTAAATTAAAATTGACTAGTAAGCACTTTTTTGAGAACACTATCATTTTATCGTAAAGTAAATAAAAGTTAAATAAAAAGGTTGCAATCCCAACGCCTAAAGCGTAATCTAAAACTATCATACAATTTAATATTACCAGAAAAAAAGCAAAAAATAGAACGTTAGCTTAAGTAAGGACTACCAATCCTTATTTAAGAGCTTTAATTGATACAGACCTATCAATCAAAACCACTTCTAACATTCTAGCTTTTACTATTAATAGTACCACTTCTTTATTGAAGTTCGTATCTAATTATAGTAAATCTAGAAGAAGAATTCAAGGACTTGATTTATAAAGGCACTCAATTAAAGCTAATTGAGTGCCTTTTTGTTTGGAACAAGCGGACGTGCCACTGTCCGACCATTAGAAGAGGGGAAATAAGACGAAAAATTAAGTATTCGCCGCTGCAATAAGGAATGCTAGGAACACACAACAGAGGTTCAAATTTCTTAGTAAGTATAAAAATAATTATTTAAAGTATAAGCCCATTTGTAATAATAAATGAGCGGGCTTTTCTTTGTTTATTCGTAGTACGCCGTATAGAGATCTTGCTGATCTTCTTTGGCTATATACCGAAGAGTTAGTTTCTCTCCATCCACTTCTAATGTATCGGATATGTCTTCTTTGTTAGAATAAACTTTACTTGTATATTGGTTTGAAGAAGCATCAAAATTTTCTACAGAATTAGTTATTGATACTGAAGTATCAATAGTTCTGTCAGTATCTGCTGTGCATCCTGAAACAATTAGGATTGAAACTAGTAGTACGGCTACTAAATATACTTTTTTCATCCTCCACTCCCCCTTTTATAGATTCAATTTCAGTCTACTCTTTTTATCTTTAAAACGCTATCATATTATGAATAAAGTATCTTTTTATAATAGTCATTATGTCTATTAAACAGTTAAATAACAGAAACTATATTTGATTTCCATGTTAACTAGATTCTTTCATTTCATCTAAAAATTTATTTATGGTACTTCCTTTAACAGAATAAGTTTTATTATTCTTTAGAACATTATCATTATAGAAAGTATACGACCTAACTTTTTGGCCAGTTTTATAAAAATCTACACTAATAGTTTCGCCCCCAACCAAGTTACTATTATCTACTTCTCCTAAACTTAACGAATCAAATATTTCTACAAATTTATTTACATCTTTTTTTGATGTATAAGTCTTACATGTTTCTTCAGCATATTCAGGTGGCAAAGAATAATTAGCTGATGTAATAACTACTTGATCGACCGAATTTGGAACTTTAAAATAATCTTGTTTATCTAGTGTATTTTTGAAAGAAAAAGCTGCTATATAAATAGCAAAGATGGCTATTGGAAGAATTATTATAGCGATGTATTTTTTTTTCATAATATCTCCTTAGTATTTTGATAATTGTGGATTTAAAAAACTTAGTGGTAGAATTCTACCACTAAGACCTTTAAAATCTTACTATGTCTGATTTCACTTGGGAAAATAGCCTATATTTATTAGGAAGAGTATACCCTGATAATAGAGGGGTTACTTTAATTGTTTGAAAAGATAATTTTGACACAAATGGCATTGACTTGATTTTAAAATAAGTTATATCAGATAAAAGAAAAGTTGGATTAGGTTAACTTGAAAACAAATGAAATTCCCATAATAATTAACGCAAAGCTGAAAATTAAACCACTCCAAAGTGCGAGCGGTAAGAATGCAGAAGTATTCTGATTCCCGTGTTCTTTAGCAAAATTAAATGATTTGTACGTTCTATACGCTTGATAGCAACCTAATATCAAACAAAATACTCCGACTGTGGTCTCTAACATACTGCTCATCCTCTCTATGCTAAGTTCTCATGTGCGATTTATTAAGAACGTTTGCCTATGGTTATATATATTATAACTCATTTTCTATAATTGAGAGGAGTTTAAATTTTAAGTTAGTACAAGGAAAATTATGTAAAGTTGAGATTATCAAATAATTAATATATAACCACTTATTCCTATTTCTTAACCAGTTGTTCTGATTCTATTCAAATAGGTCTATTTCTGCTGTGTCTTAGTGTAAAGGAGGTCGGCAAATGGAATCTATGGTAGATATTTCAGACGCATATTCGGAGTTGCAAGTTTCAATCTTAAGTCCAGTGTTAGATACTTCTTGCGTCCAACTTATTCAGTATGTAAAGGCTTATTCTGTTACTCAAGAACAAAATTTTTATGTTTTTACAGACATTCATCGTGATTTATATAAAATCAACCAAAACGATATCGAATACGTTGATGTTAGAGGAAAACTTGTAACTCTTTTTACAGAAAGAAAAGAGTAAGTAGTTGCAGAGCGATTTTACAAAGTTTTAGATGGATTAGATTCTGAAATATTTTTTCAAACAGGTAAATCTTATGCAGTTAACTTAAAAAAAATTTTAAGTTTACAATATCATTTTACCGGACAAACATTAGCAATTTTAAAGAGTGGGAGACTGTTCCAATTTCTCGTCGATTATTAACTGATTTAAAAACAAAATTATTACAAAGTGAGGGAAGATAGAATGAAAAATATTTTTGTTAGTATGTCGAGTGCAAGTTTAATTTACACTGTAGGAAATATTTTTTATGATCCTGATGCAATCTATAATTTATTACTGGGACTAGGTATCGGATTGATGGGAAATATTCACTATGTCAGACATTGGTCAATTCAACTGCAATTTCTATTGTTTATTATGGTATCTATCCTATTCTATATACTTGTTGGGCTTATTGCTAACTGGTTTTCTTTATTCAGCCTATCAATGCTAGCATCAATAGCAATATTTGGCATATTATTTGTGGCAATATGGTTTATTACTTACAAAGATTACTTGAAAACAGTTAGCGAAATTAATCAGTTGCTAAAAGAGCTAAGGAATAGTTAAGACTCTGTTTTTCTAAGAATTGAAACTTAACCTAACAGTGGTGTTAGTATCAAATCTTAGACAGCTTTTCGTAGAGACAAGAATAAATTAAACTTATCTACGAGAGGATGAATTTTTATGACCCGATATGAAGAAAATTTTAAACAGATGATTGTTGAACTGAAT
>NZ_JBXPBQ010000030.1:0-6169 GCF_056924355.1 Enterococcus sp. LJL90 | reverse complement strand
ATTGATTTAACTCAACAAATTTTTAAGTTAGAATTTCTACATGATATTTGGAAAGAATCTATCTAAGTTCTATCTTAAAAAGCCACTCCCTGTGCAAACAAGCAGAAGGAGTGACTTTTTGATGTAGCCGTTTCGGAAACCATCATTTTGTGAGATGGAACCTTTTTATAATGTAGGTTATGTAAACTAGACTATAAAATAACAGAAAGGAATTTTTTTATGAAAAATTATGATAGTGTTAAGCAGGGAAAAAGAATTATTAATGGAGTAGAGGTTGCAACGACTAAGATTAGTATATCAAACGCAAATATTTTAGAAGTAGAGGTTGGTACAACAGGATTAAAAGGTGGGGATAGTGGGCATGGAGGTAGAAGTTATTTATCTTTTAAGGATTTAGGTGGTACGATGATGCACGGTAATATTGTCCAAAATGGAGACGATACTGAAATGATTGAGATAGAGTTTGAGGGTGATTCTGAACTGGAAACATTTATTGAAGGCTTAGAAATTACCCTAGAAATTTTGAAGGATAGGCGATAGACATATGCTGAGGGTGACAGAAGCGTATCGTCGAAAAAAGAATTATCCATTAAAAAAATTGATTGATTTTGATTTTGTTTCAAAATTTGAAGATTATTGGCTAGCAACCAAAAAAAAAGAGGATTTAAATTTATTTTTTAAGCCGAAAATTTTTAATGATTTAAGAGAGATAGAGTTAAATAAATTTGTTTATAATTATTATGCTTCAAAACAAAATATTGACAGTTCTAGGCAGTCATTTTCGTTTTTTATTACGTTTACTGTAGTTGTTTTTTGGTCATCAATGTTAAATTTTCTAATGAATTATTTTCTTGATAATTTTTTTGAAGTGACTGGAAGTGTGTTTATAATTAGTGTGATGTTTACATTTTTCAGTGGGGGTTTATTGTCAATGTATTTTTGGTTTAGTCTAATTTATAAATCTAACCAGCTTTTTACTGCTTATAATTATGTAGCAAGTTTATTGATTGAACAGGGGATTTTAGAAGAATAAGATGTAAATATAATTGCAATTTTTGTTAAAAAAATATGGTATACTTGCGAAGTAGAAAAGTGAAAAGATGGTGGCTAATCTCTTGAAAAAGGGGTGATTGCCTATGGTTCATAGCTTTATCCCTAGAAGGGAGTAGCGAGTGACAACGTTTGAAGCAATTCAACTGATGATCGCCTTTGCGACGTTGGTTTTGCTGATAGTTGATCATAAAAAGCCAAAAAAATAGCCATCTAACCACTTTGACCGAGTTTTAGATGGCAAAAAATATTTAAAATGAAGTCACCGTCTTTTTAACGGTTCTATAGGGGAAGTTGTTAACGCAACTTCCTTTTTTTGTATAGCTAGTATATCATTTATTGAAAAAAAAGGGAAGTATTGGTGGTTTTAAGTGAGGTATAAAAATATTTAAGTGACTTAAATTTAATAAATGCGAACAAACGTTCGATTTTTATTGAAAAAAAATAACCCTTATGCTATGCTTTTTTTGAGAAGTAATTTTGAAAAATTGCTCTCAATATTTTAAATAGTGTTTTTCAAGTTGCATTTACTCAAAAAATAGTTTATTCTTTGGGTGAGTTGATTTTTGTCTAGGTGAATATCTGGGCAGAAGTCCAGTTGTTCGTTGAAAAACAAAAAACCGAAAGGCTATTTCTTATCAGGGACGGGAATCCCTAAGCGATAAGAAGGTCGCATTCACGTCTTGGGAGACAATGCGCATTCACCTTTCGGCGTTGCTCGAAAGCAACAGTTAGATTATACCAAAAAAAGAACGTTAGTTCTATGCTATTTTTTTATTTTTAACAGGAAAAGATTGCAGAAGAATAGAATGTTTTAGCTGGGAATCTACTGTTTCTTAGGTGACGTTGAAAGCGGAGGATTTGCGTATAATGCGCTTATCCTCCGCTTTTTTTGTTGACAAAAATCAACTCCAATTATGAAATTATCCTTGATCCTTGACAACTGTATACACGAAACAAAAAATCCAATTTTAGCTTATTTGTTTTGTGCATACTTCATTTTGCTAGACAAATCTAACAAAATACAACCTCAGAAATTGTATTTTATCATGATTTTGCTAACTTTTGAAGTAGTTGGTTGCAGAAACCATTTATAAAATCTGTAATCGTTGACACGTTGATGATACTACATGGAGTTTGTGAGTTCCGTAAGGATAAGCAAAAGTATTTGACTGACAAAGAGTCTGTAAATCCATTAAGAGCAGTATTTGCCATGAGTTTTATTGGGATTTGTAGCGAGGGTTGCAAGGACGAATGGATTGAAAAAATCTAATTTTAAAAATTTTAAATGAAAAGGGGAATACAAGTGGATTTTTGTAAAATAAATGCAGCAGCAACGTTTGGTACGTTGTCTTATGTTGGAAAAAAAGAAGAAGTGACGGAGTATGATCAGACTGCACGAAGAAATAAAGTTGTGGGTGTTGCTGTTGCTTTGTTAAGCTCAAAACAGCGGGAAACCTTAGAAGTTGTGATTCCACCTCGATTAAATTTATCTACGTTTAAGTACGGTGAAGTGGTTCATGTGGAAGATGTTCGGTGTGAACCAGTGAGTGAAGCAGCTGGTGACGGTGCCGTCAAAGGTTGGTCAATTTTTGCTACAAAATTAGAAAAGGGGGCAGCGGTAAATGGCTAAAATTAACGAATTGAATGCAGGTTTGGAGTTAGAAATTGTGGATTCTTTTGGAGAATTAACGTTTCTTCGTATGAAAAATCCTAACCGTGTGCAGGATGAAGAAACAGGAGAGTGGACAGACACCGATTATCGGTATGTGGTTCAAAGCTCTAAGCAGTTGAGTGAAGAAACAATTACTATTCCAGTTTCGATTCCTTTAGTTGAGTTAGATTTTGGGGATAAAGTAGAATTAAAAGCCCCACATATCGAATTATTTGCATTTAGAAATGGCCGTTACACCAATAATTATATTAAAATTACAGCTGAAGGAATTAAAAAAGTAACGGATGTTAAAGCTACGGGTAATGGTAATGCTGGCAAAGCGAATAATGACGGTAAAGGTAAGGCGGCAGCTGAAGGTAATTAATCCATTAGAGCATAAGGAGTGAACAAAATGATTTATTCAAAACAGGAGATTTTAGATCGATGCTTACCAATATTTGAGAAGTATGAGGTGGCTACGGTGTATTTGTTTGGTTCTTATGCTCGTGGAGAAGCCACGTCCGAAAGTGATATTGATTTTTTAATTGATTCTCAGGGTTCAAAAATAAAGAATATTTTTGATACTGGTGATTTTCGTGAAGAATTGGAAAAAGTATTAAATAAATCTGTTGATGTAGTTAAAACTGGTATTTTTCAAGACAAGCAGATATTAGAATTTCGTTCTCATTTTTTAGAAAATTTAGGAAAAGAGAGGGTGTTACTCTATCAGAAATAAGGATCGTGTCGTGCTAAGAAGTATTTTAAATTATTGTAATGAAATTGATCGTGATTTAAACAAAGCTCATCAAGTATCGAAAGAATCAGAAATGACTGGTACGATTAAAAATTCGATTGCGATGTGTTTATTGGCAATTGGTGAAGAGATTCGGAATGGATTATCTGAACAACTAAAAGAAAAATATTCTAATATTAACTGGTATAGGTATGTGCGGATTCGGAATGATCTGGCTCATGCCTATTTTAATTTCCAAGAAGAAGATGTATTGCAGGTTGCAGGGGAGATTCGGCAGCTGCATGATTATTGTCAGTTCATTTTGTCCGATTTGAGGTGATAAAAAAAATGAATCAGGAAAAGAAATATTTAGTTCTTTATGATTCGGGACAGAGGAAATATTTAGGACAACAATTAAAAGATGGGGAACCACCAGTTTTGGTAACTCGTATTGAAGATGCTTGGCAGTTTCCTTTATCTAAGGCTGATGAAGCATGGTATTTTGCTTATAAAGCTGCTTGGTGTGATATGGGTAAATTTTTTGTTCATGGAGTATGATTTTGCTTGATTAAGGATAGAATATTGAAATTAAAGGAGGAGTTAAGTTGTCTGAAATCAAAATTTATGTCGAATTGTTAGGTCAGAAACACAAAGGGGAATGGTTTTCTTTGCCAGTGCCGCCTAGTACAGTGTCGCAAAAATTAGGTATGGAAGATGTTGGTAGCAAGGAAACTATCATTTCTGATTATGAAGCACCTTTTGTTATTCATGAAACAGATCGAATTGAAAAGTTGAATGTGGTAGTTGAACGATTTAAAGAAATGCCTGCTGTATTTCAAAAGTACACAAAAGTATTGCTTGATGAGTATTTTCAGGATATTCAATCTTTATTAGATGGGTATTCATCAGGATCATTTGTATCAGGAATTGCCTCAAACAGTGATTTAGGCAGGTATTTGTGTGGGGAAGGAGAATTTTATAAAGTTCCCAGTGAATTAGAGTCTTTTATAGATTATGATGCTATGGGAAGGGATTATGCGATTGTTGCGGTTGTAATTATGGTAGATGATGGTGCTTTCATTTTCTAAAGTGGACTGATAAAGTGAGGAAAAGCGGGTATTCGCTTTTAATTGCTTTTGAAGTAATCGACGGTCTGCTTGTCGAGGTAAGCAGTCGGTGTAACCGAAGTGGAGGTGTTTATGAGTAAACTGTTTGTATATCGTGGTATTCGCATACGAAAATTTCATTTGCATATCTATGGTTTTTATCAGTTTATCTGGTTTATCCCGTTTCTAGTCGGTGCTGGATGCTACGGATATTTTGTGCTTTATCCTTATTTTCAATTAAATAGTCAAAGTGATTGGCTTGCTACATTATTTCAGGTGTTACCTTTACTTGGGATTTTGGTAGGAGGTTTTTTTGTTGTTTATTTTTTGAGCCGCTTGTCATACAGTAGGAACGGTTTTTTTAGTCGGGTTCGAGAACGTCGGAATTTAGCGAATATGATTGTTGAAAATCGTTTCTTTACATTAAAAAAGAGAAAAGGTAATTCAACTAGTGGCCGCCCAGCTGCTAAGGACAAAATGAAATTTCCACGGATTTATTATCGAAATAAAAAGAATTTGATCTCCATATTTCTTCCTATGGATGGTAATAAAAATCAGGAAAAATATATGAAGATGGGTACTTTTTTAGAAGATATGTTTTTGGCCGATAATATGGGTATTTTGAATCACAAAGGGTTTGTGGAATATCGTTTGCTATCGAATGTGGAAGCGTCTCGATTAAAAGTTACCGATATGAAAGCGACAAAAGAGAGTGTTCTTTTGATGCGTGGAGTATCTTGGAAATTTAATTCTGATCCTCATTTGTTAATTGGTGGTGGTACTGGTGGTGGTAAGACGTTTACCATGATGTCTATAATTTTAGCTTTGCTGCCTGTAGCCGAAGTGGAGATTTGCGATCCTAAAGATGCAGATTTATCTACATTAAGTCGATTACCTGTTTTTGAAGGTAAAGTATTTACTGGTTTAGGTATTTTAGGCTGCTTGCGACGGGGCGTGGATGATATGGTGAAGCGTTACAAGATCATGAAGGAATCACCTAAGTTTAAGATGGGGAAAAATTATAGTTATTATGATATTCCTCCAAAGTTTATCGTGATTGATGAATGGGCTGCTTTTATGACGGAATTAGAAACGATGGAAAATGGCTATAAGTTGCTACAAGAAGCGAATGGCTATATGACCCAGCTGATTTTAAAAGCTAGGCAAGCTGGCATATTTATCATTTTAGCTATGCAGCGGCCAGACGGTCAATACATTCAAACAGCGTTACGAGATAATTTTATGTTTCGGATGTCTGTTGGGAAGCTGTCAGATGTCGGTTACGATATGATTTTTGGTGATGTGAATAAGGATAAGCATTTTAAAACCAAAGATGTTAAAGGTCATGGGTATTTAGGCAAAGGGGGAACGTTGGCACAAGAATTTTATTCGGCTTTTGTTCCGAAAGATTTTGATTTTGCTGAAGCCTATTCGTCTTATGAATCGCAAGTGTCACTCGATTTAGCAGAAATTGAATTGAGTGTGAGCGAAAAGAAAGATTTATTAAAAGAAATGGAAAAAAATAGACTTGCTACAAATGAGTAGAAAGTCCGTGACGTAATGTAATTGCATAGAAGTTTTTCTATGAAGTAAATAGTAAGGGATATCTATGAAGAAATTGTTTGC
>NZ_JBXPBQ010000029.1:0-6309 GCF_056924355.1 Enterococcus sp. LJL90 | reverse complement strand
ATTAAAAACGTGTTGATTTGTTTCAAATTGTTTTCAGCATGGCCTTTGACAATGCTTTTTTCTTTGTCAGCATAGGTCCCAAAACTATAGACGTTCGGTGTCCAATGCGTAAAACCATCCAAGTTATCTAAAATGGCTTCTTCTGAAGTCAAGACAACTCCACGGCCGGCGGCCATTTTCTCTTTTGACCGGAAACCGAATATAGCACCTTTTTTTCCATCCGATTTGTAGTCAATCGGTTTGATCTTGCTGTTTTTGAATTTATACTGACGAATGCCTTGTTTTAAGAACAATGAATAGACTTCTTGGATTTGCATAGGAACACCACCTTTCGATTTTGAGTACAAAAAAGAGGACACTAAATAACACAGTGTCCTCTAAATATTAAAAATGCTTAAAAAAGTAGCAAAAACCGCATAGTTGTGCACTCAAATAAGCCTTTTCATATTGAAATTTTTTTCGAATTTTGGTAAACTAAAATTGTTGGAAATAGAGTACCAAATGAAAAAAGAAAAGACATCTGTTTGACAAAACTTGAAGGTGAACGCCAATTCACTTTTCAAAGTTTGTCTTTTTTTTATTTGAAATTTTTTATTTTTATATCATATCGTGTAAAGACAACTTAAAAGCTTCTAGTTCTTCAGAGTTAGTTACATTTTTGAGCGCTTCTTTGACTTTAGAAAGTTCATAGTCATGCTGCATTAATAAAGGTTCGAATTTTGTGTTGATAATTTCTTCAAATTGATCCAACGCTGCATTCCCGAAGTCTCGTGTCCCATTATCAAATTCTCTAACGTATCCCAGTGATAAACCAGCCGCCTTAGCTAATTCCGGTCTACTCACATAATATTCGTTTACGAGAAGTCGCAAGACATAGCGATTGTATTCATTTCTGAACTCCTTCGAATTTTCCTCCATAAAGAACACTCCTCTGTTGTTACTAGTAACAATTCGTTATCGTCATAATTTTAGCATTTGTGTTTCGTGAATACAAGTAAAATTAGACGCAACAATAAAGGTAAATGTCTGTAAACACGCATTACTTAATTGCAACAAACCCTTTTCTTTTTGAACAGTACAATACTAATGGTAATGTATTACATGACTATTAGTATTGTATTACATTATCGTTGAACAACTTTTCCTATAAATCAAGTTTTTGTTGTTGCTAGCAACTACAATTTATGGTATCTTAACAGTAAGTTAAAAGAATACTAATAGTCATACTTTAGTCATGTTAAAAGTAATGTAGTATATGACTAATATATTTCTAGCAGGAGGAAAGAAATATGGCAATGAAAATTAGCGTCGCAATAAATAAAGGCGGAGTCGGAAAAACCCTTATAACTTTGAATTTAGTTGGTGCAATTCGTAAATCTTTTCCATCGGCTAAAATATTAGTTGTAGATTCAGATGCACAAGGAAATCTTACTAAATCATTTCAAGTCAAAGTCAACAAAGACGATAACACGATTTATGACGTTTTCATGGGCACTGGTACTGTTAAAGAGGCGATTGTCTCTACCTATGACACTCAAATTGATGTACTACCGGCAAATGCAGACAATAACTACCTAGAATTCGATAAAATGGAAGAATTTAGAGATAATATTTTAAGCTGGTTTGTAGCGTTGATTAAACAATTCCGAGAAAATATTAGCCAAATCTCCAGTATTGAAGGTTTAAAAAAATTATTGAATAAAAAGATTGACCCTAGTTCAAATTATTTCAATGCACTAGAGGGAGCTTTTGACGACGTTGAGCAAGACTATGACTTTATATTTTTTGATACACCACCTGAATTAAAGCAGGTGACATCCTCAGTTTTGACTATTTCAGACGTTGTCATTATTCCTTTTGAGCCTGATATTAGTAGTGTTGACGGTGTTACTCAACTAATTTCAAGGGTGAACACACTCAAGGAAGAATTCAATCCGAATCTAAGAATAGGCGGTATTTTAGCTAATAAAGTATATAATACAAATGTCCATGCAAAAGTTATCAATTCTATGATGAAATATGCGAACCGCAATAACTATCGTTATTTTGATACTGAAATTCCTCGATCAATTAAGTTTGCGGATAAATTAATTCGTCGAGGAATGCCAATCACCATGGGGTACCCAGACAATGAGTTTGCACAATACTTTTTCAGACTAGTCAAAGAAATGAACGAATACGGCCTGCTTGACGAGAATGGTAAAACCATGGTAATACCTAACAACCTTTTAAAAGAAAGTGAAGGTGAAGAATAATGCCACGAAAACGAAAAGCTTCGGGAGATTTCCCAAGTGCATTTGATGACGAATTAGGAAATATTGAAACTCCTGAAGATTCTCTTACTCCTCCGGAGGCTGAAATCAAAACTAATGTTGAAAAAAAGCCCGTGTCTTCTGAGGCCGATATTTCTGAAGCCGTAAGCCCAGATGTAAAAAAAGAATCAACTGGTAATAAAGAAAGTAAATTTGGATTCAGTCTTAGAAAAGACCAAGATGTTATTGAAACGGTCAATAAAACTTATAAAATTAGTGATTACACAGCTAGAAAGTTAGATAGTTTGGTTCATAGTGATAGCAAAAACACCAAGAAAATCTCAGGTACGAAGGGTTTCCTCTCTGATTTCTTGGAGAATGCTATCTGGCAGCATTTTTTGCAATTAGGATTAATTGATGAAGAAGAAGCGAACGAACATATTAAAGACTACTCTAAGTATCCTATTAATATTGAAAACTTTAATAATATAAAAAAATAGATAAAAGACTATTAGTAATGTTTTATATTACTAATAGTCTTTTATTGCAATGCTAATACATTTTTTATATGTTACTATTAGTATTGTAATACTATTTTTCCAATTATCTGCTATTAAGTGTTTGACATTTGTTGATTGCAAATACAATTCGAAATATTCCCTATTGTATTGTAATGCATTACTAATAGTAATGTTTTGATAATGTAATACATTACATGGTCTTTATAGGTATTCAATCAAGCAAAAGGTCTTTCTTCTGATAGTTACTAATTGATAATATGAACTCTGATAAGTCAATTCCTGCAAAAGCAAGTAAAATTTCTAAAGTATGCTTGCTGTATGAAAATTCAACCATATCAGTAAGAGGATTAATTACTTCTACCACTGAACGATTATGGATATCGAGTAGTTCAATATTACTTAATTTCATTTAATCACCTCCGATTTGAAGCGTTTTTCATCTGTGTAAATAACTCTCTTTCATAAATATGTTAAATCTTTTTAGAAAAAGTTGTTGTGCTATAACTTTTCAAAGTACTTGGGACTGTAATGTATTTAATATATTTAACACAGTCTGTCCATCCGTCATACATCGCAACAAAATTATGGTAATTACCTACACTTGTACCACTTTAACTTCAAATATACTATTAACAGCTGATATGACAGCCTTCCCGGTTCTATTAAATCCAATTGAACCTGTTTCAAGATTATTTGAACTATAAATGGAATCTTCCAATTCAGTTTTTTTCTTTTTTATCTACATTCTTCACTAATAAATTATGCGTATAACGTTCTTCCTTTGCTTCCGCCATTTGATTATTAGGTTCATCTAGAATGTCCGTCAGCTTGTTATTTTAGTAGGTTGGGATTGGCCAATATACGTCAACATTTAATAAGTTATCACTTTATTATGAGTAAATAAGAACAAAAGCACCGATTTAGTCACTTAAAGACAGTACATCTTCATTCGTTGCAATGCAGTGTACTCCAGTCGTGTCTTGCCAATATAACAAGTTGGCATCTGAATTGTTTCTATTATCAATTTTTTGAAGTTTTCTCATTTCTTGTATTGCAGAACCAAAATCTTCAGTTATTTTATTTTCAATTTCTAGCATTGAAATATACTCTTCCCTAATAAGATCTTTTTTAGTGTCATTCTGTATAAATTTAGTTAGCTTACCTGAAGTTTTTTTATTATTGGAATCTCCTTCTGAATCATTCAATTTTTTTAGTGCTTTACTACGATTACGGAAATTTCCATAAACAAATAATGTATGTTCTAAGATATTTTGAAAATTAACTGTAGAATACTTAATGCATTCTGGATTTTCTTGAGTATCTAAACATAGTCTTAAATACTTAATACGTAAAAGCAATAAGCTAGAAAGAAGAGTAAAGTAAGCATCACTGTTTTTATATGCTGAAGCTGTATTCTCATTGAGACTATCAAGAATTTCATAACGAGCTTTTAACTTTCCACCGTCTCTTTCTACTAAAGCCAATCGAATCATCATATCTTGGGAAAAATGACCGATTGTTGAATACTGGGTATACAATTCATCTACCACGTCAATAGCAGAAGACAAATCAGCTATACTTGTTACTTCTTGACGTAATAAAATTTGATCGATTTCTTTTTGGATAACATCTAATTTTTTATTAACGACTTTGAATTGTTCCATGATAACTAGCGTGCTCATTACTTGCATAGCGATAATTGGGGCTACTATATGTAACGAGGCTGCCACTGGAATAAAACCAGCTTGACCAACAATACCTCCACTTCCCATAACTGAAGATCCTACTCCCCCACTAGACAGTTTCATAAGTAAATCTGGATTTGCTGTTGCCATGAACAATGTTGAAGAAAAACTTGAAGAAATAGCAGTAAGGCCTATTCCACTTGTTGCAATTACGCTTGACATGACTGTTGGGGAAATACTCATTTGGTTTTTCGTGTACCTTCCTGTACTAAGATAATTTTAAGCTAATTTTTGAATCAGTTGTTCTCTGGACTCTCCTTGTATCTCTAACAGCTGCATGTTTTGTTGTTCTAAATTTTTTTCAGTCATGTTTGTATCCCCTTTTTTTGTTTCTGGTTCAAAGTTTTTTCTACTCCCATTTTAGATGTCTTCAGTCTTAATTTCGTAATAGCCTTCGTAGTAATAACTCGCATCAATTCCCTTAAAGAATTGTTCTTTACTCAAATCATCTGTCAAGGCATGTTGAATCAGATATTTTAGTTCGTTAGTGCTTACCGTGCTACGGATCGTGGCATTTAAATACTCATCTTTATCAATCTTATTCCAATCCACTATTTTGTGCAGTTTAAGTTTCAGAATTAAATCTAGCCATATTCGAGTTGCTCGGCCATTTCCTTCTCTAAACGGGTGAGCTGCATTCATATCTGAATATTTATCAATAATTTCATCAAAGGTTTCTTGCGGTAATTGATTGATATAATTTAAAGACTGCTCTAAAAATATACGTGGCGCAAATTGAAAATTCCCTTTTGCAATATTGACTTCGCGAACTTTTCCTGCAAAGTCGTAAATATCCTGAAATACAAAATGGTGAATGTCGGCTAATCCTTTAAACGTCCCAATTTCAAGGTCATTTATCTTACCAGACTCAAAAAGCTCTTTGGCTCGCTTTTTTGTTAATAGCTCTTCTTGTTTCGCTAATTCAGCGGAATTTGTTAGTCCTAGTTTATTGTCTAAAACCAAAGTATCACCTCATCGTTAAATTTTATGAAAATATTTTTTGGAAAATTTAGGTCGTTCATTTAGCTATGTTGCTTCGTTGGACATCAATTTAAAACGGCTATAGATTCCAAAAGAAATCAAACCAAAACTACCTAGTCCAAGATTAACTACACCATAAGAGGATTCTGGCTGCATTGACATACCAGTAACATAGAGATTTATCATCATTAGCATTTTTATAAATATTCTACTAAACATAATCGTAATATTTCCAAACCCAAATGTAGTTAATACGACTGTTGTTAATAGTAATCTAATTATTTGATAAGCTATACTTTATAGAGTTCAAACGAACATTTTTTGCAAGAATGCTTTTTTCTGCTCTTGTAGTAAACTTAACTTACGCTGATGAAGAGCGATAGTATCGTCGAGTTGTTTGAAAAATATACCTATTCTCTCTGGTGTTAGTATCAAATCTTAGACAGCTTTTCGTAGAGACAAGAATAAATTAAACTTATCTACGAGAGGATGAATTTTTATGACCCGATATGAAGAAAATTTTAAACAGATGATTGTTGAACTGAATCAAACTGGACGTTCTGTTCGAGGGTTGGCGAAAGAATATGGCTTATCTGAAGCAACGATTTACAAATGGAAGAATTTATATTTACCTAATCAGTCCACAGGACTGACTGGAAAAGAAGTGGCTGAACTGAGAAAAGAAAATGCTCGTTTGAAAGAGGAACTTGAAATCTTAAAAAAAGCCGCAGCCATATTCTCTCGGAAAACCTAAATTCGCTTGTTCAATTTATTGAAAACTGGTGTAAGGATTACACTGTTTCTTTGTTG
>NZ_JBXPBQ010000028.1:0-6495 GCF_056924355.1 Enterococcus sp. LJL90 | reverse complement strand
TAATATGGATTCCATTTTATCCCCCCTAATTTAAGTAGATAATTTCACGATCATGTAGTTAAGTATACTCTATAACTATGTTAACAATTCTGAAGGAGGTTATGTAAGCGCTAACTGTTTTTTTTTTGTTTGATTTGTTTTTTTTCTGTTTTTCCATTGTGAATTGTTACAGGTGTTAACATGGATGTTTAAATTGCTTGGTATAACGTAACTTATGTAAAGTTAGTAGTGTAAAATAATTACCAAACAAACTTCGTATTTTCAATTTTTCTGTCTTTTTATTTAATTAATTTAGCGGAATATATTGCTATATACAGAATAATAATTTATTCTGTATATGTAAAAATATCAATTCTAAAAAGATAGGGGGGAGTTTAAATGAAAAAGGTATTTGAGCTTATGTTTGCGTTTGTACTATGTATTTTAGTGTTTGCTATTCCACAAGTAGTCGAAGCTGGTAGTTTTGAATCAACAAATGTTAGCTATGGTCAAGAAGATATTGTAGATGTTGAAAGAGTGGGTGAAAGTACGGAAATTTATTTTCCTGGAGATATTGTAGTAGTTTTAGAAGGATATACTGGCGATATAGACTCGATTGAAGTAAAAGTTGAACTTAAAGAGGTCCAAGAAAATCCTTTATTACGAAGCAGTACAGGTTATATATATGATTTCCCAGGGAAAATATGGGCTTCTACATCTGTAGTTGGAACAGGAACATCTAGTGTTTATGTTGAAAGAACACAATCTAAATTCCATAATTTTGTTAGAAGGACAGCACATTATAGAGGAGATCTACCACGAACTGGTAGACAATTTGTAGGTAATAAGTCTTACGCTGTATATACTGGATATATAAAATTTTGGTATGCTAGTTAATCAAAAAGTAGTATGGACTATTTCTCCCATACTACTTTTTCTTTTTCAGCTAATAATCTTGAGTCCAGAGTTTTAGTTTCAGACTCTTCAGTATCTATAAATGCAATTTTTTCAATAGAGCTTAACTCAAGTTTATCTAAATTAAAATCAGATAGCTTAATTACTGCCTCTGTCTGACTATCAAAAATGGAACCTTGAGTATAGATTGTAAAGAACAGAGTCGAATGATAGATATACCCGTTAATGTTAGATATTTTTTGATAAAAAGGTTTTTCTATATTAACTTTTATTGTCGTATCTATTGTTAAATCAGGATTATCAGATGTAATCATAATATCTTCGATATTATCCTTTGAGATTGTAAAAGATAATGCACTTATTAATGCGACGTATATACACAATACAAATAAAATAAAAAAAATTACTCCAAAAAATCTTTGGGGTCTCGAAATCTCCAGTTTTCTGTTACTCAATATAGGGCACCTCATTTTTCATTAAATTATTCAATTAATATCACCTTACTAATTAGTCAAAAGAGTATAAAATCGATAAAAAAGGTTGCAATCCCAACCCCTAAAGCGTAATCTAAAACTATCATACAATTTAATATTACCAGAAAAAAGGTAAAAAAATAGAACGTTAGCTTAAAAATCGTTTCTCAGGCGATTTTTAAGAGCTTTAATTGATAACCTACTATCAATCAAAACCACTTCTAACATTCTAGCTTTTACTATTAATAGTACCACTTCTTTATTGAAGTTCGTATCTAATTATAGTAAATCTAGAAGCAGAATTCAAGGACTTGATTTATAAAGGCACTCAATTAAAGCTAATTGAGTGCCTTTTTTGTTTGGAACAAGCGGACGTGCCACTGTCCGACCCTTAGAAGATGGGAAATAAGACGAAAGGTTACGTATTCGCCGCTGCAATAAGGAATGCTAGGAACACACAACAAGGGTAGCCTTATGCCCTTGTGTTCTGAAGGGTGGTAGCGACCGATTTAAACGGCTAGGGTGGAAACATGGACCGAAAGGTCAGTAATCTAAAACAAGGCTCTTAGGGCGTGTTTTAAGAGGGTTTTAGATGAAGTGTAGCAACTTCCAACTCATAAGGCATGTGATAGTGGCTCCGGTCGGCTCTCCGACGTTAGAACGCAGTTTAGACGCATATTACAGGTTGTACGCTAGTAGACAGAAAAACAAGCCATACATTTTTCTGTCAGATACTAGGGTACAACTATGCTCAACACCAGTACAACAGCCCCTCTGTTAGCAATTCGGAGAGCATTTGTCTAGTTTTTTTTCTTTTGATTTTGAAAAAAAGAAAGAAGGAAAACCTGTGGAGCCTTAGCGGAACAGGTGTGAGCCAGTTGCCTTAGCAACGATCTGGCGAGAGTGAGCCTTAGCGAACGGCCTTGGAGAGGTTGGCGGTACGCCAAAATGCCTTAGCAGCTACTACGTACTGTAGACCGTCGTTTTACTTGCAAGTTTAGACGAAAACTGCCGTGACATTCGTTCCTTATTTCTAAATACGGTATACTTACTGCGAAGGAGTGAGTCCCTTGGAAAACTACAAAACTATCAAAGAGCTTGCTGATGAAATTGATTATTCAAAACAATCAATTCAAAAAATTATTGAAGGCCTATCTGTTAGTGAAAGACCTAATAAAAGAGGTAATAAATATATACTATTTGAAGATGATCAAATTCGAATAAAAAGAATTTTAGGAATAAATAATTCGGATAAAGATTTAAATATTTTAGATATTGAATCAGATAATTCGAATATAAAAACGAATAAATTAGATAATGAATTGGATAATTCAGATAAGGATAGATATATCAAGTTTTTAGAGAGTGAAAATGATAATAAAATTTTGAGAATTGAGAAATTAGAAAAACTGGTAGACCAGCAACAACAACTTACTCTTCAAGCAAACAAACAAATCGAACAGCTGCAATCTCAATTATTGGTTACGTATACAGAAGAATCGAGCCGAGAAAGTAAGGAAGAAGTGGAACAACAGCTATCGGAAGCTTCAAAAGAAGAAATACCTGGACTATCGAAAAAATGGTTTCAGTTTTGGAAATAATTTAAGTGTTCCATAAACCGATATAGAAAAAAGTGAAGCTAAAAGTAACTTGAGAGCTTAATTGTAGAGTGTTTTGGTCCGGCAAATATGGCCGTTTTTGCCGCAAACCCTAAAAAGAGGCTCGGCATATAAGCTCATATTTGCCGCATGTGAAAAAAAACTGATATCACACTAAAAACAAACCGCTCTGCGGTTTATATCAATATTGATATCAGGTTTCCCTTATGCTCTTACAACATTTGTTTGTGAAATTTTAAAAGGAACATTTTTCTTTAAGTATCATATTTAAAAAAATCATTTGGTTTTATGTTTAAGAGGAGCGTTAACAAGAATCAAAGAAAAAGAAAAATCATGATATTGCTACAAAAAGAACAAATTTCCATCATATTTTGGATGTAGGATGAACTCATCCCAATAAAACAAACCCAAATCAAACTTTTTTTCATTTTTTACTCCTACCCCGACTCACTGTCCCCGCAGTGAGTTTTTTTTATGCCCAAAACTGGTTACTGTCAGGCTGTGGGTTTGAACCCACAAACAAAAGTTCTTATCAGTTTAACGGGTTTCCGAGTGAAGAATTAAGCACATAAATCAATGCAAAAAAATTGACTAGTTGCAATCACAATTACTTCTTACAACTCTAGACGAGGAAAAAGCTAGGATAGAAGAGACTGAAAAGCAGATACAAGAGAAAGAAGCACCTTTTAAGGCTTGTGACAGTTTTGGGCATAAAAAAAACTCTACCAGCTAAGACAGAGCTTTTTGTATCATATTTTAAATGTCCCAAAATTGATGTTTTTTTCCACGACCTTGGGACAAGGTTTTTTCTTTACATATCAACGATTTACTACTGTTCCGAGCCTAATTTACCGATTTACTACCCCCCTGTTAGAGTACGGGGGTCCCACCGAGAGCAACGGTCGTTGCTCTCGGTGCTCAAAAGCGTCTACTTTGCCCTGTTCACCTTCGTGAACACGCACGTCACTGTAACTGTTTCAAGTAGGGAAACCTGTCTTGCCGCTGGCAGACAGGCCGCCTCGCCCCAGGCGAGCGGCCCTGTTTGAAAACAGACAGCGTCGGCTGAGGGCAGAACAAGTAGCGCTTTCGAATATTGTTACTCTACTACGATTAGTATAACAAGGGTCTTAGTTTCCATCAAGAAAATTTCACTAAGTTTTGAGCCGGAAGAATGCTGCGAATGCAACGTTTGAAAAATGAGAAACGCTAGATGTTGAAAAATTCACAAGGAAAAGCCCGCTAGAGGTTGATCTGGCGGGCTACTTTGTTTAATGCACATTATGTCGACTAACCGTTAAATAACGTTGTACATACCTTTTGTTTGTTGCTGCATCAATTTAGTTTGCTAGATACCATCTCTTCCCGTTGTTTACTAACAAATTTTCAAGTTCTATTTCAGAAAATATATTTTTTAAAAGTTCTATATCAGTAAGACTAAATTTTTTTCGAGATCTAGTACTTGGTAAATCAGTCCCAAATAAAAGTCCAGAGGGATTCTCTGCGTATAATCGAGGTAAAAGAAGAGAAATTTCTTTGAAAGAATATTCTACTCGACCAAAACCAGTAACTCGAATTGGGATGCCATTAGAAATGAATTTTTTTAATTTTTCTTCAGAGTTACGGCCCATCCCTATATGATCAACGGAGGCCTTAGGAAGACTCAAAATGAGGTTGTCTAGTTCAGTTGTTGAAGTATCTAAATTTAGATAAAACTCCGTATGCCATCCCAATAAATCAAATACCTTTTTTGAAAAATATTCAATTTCAGTTAAATTTTCTGTAATTCCTCTATATAAATTGAAACGAATTCCACGAATTCCAATAGTATTTAATCTTGTAAGTTCATAATCAGTTATGTTGGACGGTAGTTGAGAAACCCCTAAAAAATTTGGCCCCAATTTTGTTAGAGCGTCTGCAAAATAGGTTTGATCATAACCTTGAAAAGAACCAGAAACTACGACCCCGCCTATGGAATGGATCCCCATCTTGTGTAACTGACTTCTATAATTTTCAACAGTGTAAAAATCAGGTGTGAATCCATTATTTTCAATAATAGGAAATTTAGGATCGATAATATGAAAGTGACTATCAAATATCTCCATGTTGTTCCTCCTAATATATAAATGTAAGTATAAATGTTGCTATTACTGCAAAAGCTAAACATAGTGGTGTTGCAACATATAGAAGTTTATTATAAAATTTTTCTTGTTCTTTTCCTGTCAGACCACTATTTCCTAGAATTAAACTGCCTCCAGTAGAGAACGGTGCTAATGCAGTTGATTGTGCCCCAATTATTATTGATACTATAATCAACGCTGGACTAAATCCTGTTGATATAGCTATACCTGATACCATCGGAAACATTAAAGGTGCAACAACGCCCAAAGTGCTGCTGAAAATAGACATTACACCTGCGATAATGCAAACCGCTACAGGAACTATTGGTGTTGGTATCTTGTTAATAAATGATGCTAACAAGTCAATGGTACCTGCTTCAACAGCCACATCAATAAGCATCCCGACTCCACATACTAACCAAATGGTACTCCATGGTATTTTTTCCATTACCTTATCAGGCGTATCAGTTAGTTTTAAGAAATAACAAATAATAGCAAAAACTATTGCTAGTAAGCTTATATCAATTCGTGTGTTTATAAAATTCAACCACTCTTTGTTCGGAAATAAATTATTTAATGCGGGAACAAATAAAACAATCACCATAAGTGAAGCAATCAATATAAGATTAATTTTTTGTTTTTTATTAAACACTTCCGGTTTTTCAATCACTAGGTTGTTCTCGTCAGATTTACGTTTAGAAAAAAATAATAAAATTAACACTACAAATATTGGGTATATAAAAGATACTATAAAGATATCCTGAGTTAATGACGCTGCTTGATCAGCAAGCGGTGTCTGCGTCAACAAAGAATTGAAAAGAACTCCATGTGCACTAAACATAAAATTAGCACCAGATAAAGCTCCCAACGAAACTGCTATAGACGCATACATGCGATTCATGTTTGATGACTTACATAATGCCATTGATATAGTTCCCATTATAGCAATCGATGTAAAAAATCCAGCACCTAAGCCAGATACTAGGGCTGTAATAAAATAAATGATTAGTGGCAAAAAGAAACTAAATCTTCTCATTTTGTATAATAAAAGATTTGCAAGTTTATCTAATGTACCATTTACAACTGCAAAATTAAAAAACAGAGACACGGAAAAAATAACTAAAAAAAGTTTAGTCGGCCAGGTGGCAAGAAAATCAGGAATAGACATTCCTAACACAAAGCAACCTATCAAATAGGCAAAAGCCAAAGCAATTAATCCTGTATTGATATTAAATTTTTCACCTAAAAAAATTGATAAAATTATTGCTAATACGATTAATATGGATTCCATTTTATCCCCCCTAATTTAAGTAGATAATTTCACGATCATGTAGTTAAGTATACTCTATAACTATGTTAACAATTCTGAAGGAGGTTATGTAAGCGCTAACT
>NZ_JBXPBQ010000027.1:0-6733 GCF_056924355.1 Enterococcus sp. LJL90 | reverse complement strand
TCTTCCAAAAGTGAGTTCTATATTGCGTTTTATCAAAAAAATTATGAACAGGCAAAAAAATTAGGCCTAAGAGTTGAGGATATTCCGATAAAAAATCGTTATGAGCTACGTTTCAAAAATGATCGTGCAATGAATGCAATTTTAGAATATCTGAGATTGGGTAGCTTGACGGATATCATTTTAGGTGTCCTGAATGATTATCTTTTGTTTGTAGATGGCAAACGTGGGGTAAAGCGAAAATACTGGAAGCCGAATAAAAAATGGCAATTTTTTATCGGAGACGTTGGGGCTGTGAAGCTAGTAACTGAACCTAACGAAAAATTATACGAGCGAACGAGAAATTGGTTTCAACGATCTGTTGCTGCTAATGTGAAAATGCTAGAAGATATTGACGATATGATGGGTGAAAATACGGTTCGTGAAATGATTGATGAAGCAGAATTGAGCGATAAGCATTTGCATATTATTGAAGTGAAAGCAATGGAAATTGCTGATTTTATTGTAAAGGAGGTTTTATGATGGACAAAATGTCGCTGAAAGAAGTAGAAAATCATTTTTTAAGTAAAGCAACTCGAATTTTAATGATTAAAAACGGCAGCGAATTTGATTTTGACGTAACGGAACCTATGATTGCCGAAGCATTTGTCGAATGTACGGTATTTAAAGAAATGCAAAATTATGTAAAGTATCGGTATAAGGGCGAGGTGCCTGTTAACGAAATTGATTTATTAGAGTACCGCTATTTACAGGATTTTATTGATGATCTGGTAAAAGACTTGAAAAAGATGCAAAGTAAAAATCAGAAGTTTGCTGTCTATTATTTTCATTCTGCTTTGGAAACATTTGATGATCTAGAAGCCGCAAAAGACTATTTGCTTACTTTGTTAAAAGAACCTCAATATAAAAATGCTAACAGAGATTTGTATATTGATTCTTTTCCAGCTGATAGTTAATAATCATAATTTTTAATGAAAGGAGTTTTATATGGTTTTTGTCACATTTGAGGAATTAAAACGTGAGTTAAAACATAGGGTGATTACCTTATTGTGTGCAAGTATTGAATTTATTACGGAATCTACTGCGTCTGATGCGTTTGAAGTAAGTGATAGCTTTGTTGAGTTAAAGCATTACTGCCAGCGGAAATATCCTAGTGGAGATATACCATTTCTAGATGTTGATAGAATTTCAGATGAATTTACTCCCAAGTTTTTGAAGGAATTAAAATTGGCGGTAGAAAAGCGGTAGGGGGGAGTTAATTGGCGGATAATGTATTAGGACAAAATATTAAACGACTAAGGAATATGAGGGGGTTAACACAAGATCAGCTGGCGAAAAAAGTTGGTGTTCGATATAACAGCATACAAAATTATGAAGGGGGAGTATCAACGCCTAAAGGAAATAGGTTGGCCTTACTAAGTGAAGCATTAGAAGTAACGCCAGAATTATTGAAAGGAGAATTATTTCAGAGAAATGGGGTGGTTCAATATAAAGAATTTCTATGGTTTACTGAACGGTATCAAAAAGATACGATTTTGTTGCGAAAGTATTTGTTAGAAAATGTTCATCAGATGAATAATGAGTTGTTGCTACAAGTTGTAGAGACAGCATATCGAAAGGCGTTGAAATAATTCAAGGTCTTATTTTTGTGTCTTTGAAAGAAGGGATTGAGTGATACGATTAAAAAATGAGCCTATTGTGACAGTTAGTCGATTGTTAAAAGTCTATGGCTTTAGCTGCCAACGAAGTGAGCCGACAGATGAAGATGGCGAACAGTTTATTGAAGCCATGTTACTAACTGGTCGAAGTGATTTGCCGTTTACACCACTAGTAAATGTTGTGTATGAGCGCTTAATCAGTAAGTCTCGGAACAGGTATGAAATTGTTGAGGGTTATAAAGAAAAAAATCGAATGTTTTATGACTTTTATCAAGCTGATTTTCCGAAAAAAGATGGTGAAGCTAGTCGTGTGATTATGTTTGCCAATCATTTAAATGGCTATGACATGGTGAAACAATTGCAACGGCATTTTGAACGAGTGAATGTAAAAAATAAAGGAGGTACGTATGATTAAGCGAGTAAAGCAGTGGTTATTGGCGCTTTTAATAGCGGTGTTGTCAGTAGTTGGGATTAGTCAAACAGTTCAAGCAGCGCGAGTAGAGGTTAATCCATCGAATCCGATTGTTGCTAGCAATGATTTATTCATTCCGAAAAATCCGTCAATGGGGAATCCGAATGATGCAACAATTGAGGTATCAGGCACGAGTGATTATACGCTAGAGGGTGAAAATTCTACTACACCATCTGAAGCTGCGTTTCAACAGGAGTATGGCAGTTTTAAATTAAAGCTGAACAATCGGAATGACTGGTCTAAGCTAAAGGTCGTTGTAGATCACGGTACAGTTGCGACTTATGATGGTCAACCTGTTCATGTGAAATTGGAATATTCAAATTTTGTAAAGTCGGATAAAGAACCTTCAGATTTTTATAATAGAGGGAATTACCTTAATTTAAGTAAAAATATTTTTTCGGGTTTCATTTTTTCTGGAACGTCAACATTTGATGTCCGATTAGTTGTTTTAGATAGCAATGGACAAGCGATTTCATTGGATAATGCGTATATGGGCTTTGGTTCTTTGAATCCGAGTGGAAGTGGTTCAAGTGATGGTGCTTGGTCTGAGGGTGTAGGATTTAATAAAATAAATACCAATGATTATTATGTTACTAACGATACATTGTTGGAAGAAGTTGTGAATCCTGCGACTGGTAGTGGTCAATTATTGTTGGGGCAACGTGTAGGATCAGCAGATACCGATGATTGGAATGCCAATTATGATAAATTAGGTGCTATTAATTATAATCGTGCAACTGTATCATTTAAATTGTCTGGAACAGATAATGTCTTTACAATTTATTCTGGTCGGGCGAATAATGATGCGTATACGTGGAACTCAATGACAACAGCAACCTTATTTAGTGTAGAGCCTGAAAAGCCAGTGAAAGATGTAATGAATGATGCTGGTGCTTCTATTAATGGTGATTTGGTGCAAGCTGGCCAAACCCTAACATATGAAATTTCTCAAAAGGTATCTGTTTTGGGGCAAGATTTATTGGAACGATATAGTAAGTTTATGATTGAAGATCAGTTGGATAAAAATGTTACGTATGTTAGTTCTAAGTTAGTGGATGCAACGGGAAAAACGGTAGATGCAGATGGAAAGTATGTTTATGATGAATCTGGTCATAAGTTGACCTATACGGCTTCAGATAAATTTTTAACTGAAATGCCGCTAGAAGGGGAAACTTATCGACTTTTGGTGACAGTAAAAGTGAATGGTTCGGTTGCGGATGGTGTAGAAATCAATAATAAAGCTATGGTTACGATTAACAATGTATCCAATAGTACAAATGAGGTAAAAAATAAGGTTGAAATTCCTAAAGCACCAGTAAAGAGTATTCAAGATGCGTCAGGAAGCGATTTAAATGGCAAATTGATTTTGTCAGGAACGTCTTTCAATTACAAAGTGACCCAACAGGTCACTAACGGCAATCAATTTACGTCATGGAAAATCACGGACAAATTGGATGCGAATGTGACCTATAATTCTAGCCGTTTATTAGATGAATCTGGCAAAGCGGTAGATGAAGGTGGCAGTTACGCCTATGATGAAAAAAGTCATACCGTGACTTATACGGCTTCAAAAGAATTTTTGTCTAGCATGAAAATGGCAGGTCAAAGTTACCAGCTGGAAATTAACGTGACGGCCAAAAAAGATATTGCTTCAGGCACGGTGATTGAAAATACAGCTACGTCAACTATTAATGACAAAGATCAGATCACGAATAAAGTGACTGTGACAGTCGAAAATCCTAAAGCACCAGTAAAAAGCATTCAAGATGTTGCAGGAACCGATTTAAATGGAAAATTGATTTTATCAGGAACACCATTTTCATATAAAGTGACCCAACAGGTCACTAACGGGAATCAATTTACGTCATGGAAAATCACGGACAAATTGGATGCGAATGTGACGTATAACTCTAGCCGTTTATTAGATGAATCTGGCAAAGCGGTAGATGAAGGTGGCAGTTACACCTATGATGAGAAAAGTCATACGGTTACGTATACGTCTTCAAAAGAATTTTTGTCTAACATGAAGATGGCGGGGCAGAGTTACCAGTTAGAAATCAACGTGACGGCCAAAAAAGATATTGCTTCAGGCACCGTGATTAAAAATACTGCTACCTCTACGATTAATGATAAAGATCAGCTTACAAATGAAGTGACGGTGACAGTTCCAAGTTTAGAAGCAAAAATTTACAAGACTACGTGGCAGCCTATTTCAACTGTTACGAAAGAGGAAGAAACTGCTGATAGTAGTTCTAGTGGCGTGTTAGCTAATCTATTGTTTAATGTGGCTTATGCTGCTGATTCTGATGAAGCGGACACTAAAACAATAAACGGATTAACATATACGCTCCAAAAACAAGCAGGTGTGACGTATGAATTACAGGCAGTTGAAGAAATTTTATATGGTGACGGAACAGTTGCTTATGCAGCAGGTGAGGTAGCGGATACGCAAACGACAGATGCGAGTGGATATGCAACTTTTACTGTGAAAATGCCAGGAGAGTATGAATTTATTGAAATTTCAGCACCTAAAGGGATTCAAGTAGATCCTACACCGATTCCTGTCACGATTGAAGCGGTGGGAGAAACAAATATCTCTGATGCAAAACAAACTGACTTGAATCAAAATGTTGTATTAGAAGGTACTAAGAATTTTGAACAAGAAGATGGTTCGTTTGTTGCGGAAGATGGGGCAACATTTGCCTTATTTAACGCTGAAGATATTTCAGTAGATGAAAATGTTGAGGTTACAGCCGATACTAAGTTAGCTGATATTGAGCTAGCTGAGGATGGTTCATTTTCTCATGTGACAGAATTAATCAATGGTGAAATCTACTATATTTCTGAACAAAGCACTACCGAAAACCATGTTTTGAAAATGAATAAAATGTACTTTAAGTATGAAGCGACAAATAGTGATGAAAACTACGTTTTCCATTTCTATGAAACAGGGTATACGGTAGAAGATGTCTTTATTCCTTATGCTGATGTAGAAGCATTGCTTTCAGAAGAAGTTGCGCAAGAAGATGAAACGACAAATTCAACAAGTACAACAGAATCTAGTAATGAGGGTAGCAGTTCTTCTTCTGAAGAAAATCAAACGACAGAATCTTCTGAGGTTACTACTGAAACAACAAGTAGTAGTGAAGTGACTGAGGAAGAAACGGTGCTTGCTGATAATTTAGTGAGTTCTCATGATGCTGCAACAGACGAACAGTTATTGGATATTCAAAATATCTTAATTACTGAAAATAGTATTTCTAAAGCGATTCAAAAAGAAGATGGCTCTTTAGTAGATAACTATGATGGCCTTCAGGATCAGGAAACTGTGATTTTTGTCGGGACTGTGAATATTGGAAATAATAATGCAGCTGGAACACCAATTTCGTTTAGTGATACATTACCTGAAGGGTTAAGTTATAACTCTTATACTGTTTCGGATAGTGAAGGAAATGATGTGACAGATCAAACAACGATTACAGTTGATGATCGAGCTATTTCGGTAAGTGTGAATCAGGATTATGCAGATACCTTGTCACAAACATATTTGAAGTGGACGATTGATACAACCTATACTCATGACACTAGATTAGAAGGGACTACATTAGAAAATACCATGCAGTTAACGGTTGGTGACGAAACAACCGAATCAAATGTCGTGACGTTGACACCGCTCGTTGTTCAAGGTGGCAAATTACCACAAACTGGTGAAATTGTTACTGGATTGTCGCTTGTTGGGGTTCTATTGTTACTAAATGTGTTGTACTTTAAGAAACGTCAGTTAGCCGATGAAGAAGAATAAGATTGCTGGAAGGAGCCTTAGCAGGTTCCTTCTTTTATTTAGCTAAAGGAGGTACTAATGGAAATACAAAAAATTGTTGAATGGGCTGTTTTATTATTGTGTCTATTTTTTGCGTATCAGTTTATTCAAGACAGACGGTCAAAAAAGGGGGCTGGTAAAGAAGTGGTGAAAGCAAAACGGGCAAAAAAGAAACCTGCTTTTGGGTTTTCGTTTCCAAAGTTTGAAGGGAAGCAGCGGCAGAAGTCAGTTGCTACAACAGAACCTTTTTCTTATGAATTAGTTGTGACTTTAAAAAATGGCCAGAGTAGAAAAGAAAGTTTCTCGGCTTTAGAAAAATTAACTCGAAATGAAGCGTTGAAAGAGCATTTCATTATTTCTGATGGCTTTTTAATGATTGATGGTGTTTCTGTGGCGATGGGAGATATTGCTGCAATTTCTTTAAAAGAAAAGGAAGCCTTCGACTTTTTTAATCTTCCAGAAGAAAGTTTATCATCAGCTATTTATGATTTACCTGAAGAATCACCAACACTTCAGGATAAAGTTGTGGAACAAGTTGCTCCTATTGTTTCTGGTTCTGATGTAGCTTCATTTGACTTGGAACAGATGAAGGCAATGCGTTTGGAATTAGATTTAACACAAAAAGTTTTAGGTGAGCGTACAGGGATTCCGCAAAAGCGGATTTCTAGTATTGAGCGGTTGCTGGTTACGCCAACGTCCGAAGAATTGAAAAAAATTCAGAAAGAGTTGGATATTTCATTTGTTGAAAATTCAAATGAAAAATATTTTGCTGAACCTGATCTAATT
>NZ_JBXPBQ010000026.1:0-7432 GCF_056924355.1 Enterococcus sp. LJL90 | reverse complement strand
GTTCACACTTGGCGCAACTTTCTCAAATTGTTAGTAGGATTCGCCTGAAATTTGCTCGATATGGATTTACAGAACAAAGTATCGAAACACACTGGAAAAAAGGCTATAGAGTTTCAGACGAAATAGAACCATTTAACAATATAAATTGAAAAGAGAACCTGTTTTGGGATTTTATCCCAAAACAGGTTCTCTTTTTATTTAGTTTATATAAATTTTGCAATTTTATATAGATTACTCGCGGAGAAATTAATAAAGGTGAAACATTTTCTTTAGTGGGTGAATCAGGCTCAGGTAAAACAACTATAGGACGTGCTGTTGTGGGTTTGGACAGTGTGACCCATGGGAATATAATATTTGATAATAAAAAGATTAACCAAAAATTGTCCAAAGAATACATGGAAAGTAAAATTGGTGTTAGTATCAAATCTTAGACAGCTTTTCATAGAGACAAGAATAAATTAAACTTATCTACGAGAGGATCAATTTTTATGACCCGATATGAAGAAAATTTTAAACAGATGATTGTTGAACTGAATCAAACTGGACGTTCTGTTCGAGGTTGGCGAAAGAATATGGCTTATCTGAAGCAACGATTTACAAATGGAAGAATTTATATTTACCTGATCAGTCCACAGGACTGACTGGAAAAGAAGTGGCTGAACTGAGAAAAGAAAATGCTCGTTTGAAAGAGGAACTTGAAACCTTAAAAAAAGCCGCAGCCATATTCTCTCGGAAAACCTAAATTCGCTTGTTCAATTTATTGAAAAATGGTGTAAGGATTACACTGTTTCTTTGTTGTGTCGGTTATTAGAAATCCCTGGAAGTGCCTATTACTTTTATAAGAACAAACCATTGACAGTTACAGAAATCAGAAATAATAATGTAAAGGGCCACAATAAAATGTAGGAAAAAAGGCATTGAAAATGTAGGTTTTTGGCCATTAATAATTGTCTATTTAATCCAAATTTCATTATAGAATCTGGTCTAACTTGACTAGAAACCTTCTAAAGGTGTGATGTACGCCTTTAAAAATCCTGAGCGGAAAGGATGCGGCTCAGTCAAAGGCTATCACACCTTAGTTCCAAGTAAAGTTATACCTAATATAGTGTTATTAAACGTACCTACATCTAATCTGCTTTTCATTGGCCTAAAACCTACATCTTTTTTTGGCCTTTTACACCCTACTAGCAAACGTCAATCTAAATGAGTTTGATTGGTGGGCAACAAATCAGTGGGAAAATCGACACTGTGAAGAGATCCAGAATAAACATAACCTAAATGGATCAGGAAAACATGGGACATCACTACAGAAAGCTAAGAAGCTCAACCAAGCTGAAGGAATCCTACTTGGTACGATATGCGGATGATTTCAAGTTGTTCTGTGTAAACCAAAAAACAGCGTGGAAAATATTTTACGCAACAAAAAAGTGGCTAACAACACGATTGAAACTTCCTATCTCAGAAGAAAAATCGAAAGTTACTAAACTCAAAAAACAAGATAGTGAATTTCTGGGTTTCACAATAAAAAAGATGCGGAAAAGAAACAGGAACATTATGCGCTCGCATATCTCACCCAAGGCGTTGAAAGTTATAGAGTATCAATTAAAAGAACAGATCAAGAGAATCCAAAGAAATCCTAACAGCCAAAAAACAATTGGGGAAATCAGAAGATACAACAGTAAGGTCATTGGAATTCACCAATACTATAAAATAGCGACGTGCATATCCATTGACTTAAAAAAAGTTCATTATAGGTGTCTTCTCCTGATGAAAAATTGATTGAGTAGGAACGGACTAACTAAAAAAGGTAAATACATGGGAAAGGATAAAGGGATTACTCCTTATGCCCGTTCACCAATGATGCGATATTTACAGAGACAATCACTACTACCTATTGGACTAATAAAAACTAAGAATGCATTGTTCAAGAAAAGAAGCATTTGTAAATATACAGAAGCTGGCAGAAAAGAAATGCATACTGAACAAAGTAGTGCGTCAAAACTTAAATTAGTTATTCTACGCAATCTACCAATCAAAGGTACTAGAGGAACAACCGAACTGAATAATAACAGAATCTCATTGTTTATAGCTCAAAAAGGATTGTGCGGTATCATGGGTCAAGAATTAGATATTCATGATATGCACTGTCACCATAAAATACCCTATCGTCTTACTAAAGATGACTCTTACAGCAATCTCGTATTATTAGGCTCTCTCCCCCACCGTTTTATTCACGCAACAAAGAAAGAGACAATTAGAAAATACATGAACATAATCAACCCTAATAGGGAACAGCTTGAGAAACTAAACAAGTTACGAGAGATAGTAGGAAACAAAAAAATATTTCTTAATTAGATAATTGTATCCAGTAAGGATAATTAGGTAAAACAGCACAAAGGATTGAAGAAAAATGATGAAATGTACTAAAATGATGGAACGCCGTATGAGGTGAAAGTCTCACGTACGGTGTGGACTGGGGGAAAAACTGGCGATAACTTCAAAGGTTTACCTATCGGTATTGCTTGCAAAAATCGGAATGGATATTGAGGCAAAACATACGCCCGATATGTTTGCTGAGTGGCGTTATGAGGACGTTCCAAAAAAATTGTGGCCAATCTCCCCCTTTCTGAATTTTGGGGAATTGGTCGAGGTTATGAAAAGCGATTGAATGACCGTGGTATTTACTCAATGGGAGACCTGGCAGCTTATAATCCTTACTTTTTAAAACAAAGTTTAGGTATGTTAGGCGAACAATTATATGCCCATGCATGGGGCATTGACCGGACAAGCTTCAAACAGCCTCTACCAACACTAAATAAGGCGAAAAGCTATGGAAATAGTCAGGTTTTACCCCGTGATTACACGGACAGGGAAACGTTGGTAGTTTTACGAGAGTTAGCCGAACAAGTAGCTAGTCGCTTGCGAAAACACAATGTTCAAACAAAGTGTGTCCATTTAGGGATTGGGTACTCCCGAAATTGACCTGAAGGCGGCTTCTCACATCAACGGAAAATTGAGCCAACCAAACAGTCTAAACCACTAGTTTCTCAAGTTCTGTGCCTTTTCAAAGAGTTTTACGTCGATGGTTGCTTTATCAGGAACATATCTGTCACGTATAGCTCTTTAATGGACGCTGGAGCCTTTCAATTTTCGTTATTTGAAGAACCAGAACAACAGCTTACTGCATATGAATTAGATACAATCGTTGATTCTGTTAGAGAACGTTTCGGCTTCCCTTCCCTCGTCCATACAAGCTCGCTACTGGAAGCAGGAACAGCAATTGACAGGGCTTCTCTAGTTGGTGGTCACGCTGGAGGGAATGCCAGATTACATCAAGGAGGTGCAAATAATGAGTATTGATGACGGTTTAGCAACAGAATTTTTCAGAACGTATGATGATAGAGGCTTGCTGAAGTATTTAGGATTTTACCTATCCGATCATACGGCTGCCCCTTCTGAAGACCTGGGCGCACGACGAAAAGCAATTGAAGTGAAACCTCAATCAGAAGAAATTGAGATAAATGAAATTATAGAGTTGGCTTATTTGAAAGATTTATACGTGTCAGTGCAAATGAATGAACGAAATGAAGCGAACCAGTTTCAAGAGGATGTTATTGGCAAGATAATTGGTTCTGATGACTTGAATATTTTTATTGGAAAGCCCCCTATTCCATCTGGACAAATCAGACACATTGAAATCTTTAAAGGATAAAACATATTACTTAAGGAGGAACGTCTTTGACTTTAACTACCGATGTTTATGAAATGATAAAACGAAACAGCTCAGTTGACGTTATAAATCCGGAAACTGGAGAAAGTCAAATCGCATATGACAAGAAAACTTTTGAGGTCTTGCTGGCGTTTGAAGGGATTACATTTCAGGAATTTATTTCTTATGGCAAAAACAATTGTTAGGCAATATTACCAGTAATTAAAGTATATGTTATGCCTAAATTATATAAGGTATAAGTTATACCATAATTAGTATTTAGTAGTTGATGCTTGTCACACATGAATGTATAAGCGTTCAATACTTTAAACAGAAGATTACTATTTAAGGTATATGTTTAATATTAAAGTATAACTTATACCTAATAAAGCCTTATGAAATAAGTGTTTTTGTCCGGAATTAAAATATACTTTAATCTTTGACTTTGGACAGTATTTAACTTATACTTTAATTGCAAAAAGAAATAGGAGGGGTATTATGGCAGCAACTACTTATACTGTAGGTAATTTCAAAGGTGGTGTCGGCAAAACAAAATCAGCCACGCAATTAGCATATGATAATGCAAAGTTTAAAAATCGAAAGACTTGTTTAGTAGATATTGATCCGCAGGCGAATGCAACAAAAATAATGGCAAAAACTGGTAATGTGAGAGAAATAAAATCTACAATAACTGATGCACTCCAATCAAATGATATTTTGTCTTGTGTAGTAAATATTGATGGTAATTTGGATTTAGTTGCTTGTGATACTCGTTTTAGAGCCTTTTCAAAATATGTCAACTCATTTGATGATGAAAAAGAAAAAATTCAAGTGCTTGCCAAGTTATTAGCTCCTTTAAAAGAAATCTACGATGATATTTTTATCGATGTACCGCCAACAATAAGTGAATATACTGACAATGCAATGGCGGCGTCAGATTATACAATCATTGCTTTCCAGACAACGGATGAATCATTTGATGGGGTGAAAAAGTATGTAGGCTACCAACAGTATATGGTTAAGACGTTTGGAATCAAGTTGCAGATTATCGGTATTGTTGCTTGTATGATTGACCCTGATGATGTTCTAGATGAAGATATTTTAAAGGAGGCTAAAGCCCTTTATGGGGATAATGTTTTCAGCAACATAGTAAGATTTCAGAAGAGATTGAAACGCTATTCTCGTGAAGGAATATATATTAAAAAGTATAAAAATGGAAATTATGACCAATGGGATTATCAAGCACATAACGTATTCATTCAAATACTGAATGAGATGGAAGCCAGAAGAAAATTTTTGGAAGCTAGAGTGAGAATGTAAAGGAGTGGTTTAGTTGACAAAAGAATCAAAAAACAGAACAGCATTTGATACAACAGGTGATTATGACGGCCATTACGAACCACTTTTAAGCGGAGAAAATGAATTTGGAAATGATGGCTTTAATAGTTTGATACTTGATAGCAAAAATGATACAGGTCAAGCTAACATGCAAGGTACCAATGGGAATCGTGGGAGACCAAAAGTAATAACTGATGAAAGGCTTAAGGTTACATTTCCTACAAAGATATCCCCTGCTTTAAACGTAAAATTAAACAACTTAAAAGGGTACATGTCAGAGTTCAGTGAGACAACAAGTAGAATAAGTTTTAATAGTGTTGTAGATCAGTTAGCAGAAAGCTATATTGAGTCACAACTACCAGCAACGAAACAAAAGATTTTGAGAGAACAAATCAACCAGGATTTTGAAGACTTGAAAAAATAAATTTTTAAAAACTTTTCCAAATATAAAGTATAAGTTATACCGTATATATTGGTATAAAAAGTATAAGTTATACTTTAAAAATTAAGGTATAACTTATACTTATGAAAAAAATTGTATTTAGAGACCTTGTAAGCAAAGGATTAGTGAATTACTAGTGAAGTACTAATGTTTCCAAGCGTCGTTTTATTTAAAGTATAAGGTATAAGTTAATTAGTATTTAAGATATAAGTTATACCATATTAATATAGGTATAACTTATACCTTAAATGTTTTTGAGCTTGAGTATAGTTTTTATAAATGTTATATTAAAAAAAAAAGACAAGCAAAACTATGAACGCCAATTCATAACTTTGTTTTGTCAAACAAGTGTCTTTTCTTTGTTGATAAATTAAATCTGTCGTTGGACTTATTTTATCAAATTTTGAAAAAAAATTCAATACGAAAAGGCTTATTTGAGTGCGAACTCATTTAGATTCGACATGATTTTAAGCTTTTTTTAAAGTTGAGGACACTGTGTTATTTGGTGTCCTCTTTTTTGTACTCAAAAACGAAAGGCGATGTTCCTATGCAAATCCAAGAAGTGTATTCTTTGTTTTTAAAGCAAGGCATTCGACAATACAAATACAAAAACAGCAAGATCAAACCGATTGACTACAAACCGGATGGAAAAAAAGGTGCTATATTCGGTTTCCGGTCAAAAGAGAAAATGGCCGCCGGCCGTGGGGTTATCTTGACTTCAGAAGAAGCCATTTTAGATAACTTGGATGGCTTTACGCATTGGACACCGAACGTCTATAGTTTTGGAACCTATGCTGACAAAGAAAAAAGCATTGTCAAAGGCCATTCTGAAGACAATTTGAAACAAATCAACACGTTTTTAATCGACATCGATGTTCCTGAAGGGGACACTCTCTCTGAAAGACAAATCATCAATTGCTGCATCAACTCAGATTTTGGTTTCTTACCAACGATGATTTTGAAATCCCCAGGGGGATACCAGATTTATTTTGTACTGGAGAATGCGTGGTATATCTCGAATAAAGACAACTATGGTTCCATTCGGATTGCAAAAAGAATATCAGAGAACCTGCGGACTTTTTTTGGGAAATCTCTGCCTGTCGATTTTTCATGCAACCATTTTGGTATTGCTAGAATCCCTCGGACAGACAACGTTGTGTTGTATCAACCACACTTTGTTTACCCTATGCAGCAATGGATTGACTGGTCTATGACATTTGCTCCGGCAAAACCTAAACGTAAAAATTCGGCCGGATTACGAGTTTTGAAAGATAAATTAAGAGGACAAGTTGATGAACCATGGGTGAAAATCCTCCTTAACCGCAAAGAAATAAGTGGCACTAAAGGCGTGATTGGGCGCAACAATGCTTTATTTACGTTAGCTTTGGCCCACTATGCTTCAGGAATCAGCTATCAAGAGTGCTATGATTTTCTTGACGAGTTTAATAGTTTCCAGCTGGCAAGCCCTTTAAGCGAAAAAGAGTACACTCGAACAATCAAAAGTGCCTATTCAGGTAAGTATCAAGCTGCTAGCCGAGTAGTTATCCGCCGGTTAGTGACCAACTGGACATCAGAAACCTTTTCTGACGCTCAGTTGTTTGGCACAAGCAGCTGGTATAAGTTTAAGAAGCCTAGAGAAGAACGTCAGAACAGTCATTTTGACGAGTGGGCGGCTGATTTGCTGGCTTATTTGAGTAGGCAAAGTTATGTTTATAAACCGGTAATTGAAATAACGAAGAAAGAAATTCTGAAAGACTTAAGTATCCCTGCGAGATCACTTGACCAGGTATTAATTAATCTAAAAACAACCGGACAAATTTACTTAAAAACAAAACGTGGCCGTGGCGGAGGGATTCAAGTTTCTACCCGGTCTGCGCTTATGCAAACCTTAATTCTTGTGAAACAGGAAGTGCAGCAAGCCTATCGTAAATCGATTTTAGCCC
>NZ_JBXPBQ010000025.1:0-7921 GCF_056924355.1 Enterococcus sp. LJL90 | reverse complement strand
TCCGTTTGAACGAAAACAATATATAAGCCATCTAGCTTTAAGCTAAATCCTTTTTCCCATTCTTGAAAAAGAGTACAACCTAACTCTTGAAGTAAAAATGTATAGAATTTTTTAGACTTCTTTAAGTCTTTGACATTTATTTCAATATGATTTATCACGTCATTCACCCCTCAAAAATTATATCAAAAATACCGTTAAAATTTTCACTTGGAATAACGTAACTTATGTAAATTAAGAAGCTAGCTCTTTATGGGCTTGCTTCTTTTTATAAAGAGGATTATGTGAAATATATTTAGCAGCGACCATAGCTATGCTGACAAATACCCTATTTAACTTTGATCATCCTCCCATACATAATCAGAGTAAAATTTTTGAAAGATAGTTTCTCGATTAGTCTCATTTTGTTGAACAAAATTTCTGCTATAGATCTCCATTGAAAACTTAAACACTTTACTATTTGCTTCATTTTTGAAACGTATTAGTCTCTATGCTACACTTTTTGAAAAGGCTAAAAAGGTGGTCATTATGTCAGCGATTGTCAACTTTACACCAAATTATCAGGATAGCGAGCTCTTCAGCAAGATTTAACTCCCTAATGAACAAGTCCAGTTAGTAAATGATATCAATAAGCTTAAAGAGATGTAGAGAAGGGTCACTCTTGAAGAACGAAAGAGACAAAAAAAGACCTAATAGTTCAACAAAAAAAGAAATAGTATTAATACAAAAAAGCAATCTGTCTTTTTTAAAACAGATTGCTTTTTTGTATTAGTAAGGATTTCAACCGCACCGTATAGATAAAATGACGAGAAAAAGGTTTATTTTAACTTTATAAATACATCTTGTTTTAATTAAGAATAGGAAATTTTCATTAACTTAAAATTTCTAATCAAATTTGTCTTCTTATTTATTATATGTTCTGAGTTATTTATTGTCAACGCACTTTTTTTTTGGCTTTACTGACAATTTTTTATTTAGTAGAATAAACCGTCAAACAAACTGAAAGGGTGCTTTTATGAGTCGACAAGGAGAAAATATATATCATAGAAAAGATGGCCGTTGGGAAGGTCGATACATTAAAGGGAGAAAATTAGACGGATCTATTCGATACGGCTATGTGTATCGGAATACTCGAGAAGAAACAAAACGCGTGTTGGACGTATTTAAATCAAGCTATCAACCCACGGTCATGAAACCTAGACCAGAAATTGGTCTTACTTTCAAGGAATGGGTGACGGTTTGGTTCAGGCGGATAGAGCTACAGGTAAAAAAGACTACACTTTCTAATTATCACTATAAATTAAACAAGTATATTTTACCCATTTTCAAACACAAAAAATTATACGAAATTAATGAAGAAAGTATCTATTCATATATTGAAGAGCTTCAAAATAATGACTTAAGCATGAGTTCGATTCAGTCTATCTTTACCCTATTTAAACAAATACTGTCTTCAGGATTGTCTCGTATACAATGTGACGCTACATTTTTGTCCCTCATCAAATTACCGAGAAGGGACTGGACCAAGGTGACGGCCCTCTCATTATCCGAACAAAAAAAAATATCTTTAGCTGCGGACCAAGAACCTGAAAAGAAGGGTTTACCTGTTTTAATTGCTTTACACACGGGAATGCGAATAGGTGAAATTGCCGCACTAGAATGGCACGACATAGACTTTGATAAAAATATCATTCAGGTTTCAAAAACATGTCAACGTATACTAGATCAAGGAAAAACAACTGCTAAAACTTACATACACATTGATGAGGCGAAGACCAAAAATTCAATTCGAGTGATTCCTATGACCCCATATCTAAGAGAGAAATTGATACACTACAAACATAATAATGCAACGAACAGATGGGTATTTGCGAACAATGATAGTCCATGTGAGCCAAGACTACTTACAAATTATTTTCATACAATAAGAAAAAAAGTAGACCTTACGCATATTCATTTTCATCAGTTACGTCATACCTTTGCGACACGTTGCCTTGAAGCACTCTCAGATATACCTACAGTGAGTGCATTGCTCGGACACAGATCTACTCAACTAACACTGGACGTTTATTCTGATGTCTTAATGGACCAGCGAATACATACAATAAAAAAAATAGCTGCCTATATTTCTTAAAAAAAATAATGTGCTAGTAGAGTCATAAGTTCAAACGAATAATGTAAGCGCTATCTATGAGGGTTTTGCTGCGATAAGCCGTCATTCGCCGTCAATAGTTTACGAATAATGTTGATGCATCAAGCTTTTATTTTTTTCCTATTCTTAATTAAAACAAGAAAAAATATAGTTGAAATCCAATACTTATGTGAGAAATTTCAAAACACGATATGAATTAAGATATAAAGGAGAAAATGGAGATGAATAAATATTATTTTCGGGGTAGTTTTATTTTAGTTATTATATTCATGTTAATACTGGGTTTTGCACAGCTTCAATTTGGAATGACTGCTACTTCGGCAGCAGAAGACTCCAATGGAGACTATTCCAATGAACTTACCTATTCTCAGTGGGGAGGGACAGATAACACGTGGGGCGATGAACCCGCTAATGATAGTAATATCATTCACGTATACACATATGCACAACTAACAAAAGCACTAAGAGGTACGTTTACCTCTAGCGATGGAAATGATGCCGCAGATGGAATTGCGTATGCAAATAAAAATAGTTTTTCTTATATCAAATTAATGAATAATATTGACAATAGTAATTATACATCTGCTTTAGGAACAGCTGTAGATATAAGCTTAGCCCAACAAAGAAGTGTTGTAATCGACGGAAATGGGTTTTTCTTATCCACGGGACAATACTACTATCGCTGGGGGGCAGGAGGCAACAATGGATCTGCCTATGCAATTAGCGTGTACATCAAAAATCTTGATATGTATTCACAGAATCCATATGGTTGTTTTTCAAACTGGTTCAATAGATACTCATCTTTTGTTTATGATGGAGTCAGTTACACAGGCTCACAACTAAGTGCTTCTTACTTAAGTACGCAGGTCTTTAGAAATACTAATACTATAAAAAACGTAAACAGTTTTACGCATCCTACCACCGGAAACATTGTGAACTGTTACAATTCGAATGTATCTTCGGGCCTAGAAGGTAGACGTGTGTATGTTCAAAGCGGAAGTAATACTACCTTTAATACTGTAACAGGAGATGGAGTTATACTTGGCGCTTATATGTCAGAAAGTGTCACGACGAACGCACCTATTCTTCATATTGAGTCTAATGCGACTTTGAATGTCACTGCAAGTGGCAATGGGGGTGAATCTTATACCTATAATTCCACAAACGGCGGGGTTTATGCTGGAGTAAATATTCAAAACGGAGGGAGCTTAACACTAGGGACAGGGGCTACAATGAATGTGGATGTATCAGGAACTGGTCGTGCAGGTGTTAGGTTAACCGGAGGTAATTCTAACAAGATAACAACTGTCGATTTGTTAGATAATGCTAAATTAAACGTTGTAACGGATGGCCCAATGGGTATGAATCAGTCTGGAATATTTGGTGTAGATGATACTACATACTCTTATTACGCAGGGCTCTCTCTATATAACTATTCCAAAATTAATTTGGCTGGATCAGGAGCTGAGCTTAACGTATCCATGTCCAACGCAAATTATTACCGTTCAAGTTCGCTTGGTTTCTCACCTGGCATTTACATGGGGACAAATAGTAATGTTTACGTTGCTTCTGAAGCTTCAATGAATCTTACAATGGATGGGTCATTTGGTTCTGCACTGAAAATGGTCGGCACAAACTCAGAGTTTTTAGTTGAAGATAACGGGAGTGTTAATTTTGACTTTTTAAATCAATCTGGGACTGCCTATACGGGAACAAGTACGTCTTCGGCATCGTTAACAGCAACTAACAATTATCAAGCAACATCTGATATGGTATACGTAAATGCAGGAGCTTTTTCAATAGGTGAATTAGGAACTTTTACTATAAAAGTTTCTGATGGAACTGGAACACGAAATATGTTGTATGCAGGTAATGGAAGTTTTTCTTTCTCAGATGTAGAAAAAGTAGACTTAGATGCGCAAGGAAATAATAATGTCCAACTTGTGAATATGGCAGGTAATTTCGCGGCGGATATCCAAGGAATTTACGCGTGGAATAAGAACAATAGTGTTACTACCACTGAGGGGGCAGATTTTACATGGATACCAATTTATAATGCAACTATCCCTTATACACGTTCTAGTAGTGGAACAGTTACTGTTGGTTCTGTTACAGCAAGTAGCACCAATACAACAACTTCATCAAGCTTCACATCAAACTATGATACGACAAAATTTAACAGGGTACTTTTTGAACACATACCTGATGTAGAAGTATCGATAGATGAGGTTTCAGATAACGTAACTCAAACAAATGGTACACAGATTTCTGGCATCACGAATCCAAATGCCTATGTGCTAATCTCGGTGAACGGAACTACTTTAGGAACTACGTTAGATACTGGCTCCTTGAATATGGCTGGCACTGAAGTTTACTATAATGTGCAAGCAGATGCCAGTGGAAATTATTCTCTCTCTATCCCAACGACTTCCACTTTATATGTGGGAGATACTGTTACTGCATATAGTTTCTTAAATGGCAAGGAGAATACAACGACCACAACTGTAGTTGATGAGACACCTCCTGAAGTTACAACTAAGACGTATTATGCCTATGTGGGAGATACGGCTCCAGCCGCAAGTGCGTTTGTGAGTACAATAACAGATAAAGGCGTAACGGATACGAGTAGCTACCCTGTCAGCTATGCTGATTCAACTGATATGGCTACCTTGATGCAAACTGCTGGAACAAAACAAGTTAGCCTAACTGTATCTGACCTTGCTGTAGATAGCGCGGGACTCTCTGCACCAAATACTACGACAACAACAGCTGAACTAATAGTTTATGATAGTTCCACGAACCTTAGTGGAGACTCAGTGGAGTTGTCTTATGCGGATATTCGTAATATGACAGATAGTGAGCTAAGTACCTATATTTTATCCAAGTGTAACCCAACTGCATATAGCGTATCTGGGGGAGAAAAAACTAGTTGGTCAGATGTAAATGACTTTACTGTAACGGATTTAGGTAGTTTAAGCGGATTGAAAGATATTTCACCTAATACGCCATATACTGTCACAATCAGTCTTCCATCTTCTGTATCGGGACTGGATTCTGATATAACTGGAACCATTAGCGTTACTGTCATCAATATGAATGCTGTCGTCACAGTTCAATTTGAAAACGAAGCAGGAACGATCTTAGAGGGCTACACTTTAACAGCTGGAGAAGAAGATACAAATAGTATTGTTACCCCTATCTATGTGGGAGATTCTATTGATTTAACATCTACAACGTATGCAAAAGTACAAACACAACTTAGTGCATTAGAAACAGCTGGATATGAAATTGTATCACGTCCAACAGATGAGACAGCTTTGAAGATTACAGATACCACTCAAACGGTTACCTATACTGTCAAAGGGTTACTATTCTTACAATCAGCTCCCACTTCCGTTGATTTTGGGAGTCTGACATATAATGCAAAAACGCAGCGTGTGGATAATCCTACGACGTCTGGGAAATTAATCATTACAGATACTCGTGCCTCTAAAACAAACGGATGGATACTATATGCAGCAGTGACAACCGAAATGAAAAATACAAGCACAGGCTCCATCATGAGTGACGCGATCCGATACGTCACAAATGATAAGAAGGAAATAACCCTAAGTTCTAGTAATCAAGCAGTATATACCAGCACAACAGGTGGCACGACAGATATCACCAGTGGATGGGGAACAACATCGGATACGGCAGGATTAAAACTGGTAGCTGACCCAACTAAAACAACCGTTTCAAGTGTGGGAACTTATTCTGGCGTTATCACATGGACAATCATGGCAGGTCAACCATAGAGGAGGAGAAACACATGAAACTAGAATTGAAAGTTCTCTTTTTCTCCTGTCTGGTAATCTGCCTGATAGGGATGTTACCTCTTAGAGCTGCTGCCACTATAGGCAATGGAGGGCAAGGGACAGTAGAAGGGGGCATCACTTTCTATGAGGAGTCTACCAATTCTTCCAGCTCTACGTCTACTAGTCTACCTAGCACTGGAGGAAAACTTCCTCAGACAGGCGAACAAATCAGAAATTATAGTGTACTTGGTGGAGGAATTCTCCTATTAGCTTTACTTTTTTTCTTCTATCGTCGGAGGAAAAAAGAGAAGGAGGAACGTGAATGAGAAAAAAATGGATAGTGGGTATCGGATTAAGTTTCTTTACGTCTCTTTTCTGTGTTCCTCAAGTATACGCAAGTAGTCAAGAAGCTAATGGAAAGGTGACTGTTGAAGATCCAGGAATAAGTAACTTAGTGGATCCGGAAGCACCTTCCATGGTAGTGAATCCAGGAGAAGGACCTTCTACGACAGGAGCTTTGCGTATTGATTATATTTCAAGTTTAAACTTCGGTTCACAAAAAATTAACGACACCAATCGAACGTACCTCTCCTTAGCTCAACAATTTTATGACGAGACAACTGCCAGAGGTTTTTACATTCAAGTGAGTGATTATAGTGCTGAATCTTCTGGTTGGAATTTGACAGTTACGCAAAACCAACAATTTCATAGTGATATTATACAAGACTTAGAGAATCAGGAATTGACGGGCGCTGTCCTATCTTTTGACAAAGGATGGGCCAATACCAGTGGTGCCAGCGGCACCCCCACGGTTACTCGGGATACGTTAGCTTTGAATGAGATGGGTATCGCATATACAGTGGCAAGTAGTGAAGCTGGTCAAGGAAAAGGGGTCTGGCTAATTGAATTTGGTGCATCGGAAACGAACACCTCTAATCAAGTTCCCACTTTATCTCCTCTAGAAGATGCTTCAGGAAAAGCGGTACTTGACAATGTCACTGACAAACAAGCATATAGTAATTCTGCTGTCACTTTGACAGTACCCAATGAAACCAAAATTTACCCAGTACAATATACCACTACTCTCACGTGGACATTGGAAGCAGCACCAACACGGTAATAACACATTATCCATGACAATTTGAGCATTGACTCATTTGTAAATAAACAATCTACCATATTAGGAGGAATAAAAATGAAATTCAAGACATTAAGTGCAGTGGCTTTATTGGCAGTAGTAGGAATCGCTACAACAGCTCCAGCAGTTACAAATGCTGCGACACCATCTTCTCAAACTTCACAAGGAACAGTCAAAGTTGAGGCTGGTTCACTAGATCCAGGTAAAGATGGCGTACCCGATCCAGAAGGTGGGAAAACAATTCCAGGTGTAGACCCTGTAATTCCTAACCCGACATCTCCTGGAGATAAAGGTATTACGGCCGTAACAAATTTAAATTTTGGTACCATTAAAGTCGGAACAGGCACAGCTTCAGCACAACCAGTTACCATTACAGATACAGTTACTGCGGAAGACGGAAGCACTACATCAACAACGCGAAAACGTGGTAACCTAATTTCTTGGGGAGATGTCACTGGTGAATATACTGGCTACACTATCAGTGGACAGTTGACAACTCAATTTACAAATTCATCAGATCAAAGCGTATTAACAGGTTCAGAAATTGCTTTTATCAATCCATTAATGGCAACGAGTGGCGAAGGAACAATTGCAGATTCAGGTAAAACAGCAACTCAAACACTTTCTATTGACGGTGGAGCTAAGACATTTGTTACAGCAGCTGCTGGAACTGGTTCTGGTCAATGGACGCTTGAATGGGGTAGCACAACAGACGGTACTGGCGCAACTGACACAACCGTCGGAACCGTCGGTTCTTCTGTCAACTTAACGATTCCAACTTCTGTCGCAAACTCTATGACTAAAGGAACGTATACAGCTGTAGTGACTTGGACAATG
>NZ_JBXPBQ010000024.1:0-11848 GCF_056924355.1 Enterococcus sp. LJL90 | reverse complement strand
ATTAAAAACGTGTTGATTTGTTTCAAATTGTTTTCAGCATGGCCTTTGACAATGCTTTTTTCTTTGTCAGCATAGGTCCCAAAACTATAGACGTTCGGTGTCCAATGCGTAAAACCATCCAAGTTATTTAAAATGGCTTCTTCTGAAGTCAAGACAACTCCACGGCCGGCGGCCATTTTCTCTTTTGACCGGAAACCGAATATAGCACCTTTTTTTCCATCCGATTTGTAGTCAATTGGTTTGATCTTGCTGTTTTTGAATTTATACTGACGAATGCCTTGTTTTAAGAACAATGAATAGACTTCTTGGATTTGCATATGAACACCACCTTTCGATTTTGAGTACAAAAAAGAGGACACCAAATAACACAGTGTCCTCAACTTTAAAAAAAGCTTAAAATCATGCCAAATCTCAATGAACTCGCACTCAAATAAGCCTTTTCGTATTGAATTTTTTTTCAAGATTTGATAAAATACAAGTGGTTAGGTTTGTATTTTAAACCCTAAAAAAGAAAAGACATCTGTTCCGTAACAAACACAATTTATGAGTTGGTGCTCATAAAAGTGTTTGTCTTTTTTTATTCTCTGTAATTGTAAACATTTGTCCAGCACTTTGTAAACAGCATAATTGAAAAAATATTTTAGGAGAAAAAGAGAAAAGGAGACTTTTCTCCTGAAATTAAACAATCAAAATTTAATCAGCAAAAAGAGAAAAGGAGAAAAAGGGAAAAAGAGATTTTTCTCTTTAATTGAATTAAAACGCTAATTTACTAGTCTCTTACATTTAGGAGAAAAAGAGAAAAAGAGATTTTTCTCTTTTAAAGTTAAAAAAGAGAAAAAGAGAAAAGGGGACTTTTCTCTTTTTTTCGTTCTTTAAACTTACACCTTAAAAAAGGGAAAATTTCTCCTAAATACATTTATTGATGGTAATTCAATAAATAATGTTGTATAATGTTTTTAGGAGATAAAATACATTTTACAGAAAAGAGGCCTATTATGGATTATCAGAAATTGGTTCTTCAATTGACTAAGAAATGTCGGACAATCATCAATGCTAATCAAAAAGGTGGAGTTGGAAAGACAACGTCTACAGCTGGTGAGTCGATGGTAGCTACTTTACCAAATGCAATGTTTAATAAAAATGTTTTGCTTATTGATTGGGACATTCAGGCAAACGAAACTAGTTTGATGGGAAAAACTTTCGATACAAACTTTCCCAAAACAATATATCAATGTATCTTAGACGAAGATTTACAATCAGGAATAGTCAAGTTAACTGATAATTTACACATGATAGCAGGCGGAAGAGACATGGCCGAGCTTGGAGACCATTTAGAAGACTTATACCCAAAAGAGGGCAACCCAAACTACAAAAAAGATAGGACGTTTCACTTTACGAAGCTCCTCGATAAAATTAAAGATAATTACGATTATATCTGGATTGATGTTGGGCCTAGTACAGATATCAAAGTTGATAATGCTATGGTTTGTGCAGATTACTTCGTGATTACACAAGAAACAAAAACCTATTCATTTGAAGGTTCCCTTGACATCATCAATGAATACTTTCAAACACTAATTGATGATTTCGGAGACGATTTTAAAGGAGAAGTCCTTGGACTGTTACCATTCCTACTACAACCAAAAAGGGAACTTCATCAAACAATCATTGATAATACAAGAGAAGCATTTGGTGACAACTTCACGTTTAACGCTATAGTTGGTAACTCAAAACGGTTGGAAGATTACCCAGAATACGGTATTACCGTCATTGACCACCATGACAGAAAGGTTTTTGCGCTGTTTGCTGACATATTCTGTGAAATTGAAGAACGAATCGCACTTTTTGAAACTCAAGGCGATATCCCCGAGGACTACCAATACCAGCCTAAATTCTTAAATGGTAACAAATTTACCAAACTTGCAAGAGAATTGGATTTGTCAACATACGAAGTTAGGAGTGAGCAGCATGCCATTAACCAATAGACAAAAAAAGGAACGTCCTACTGTTGCCCAAGTTGCAAATACTTCCAGAATAAATGAGGAAAAACAAGAAGAACCGACAATAGCTTTCAACACAACAAAAAAAAGTGATTCTCAAAAAAGAAAAACTATTAAAGTTGATCCTGACATAAAAAGTCTGATAGAAATTTTTAGTGATTTTGATGGAACAAGAGAATATGAAACTTTAAGGAACATGGCCGAATTTTACTACAAGAATAATTATGATGAGAGAGCTCAAAGAATTATTGCGAACATTCAAAGCAACAAGTATATTGGATAAAAGGGAAAAGGGGACATTTCTCCTTTTCTCTTTTTCTCTTTTATACAAAATGTTGAATAACCTTGTTTTAGTGGTAATTCTGTTAAAAATACCGATAAATTAGTTTTATAATCTAGGAGAAATTTCTCTTTTTCTCTTTAGTTCCGTTACAATCAAAATTCAAAAATTCACCTAAAGAGATACCTTCAAATGCCAGCAAGACTTCAAAAGTTTTCTTGTCATATGCTATTTCGTTTTCTCCGGTTTCCAGATTTATAACCTCAATTGAGCTGTTTCTTTTTATCATTTCATAAACATCGGTAGTTAAAGACACAGAATCACCTCCAGATTTCAGTTGGTAAAACAGGTACATATTGGAGTATTGTTAAATAGTCATTGCCACCATGACATAATATGAAAGCTTCATTTATCAAAACTATTATGCATTACTTCAGCTATTTTTTATGGGCGTTAAGAAGTGATTGATATTCTTTGTCCGTAATTTTTCCATCCAGACTGCTAGTAGAAAAAAGATGAATGAACATTCCTTGAGTCTCTTGTGCTTCTTGCATAGCTTGTCTGACTGTTTTTGTTTTAGGTATAGAATTGTAAGCTGCTTTCTTCTCACTGTCAGTAAAGATTAGGTCAATTCCAAAGCCACCCATGACCCACACAATTTCAAACGTATAACCAGGGTATCGTAATTGTAAAAAATTTATGAACTGAAATTTTTCATCTTCCTCTAGCCAATAATCATCCAAACAGACATGTTGAGAGTGACCGCTCAATGTATTACCAGTTTTATCAAGTGATAATTCCTCAACCATTTTTAAAAAATCTAACTTTCCCATAAAAATTCCTCCTTCAGTGATATTTCTTATCCTTTAAAGATTTCAATGTGCCTGATTTGTCCAGATGGAATAGGGGTCTTTCCAATAAAAATATTCAAGTCATCGTAACCAATTATCTTGCCAATAACATCCTCTTGAAAATGGTTCGCTTCATTTCATTCATTAATTTGCACTGGTGTTAGTACCAAATCTTAGACAGCTTTTCGTAGAGACAAGAATAAATTAAACTTATCTACGAGAGGATGAATTTTTATGACCCGATATGAAGAAAATTTTAAACAGATGATTGTTGAACTGAATCAAACTGGACGTTCTGTTCGAGGGTTGGCGAAAGAATATGGCTTATCTGAAGCAACGATTTACAAATGGAAGAATTTATATTTACCTAATCAGTCCACGGGACTGACTGGAAAAGAAGTGGCTGAACTGAAAAAAGAAAATGATCGTTTGAAAGAGGAACTTGAAATCTTAAAAAAAAGCCGCAGCCATATTCTCTCGGAAAACCTAAATTCGCTTGTTCAATTTATTGGAAAATGAGGTAAGAATTACACTGTTTCTTTATTGTGTCGGTTATTAGAAATCTCTAGAAGTGTCTATTATTTTTATAAGAACAAACCATTGACAGTTACAGAAATCAGAAATAATAAGTTGAAAAAGAAAATTTCAACAATTTTTTTTACGAATAAACAACGCTATGGTGCCACAAAGATCCATCAAGTTTTATTAAAAGAAGGTATTTCAGTATCTCTTAAACATGTCCAAAAGCTAATGAAACAATTAAATTTAAGGTCGATTGTAGTTAAAAAATATAGACCTCAAAGGTCTAATAAACCGATAATTTAAAAGAGAACCTCTTAAATCAGGACTTTTCTATTAAGACTATCTGTGAGAAATGGGTAGCTGACATTATTTACATTCCTATTAAGAAAAATGGTTGGTGTTACTTATCTTCAATCATCGATTTACACACGAAAAAGATTATTAGCTATACATTTTCAAAACGAATGACTGTGGATTGTGTCATTCAAACGCTTAACAAAGCAAAAATGCATTATCACATTCCAGAAGGAATGATTCTACACACTGATTTGGGCAGCCAATACACAGCCAGAGAAGTGGAACAATGGCTTGAAACCAACAAATTAAGGCATTCTTATAGTAGAAAGGGGACACCTTATGATAATGCTGCAATCGAATCTTTCCAGGCCTCATTGAAAAAGGAAGAAGTCTACACGACTAGCTACTCAGATTTTGAAGAAGCAAATCGAGAACTATTTAGTTACATTGAAGGATTTTATAACCGAAATCGAATCCATAGCTCGATTCACTATCTAACCCCACAGGAGTTTGAAGAGTCGGAAAAAGTAAAAATGGCGTAAACGTCTCTACTAAAATTTGTCTAAGATATTGACTCAAATCCAAAAACCTCACTTTAATGGTGTATGTTTTTTAAAAAGCATACACCATTAAAGAAATTCCATTTAACATAAAATAAAAACCAACTAGGAATGCAAGCGTTAAAGCAGATGTAAGCGGATTGAATAGCAGCATACACCCAACAATTATCCCCAATACATTTAGAATAATTGTAAACCAATAATAACCATTTGCACTATCTTTATAGATAGACGATGTGAAGATAGCTATAATAGAGTCGACAATAAACCAAATTGCAAATACAAACGGTAAAGCTAATAAACCTGCGGAGATATTAAACAGAAAGAAAATTCCGACCAGGAAATCAAATATTCCTAAAAAAAATAAAGCTGTTGCATTTTGGTTTGTCAGTTCATGAATTTTACGCCTAAAAAATAATTCAAATCCACCTTTCAAGATTGCAGATAAAGCAAATACATAAACGATGGCCAATAGGCTACTTTGCGGATCTCTAAAGGCAATTAAAGAAACAATAATGAATACTACTCCTATTAGAAAATAGGGCCAACTAAATCCTGTTTTTTTTCCCATGATTATCACGCTCCTTCCATATATCTATTATCAGATTAACATTTTTTATTTAATAGTAAAAACGATAAACTACCAAATTTAAACGAAAGTGATTATTTGAGTATCTAAAGTCTTTTGTTTTACTTTTTATGATAAAAAATATATAATATTGAGTACAAAAAGAAAGTGGTGAGTCACATGACGGATTATGAAAAAAAAGAAGATAAGGTGTTAGCTAACATTGCAGACACGGTAGTAAAATTAGATACAGAATTAGATAAATTAGATGCATTGAATGAAGATAAAGATAAAAAACATGAAATTAAGAAATGGTATGCAGAAAGAAAAGCTCTCCATGAAATTAAGCATATTCTTCATGAAGTTGGAAAATATGCAAAATATGATGAAGATGAAATGAAGAAAATTGATACCTACTTTGAAAATTTCAACGACTAGAAAACGAGTCAGAATCCCGTGCTAACGGAATTCTGACTCGTTTATTTGTCCATGTTGGATTGTACTATTGATTACAATATCTCTCCCTGAAAGACTCCTCGACAACTGTTCTAGATTAGTTTTCTAAAGGGAATTATTTATTGTTCTCCAGACAGCTATTTTCCTCTGACCAGAAGTCTTAAAGTTTCCAAACTGAAAAGGACTTTTCGACTGATATTGTATCTCCGAAAAGTTTTCCTTGATTCTTATAGACATCAATTATGTTAATATACCTAACTCTAATTATCAAAAGAAGCCAGTTCATTTTGTGAACTGGCTTTTACTTTACATAAGTTACGTTATATCAAGTAGATTAATTCCGTCGTTAATTGACTTAAGTTTTTCTTTCAATCCTAAAAGACATCATTCCGGGGCTAGTTTCATTCTAAAAGCCAACTCATCGAGATGGCTTCCCTTATACAGCCGCGTTCACTAAATTCATGTAATAGAACACTCATCAAGGGTTAATCAGTTTTAAGCTTTTTTTGAACCTTCCTAGAAACTTGAATTTAAGTTTTATTTCTTCTTACTTTTCGAAACTGGGTACTCTATTCATAACTTTTCTTTCCTGCATGTGTAAAAGTTGCACTTATGCCACTTAATATTCCAATTCCGATTAGCCATTTTGAAGTTGTTAACACCCCTATAGACACGCATGTACCAGATATAATGATATGGGCCTTTTCATTAATTTCCAAAGCTCTTTTACTTGGTACTGGAACTTCCATATTCCAATCAATACTTTTGTTTAGTTTATTTAGTTTTTGATTCAACTCTTTTATCATATTTTTTCTCCTAATGTAGGAATAAATGAATCAATGGGTTTATTAATAATAAACAGCCAACTAGACTCAAATATTTACCATAACGTTCTTTTTTATCATAAAGAAAATCCCAATGGCAATAACCAGAAAAGTAATGATTGCCATAATTACTATTACGTTACCTAAAAAAGGTTCAAACCAGTTCATCATTGAGTTAAACATGTTTATGATTCTCATTTTTTTGTCTCCTTAAACAATTTTGTTAAAGTATTATCTAGTAAAAAATTAAAGGTTTTTTCTGTACCCTTAAGTGTATCGCTGTCCACTAAGGACAAGAAAAGAATAGAATGAATGATGTTTATGACGTCGTCTTCAGGTAATAATAAGGTTAACTTTGAGCGTGTAATAACTGTTCTAAAAATTTCCGAACTTTTCATTTTTAGGTGCTCAATTTGTTCTTCAGGCAGTTTCGCTAAAAATAAGACGTACTCAGAGCTATTTAAATCATAAAGAGCTGGATAAGCTTGATATTCTTTAAATAGAAATTTCAATCCTTGTTTGAAACCATCAATTTTTTTATCCGATTCATCTAAATTTTGTGACCAAATATCCAATAATTTATTTTGAACATTTCCTAAAACATCTATAAACAAGTCTTCTTTTCTTTTGTACACGAGATAAAAAGCTCCCGATGAAATTCCAACTGCTTTGGTGAGTAAAGGAATATTAGTTTTTTTATAACCTCTCACTCGCCAACTTTCTTCACAAGCTACTTGTAAGTTGTTTTTAATATTAGCAATATCTTCTTCAGTAAAACCTCTAGTCATTGTTGTCACCTTCCAATTACATGAATATAGAATATCACATTTTCACGAATAATCAAACAAATATATTCATAACACGAAAAATAGCTTGAAAAAAAATAAATCTTTCAAATGTGAAGCCACTAAACTTTGAACTAGTTCACATAATTCTTTACGCTACCAATTCACATTGAAACTCTAGTGATTTGAATTTTTTTTTTAGTTAGTGGTGTTAACTATTTTTCATTTGCAAGAATAAAACATAAAATTCCTTTAAATTATTTATGATAATAAAATTTTTTTAGAGAAAAAAAAATCACAATTTTGATGTTTAATTACCTGAATACTACAATTTGTTTATTGATGAGATATACTTAAAAAAAAAATGATATATTAATAATTTTTTATGGGTTTTATTTGTTCTTCTATCTGATTCTAGTTTTATATATAGTTTGAAAAAGTTGAATTAGACAAGTATTCCTGTTATTATCAATATCTTCGTTGAAACGAAAGGAAAGATGACTGAATAAAAAAACATAAAAATACTAATTTTCAAAAAAAACGACTATGATGACTATATTCTTATTGAGAATCGAGGAAAAAGAATATTATGAAGAAAAATTCAATATTGCTAATTATAGTAGGAATAATATTGCTCTTTATTGTGAAACCTGACAGAGCAAATGCTGCAACAATTCCTGATGGCTATACTTTATATACAGTTTCTAACTATTCACAATTCAAGACAGCTATGAATGCAGGGACGACAACAAAAAAATATATACTACTTAACAGTGATATTGTTTATGGTTTTTCTAGTGGTACCGCGACTACTTCTACGACGAGTACTGTTGAATCCTTGTACTATACAACAGATACGATTATCGATGGCTCTGGTACATCAGGCACATCTAAATATAGCTTATTGTTTGGATACACAGGAACGACCAATGCTTACTCTGCAGACTCACCTCTTCGCATTTTGAACTCTAATTTAACCATTACGTTCAAAAACCTATCCATAGGAAGTTCAACATACAAAAATTTTACGAATGGAGGATTAGTTTATCCATATACCGATCAAGGAACAAGTATGAATCTTAATGTTGTCGTTAATAATGTCACATTCAATATTTCTGGATTTAATGGAACGCCATTTAATAGTTATTATGCAGATAACAATACCATTACATTCCAGGGAAACAATACGTTCACAAGTTCAAGTACAACCAGTGGTGCTTATTTCTCCTCTGCCTTTGAGAATCTGATTTTTGATTCTGGCAGCAACACAACTATTAGTGTCGCAGGGAGTGGGACTTCAGAAGTTTTTTCTGGTGAACAAGATACAGGGACTCTAAATATTACGCTGAATGATGGGGCAAATTTGATTGTCAGTAATGGAAAAACTACCTTAGCTAAATCAAATGCATTTACATTAAATGTAAATGATAGTGCCTCATTCACATATAACCTAGTAAACGGAAGTGGTTCTACTACTGCAGGAGGGTTGAATACATCTAGCTCAACAACTATTAATGCAGGCAACAACTCAATAATAGACTTTGAGTCAACAAAAACCAGTGTTACCAGTTGGGGGTTAAATGGAACTACAACCCTTAATACAACTTCTCCAAAAAAAGTTGTATTTGCGACCAATGCTGCTACGCCAAATGCTTTATTTACAAACGCTTCTATGACAATAAATAGAAAAGATTCTATCAATACAAATAATTACCAATCTAGTACGCTTTCTGCAGGTGCTACAACGACAAGCGACTATGTAACCTATGACGTTGCTGGATCTTCGATTGTTTCTTCTTCAAACACGGCAGGTAAAACAGCCTGGGTATACGAACCTATTATTGCAGTAACTTCTGTAGACGTTGATTCTACTGTCGCAATGGATCAAAGTGATTTAAATATCAACGGTCTAACTACTACTAATTCTTCGATTACTACATCAGAAGTTAATTCGAAAATAGCTGATCATGCCTTAGTTTCAGAGGATTTAACTACAAATACTGCTCAAACAGCTATAACAAACACTACTTCCAATGATTTAATCAATGAGAGTGTTACAAATTCAGGTACAAGTATATATAGTGACCTAAAAGCGCAAACTTATTATATATACACTCAGTTAAGGGGGCTCCTTTCATACTCAACTGCTGCAGGTAATTTTACGACAAGTTCGACTAGTAAGTGGGTAGAAAACGAATATGCTTTACCTGTAGGAATTTTCGTTGAATTTCCTACTGAGGCTTCTTTTTCATCCACTATGATGGGGGATTACACAAGCGAGCATTATAGCATCATTAACCATAGCAATACGAATGTTTTTGTCAGTGTTTCAGCATTTAAAACGCTAACGACTGAATTTGGTATTGTTCCAGAACTAGCTGATAACTCTATTCATCAAACCACACTGGATTTAAAGTTATCTGCCCCATTGACAGAGAACATACTGTCAATGGATTTAACAACAGTCAATACTTCTTCTGCAATAGAGCTCAGTTCTTATATAGAAAATAGCACGAATGTTGGAACATTTTACTTTGTGGGTGACTACTCAGGGCCATTAGACGGCATCAGAAATAGTACTTACACACTCAGTTTCAATGTCAGTCACTAAAGATGACAACTTTGAATCTTTTTAGACGAATACTCACCAACCTTTTCAGATAGCATGATAAGGCTGGAATAATTGCAGATATTCAATATACATTGACTGTCGTCATCGGCAGCTAAGAAAGTGAGAAAAGACAAGTGAAGAAAAAAAATCAGAAAACAACCAAAAGAAAAAAATGGATAATCATAGCTCTGCTGCTTTTACTAATTTCCGCCATCGGAGGTGGACTCTACTGGTATTTCTCCTCAAACACTGAGGAAAAAACAGCGACAGTTGTGGCCGGTAGCTTCTTACCAGACGGAAAAGATGCGGCCGCAATGACCGATGATGAAATTGCGACTTACGCCCAAGCGGAAGTTGATGCTAGCCAATTTCAAATGATTATCGGTTCGGAAATTCAAGTGGACAGTCAAGATGATTCAAGTGATCTCTATATCCAAAACCCACCCACTAATGCTTATCCGATTGCGGTCACAATCACCTTAGATGACGGCAGGGTAGTCTATAACTCAGGAGCTATTGCCGTTGGTTATGAAGTCAAAAATGCCACGCTAGATACTCATTTGGATGCAGGTACGTATACTGGGACGGCCTTATTCAAATTGTACGATGCGGAAACTTCAGAAGCAAAAGGTCAAGTTGCTGCAACGGTTAGCTTCACAGTTGCTTGATAAAAAAACAATATAAAGGAGAACCACATATAATGAATAAAAAACTTTTAGGTACACTTTTAGGAATGGGCACTCTTGCCACACTTGGATTAGGTGGGACAACTGCACATGCCGCCGAATCAACCATTAACAACGGAACTAACACTGGTGATGTGCAGATTAACGGAACATTAGGTCAAAGTAATACCGATCCCGAGGCCCCTATCAATGAAGGGTCTGATCAATGGATTAATGTAACCTTGGATACAGCAACCATCTTTTACAATACTGCAGGAAGCACGACTATCGAGTCTCCAACCTACGCTATTACCAATAATTCTGGGCGTCCGGTGAGCGTGATTGCCTCTAAAATTACGAAAACCAATGAAGTGGATGTATCTGCGATTTCTTCATTAGCTGTTAATCTAACTAGAAATGATAACGGAGCTTCCTCAACAGCTTCTTTAGTTTCAGCTGGAACTACTGGAGTGACAGGTGCCACTAGTTTAGTGTTAGCCAATAACGTTGGTCAAGTTGCAAAGACGGATACCGCAGCTACAGACAGCAGCACCGTTAAAAATAATGCCGCAACATTCAAATATGACGGGACTTTGTCTTCAGCTCTTACTGACAAGATTGCGCCAACGTTCACCATGACATTAACTTTCGCGGCTCAAAGCTGGAGCTAAAAATTTATACTCTACAGAGGAGTATTTTTTTATGAAAACATATAAGCTAGGTTTACTTACCCTCCTCTTTCTTACAATGGTCAGTGGAATTTTCCCGGTAGATGTAAGTGCAAATGAAGGAACTGTAACGATTGCTGGAACCTTATCCCCAACTGAAACAACTGAAACCGCCAGTAGCTCCAGTAGTTCAGAGGAGATCCAACAAATTAGCAGTACAACGTATGAGGTTTCTACAGACCATCAAAAAAGCAGTAAATTACCACAACTTGGTGACTACTCCTTATCCTCTCTAATCTGCTTAATTTGTGGAATCAGTGTACTCGCAATTGCTCTATATTTTCTATATAGAGAACGTAAACACACTTGATTTAATCATAATTTGCTAAAGCTATAAGTTTGTGATACTCAATATTCCACTTAATAAGAAGTGTTTAAAGAGGTAAAAAAAGTAAGGATCAAAAACATGATATGTTTTTGATCCTTACTTTTTTTCTTAGGAAGATGTTTAAATCATTACTAGCAGAAACAATAATAAATTGCTCAACGCCAGTAAGTGAAAGTTATATGGATATTTGAGTGACTAGCACAATCGATTATCTAAAGTCAACGTATCAGAATCATACACAACTAATCTCCCATTCTTCTGGTGAACCGGCATCTAGGAAAGTTTGTGCATCCATAAAATTTTCCATATTTTCCATTAATAAATTTTAATGGTGACTGACAATCAGGACAGATATCTACTCGAAGAAATTTAC
>NZ_JBXPBQ010000023.1:0-12810 GCF_056924355.1 Enterococcus sp. LJL90 | reverse complement strand
AACAATTTCAACGAACGGTGAACGATCCGTATATGCAGCAACATTATCCTAGTTTTTTAAAGCATTTACGGTCATTTCATTATGTGACGCTGGATGCTAAAAATCCGAAGAATCATGGTGTTTTAGACCCGATTGTTTTTTTGAAAGATGTGGATGCGAAAGATACCGCACAAGCTATGATTAGCTCCATTTATGACCTGAAGGATAAAGAAGAAGTAGAAACAGCATTGAACCGTTCATTAGATCGAGTGATTGAACAGCGGGAATTAGGCGGACAAGTAGGATTTTTGACTGTTATTCGTGAATTGCAAGGGTCTGATGATGTCAAAATTAAGCGTGCTGGCGATTTGTTGTGGTCGAAGATAAATAATAGCGCGTTGCGTTTAGGCTTCTCTGATGGTAAAACAGACGGTTTAAATTTGAATCAGCGTGTGACTGTTTTAGAAGTTGCGGGTCTGGATTTACCAGATCAAGAAACGACAATGAGTGACTATACGGATGCCAATAAAAAATCTGTTTGTCTCATGCTTCCGTTGGGTAAATTTTGTGAGAAATTTGGAAATGCCAACAAACAAGAATATACAATGGAAATTTTTGATGAAGCGTGGATTTTTGAAAAAGCCAGAGGTGGCAAACAGATTTTAAAATCAATGCAGCGGGTCGGTCGATCGTTTTGTAATATTTTGGTGTATTCTACTCAATCAGTAAAAGATACTCGTGATGATAAAGGAACCAGTTCTTTCGGGACAATATTTGCTTTTGACTGGAAGGATGAACGATCAGAAATTTTATCTCATGTAGGAATTGAGAATACTGAAAAAAATCAGTTTATGTTGTCTAAAATGTGGAAGGGACAGTGCTTATTTAGAGATATTTATGGCCGTGTGGCTAAACTAAGTGTCCATAATTTGTTTGAAGAATGGGATTTGGCAATGAAAACAGTTGAGCGGACAGCTTCAAGTGCTGCTGAAGAAAAATATGCGTAAGGGGAGGGTCATTTGAAAAAGAAAGTTTTCGTGATAAGTATTTTTTTAGTGTTGCTGGTAGGCTTCTTTGGATTAGGGACACCTGCTTTTGCGGCCGGTAATGTGGCGGATATTTCTTCTGAATACAATTTGGACAGTTATCAATCGTACATGACAGAAGATGGCTGGAATTTTATGCGGAGTTTGGATGCGTCAACTTGGCTAAATAATGGTGCAAATATCTTTTTTGACTTTAATAAGGTTATTTTCACGACATTGCGTTTAGGTATGGATTTATTCGGAAAAAGTAGTGTGTTAAATTCTTATATTAGCACGTTTAACGGCTATTCTAAAGCATTGTATGATACTTTGTATGCGAATTTTGGTTTAACTTTAATCGTGATTATGGTGCTTTATTGCTTGTATTTATTTATTTTCAAAAGTTCCCAACGTGCATGGAAGCAAGCGGGGTCTTTTGCAGTGGTCATGATTTTGGCTTTTGGTTGGAATGCAAAAGGTTCAGAGTATGTTGCATGGTTTAATAATATTTCAACGGAAGTCCAAGCGAGTTTACTCAATGCAGGGTCGAATACTGGCGGTGGCAGCAAAGATGAAGCTGTAACGGCTATGAATAATACGTTGTTTGAGTTGTCGATCCAGGAACCGTATTTGCTGATGAATTATGGGACTGCGGATGTATCAAAAATTAATACTAGTGAGGAACCTGATAAAGCCTATGAATTACTGTTTTCTGGTGAAAGTAGTGAAGGAAGTTATGCCAATGTAAAAGAAAATTTGGATGATGCATCAGAAAATAATGAATATCTCCAAAGTTCTAAAGTTGGTTGGAAAGTCGTGGTTGCGGGTCTATCACCAGTAATGACACTGGCAATTGGGATTCCACTGTTAGTTGTCCAATTTATGAATTTCTTTGTTGAGGTGTTGGCCTTGCTAATAAGTGCGTTTATTGGACTAGCTTTGTTCATGAGTTTAATTCCACGTTTTAATCGTGCGATTTGGAAGGTACTTGGTTCCTTACTCGGAATATTTGGTATTCGTATATTGTTAGGGCTAAGTTTGCTGCTATTGACGAGTGTGATTAAACTAGTGCGGGCTGTCATTGTGACGGATGGTGTCGGTAGCTATATCTTACAAGTCATGACTATTTGTGTTGTAATTGTGATTTTGTGGAAGAAAAAAGATACCATTTTGTCTATGATTACAGGTGGTGTAATAGCGACTACCAGCGGTGCCGTAGGAAAACAAATTATTCAACCAGTTAAAGATAAAGTGAGTTCAGCTGCTAAACTAGGAATAGATGTTGCTGGTTTGGCTGCATTAGGTGTTCCGCTTGCTAGTAATGGGTTAGGTGGGATTGCTAGCCTTGCGAAAGATAAGGCGAAAGAAAGCTATGCTGTTAAGCACCCTAGTGACGCTGCTACTGATGATAGAGACGACGAGGACGAAAAAGAAGAAAACAACAATTCTCGAAATCGGGTTCCTGATATACCGACTTATGATAGTATTTCCGATAATCAAGGTCAGTTGCCTATCCTATCACCTGAAACAGATTCAGATAAGCAAGTTGATTTATTGGAGGATATCTCTGATACATTGGATAAACAGGAAAATCTAGCTGAAGATGCGGAGGATGCTATTCCTGTTGTTGAACCTATTGTTGAAGTGGATTCAGATGATTTGGTGACTGATAATTCTGAAATAGAGCCAGTTGTCGATCTTGATGTTGATTCTGATGAATCAGATTCGCTTTCACCTGATTTCCCTGAAATGGAACCAACTATTGAAGTCGATGGAGAAGATTTAGAGGTTGCAGCGAGTACATTGGAACCTGTACTTGATGCCGATAATTCATTAGGATCACAAGCACCGATGGTTACGGAAATGGATGCTGCGGATGTTTCTTTATTAGATGGGAATCAGAATGAATTTTCATTAGATAGTACAGAAAACAGTTTGGACAGAGTAGCTGATGAATTATCTGGAACTGGTTTAGATACAATGACTGGCCATGATGGTTCTAGAAATAATGATTTATTAGATAGCGTAGATGGTTCAATGCAAGGTAATTCCTATGTTGCTGGTCTGTCTGAGAATCAAGTTGATTATGGAGATAATTTCTCTACGAGTACAGAATTATCTTATGGTTTCAATGAAGATCATTCACATACACCACCTAAAATCGTTCCGTTTGACAGACCAAAGCGGCCAAGTATTGAAGATCAAGCAGACTTCAATGAAAAACTGAATGAAATGAGGAACTCCTAATGAAAAAAATGGCATTAGGATTTTTATTATTTATTGGCGTTGTGTTTATGGGATTTCTTATGATTTTTGGTGGTGGGTTAAGTGAGAAGGAAGTAGCTGATGTTGGTAGTGTAGGAAATGTTAACTTACCTGAAGAAGTCTTACGTTGGAAAGATAAAGTAACTACTGAATGTCAGAAAAACGAGATTCCTGATGCCGTCCCTTATATTCTAGCCTTGATTATGGTGGAATCTGGCGGGAATGCAGAAAAAACGCCTGATATTATGCAATGTAGCGAATCTAAAGGCTGGCCGCCAAATACTATTCAAGACCCGAACGAATCTATTGAAATTGGTGTTGCTTATTTTGCTAGTGGGCTGAAAAGTGGTGAAAATGTTGACCCTTTGAATGTTATTCAAGGTTATAACTATGGTTATGGTTATTTATCTTTTTGTGATGATGTGTATTCATTTGAAAATGCGATAGCTTTTTCTAAGCAACAGTCTGGTGGTCAGCGAGTAACTTATATAAATGCGATTTCTACAAGTTTAGGCTATTCATGGCGGTATAACTATGGAAATATGTTTTACGCTCAAATGGTGAAACAATATCTTGGTACCGAAAATAATCAAGTTGGTTCTGGTGAGTATGGTTTTATTTTACCTGTACAGAATCCTATTGTTTCAAGTGGGTTCGGCCCTCGTGTAAATCCTGTTACAGGTGTGTATTCTAATCATAATGGACTAGATTTTGCACAACCAACTGGTGACAAAATTTACGCTGTTGCGGATGGAGAAGTTGTAATTGCGCAAGCTGATGGTGTGCCTGTTAGTGGATATGGAAATTGTGTGATTATTCAACATGATGATGCGCTGTATACGTTGTATGCTCACCAAAGCAGCATGGCTGTTCGTGTTGGGGATAAGGTGAAGCAAGGGCAGGTAATTGGCTATGTAGGCTCTACGGGGCAATCAACAGGCCCTCATTTACATTTTGAGGTTCGGTTAAGTTTATACGGTAATTTTGTTGACCCTGCGACTGTGTTACCGATGCCGTAGAATAGAAAGGAGAAAATATGAAAAAAAGTTGGCTAGTAATGGCTGGTCTGTTTTTATTGTTCGGAGGAACGATTGTGTATCTTACCTTCCAAAATGATGATTTAAGGCAAGAGGTAGCGACTTTAGAAAGTCAGCAGTCTGCTGCTTCTATTATTACAGTTCCGAATAGTTCTTCTAAAGAAATCACTACAACAAGCAGTAGTGAACCTTCAGAAGTAGCTGAGGAAACAAATGATAGTGAGGAAGGCTCTGATGTAAACGAGGAGCGGTTGAATGTGGTGAATGAAGATCAAGTTAGGCTGCTAAATGAAGCGTTGGTAAACACGTTTTATGGCACTAATGAGAATCGTTTAGAGTTGCTGCAATCTTATATGGCACCTGAATTATTTGAGGACTACAATACTTTATCAGCAGATGAAGTCGATTCCACTGAATCAGAGGTTGGAGATAAAGTTGCGTATTATAGACAAGTTTCTGATATTGAATTTCAGGCAGTTAATTTTATTTTGATGTCGAATCATGGAGACGAAAATAGAATTATCATGTCTGTCACCTATACTTTAGAAGAATCTGATTGGAAAGCAAGTGCCCTTACCTTTGATTTAGTTGCAAAAGTGACAGAATAAGCATAAAAGACCTAGATTTTTGTCTAGGTCTTTTTTTTAGTTGTTAGATAGGTGATAAATGGCTGCTAAACTATTTTCTGGTATTGGGGGTGTAATGCTTGTTAGGGTTGAAAAAAATTGATTTAAACTTTGATTATCAGGAAGTCCATTTTTCTTGATGTCAGTCGTTAAGTTTAGTAATTGGGTTTTTGTTGTTGGATTGCTAGTTTCTTTAGCTAAAGAGTATAGCTTGTTTAATAGATGGTCGAAGTTCATTCTAATAGCCCCCTTTCCTATCAAGCAATTGACTAAAATCTCTTAATTGTTTTTGATGTTGTGTGAGGTATTCTAAGAATGGGAGATAATCTTCAATTTCTAATAGGTAACTTGAACCATACGCTAATTGAGTGCCTGTGATTTCTTGATTTAAAAAGTCAATGACGATGATGTATTCTTTGGTTGCCATTGGAGAACGTACTTCAAAGTCGTACCTATCTCTGTCCCAAGTCCCGTTTGTTGAGTTACAAAAAAGGTGTTGTGCAGTTAAGTTTTTTATGTTCATAGTTTTTTCTCCTTTTGCCTTTTTGGATTTCGCTGTATACGAAGTCGAAAGGCTGAATTTTTTGCGTTTTGTTGCGTAGCTTTTATCATTCAATTAAAAATAGACAAGGATGCTGGAAGCACAACGCTTGTCCTTGTCGATTTTGGTTTGATCTTACGAGAAACCTTTTAAACACGAAGTGAAACTTTGGAAGGCTTTCGCAGTTAGAGCAAACTTGAAATGATAAAAATGTAGCGCAAAACCAAAAAATGATTGGCAAAAGGTTTTTATGGGTTAAATGATCTGGAAGAATTAAAAAGACCTAGACAAAAATTGTCCAGGTCTTTTTCTATTCAGCAAATTTTCCTGAAGTATAGATAATTGAATAATCACCACTATCCATTTTTTTATCATAATCTGAATCAGCTGCATAATATGTGAGATCGTTATTGTCTATATCATAAAAATAGTGACCTAAGTAGCTGTTGGGATTTTCATTATCGGGTACATAAGCTTCGGCTAATATATAGTTTGTTTTAGAATCTTCATAAATTTTGAAACTAAAATTTTCATTTATGTCACCTTTGTATTCGTCTTTATATCTTTCTGTAATTGAATCAATAGCCTTCTGTGCGTTTTCAGATGGCTCATTTGATGAACAACCTACGAGTAAAAGTATTCCGACTAAAAATGGTATAATATATTTTTTCATGAGCTTCCCCCTTTTTTTCATTTAAAATTTTTTGATTGTCATTAAAGGCGTGAGTTAGAGGACTAATAAATTTTAGTCATAACCAGTAAACGAGAAAAGAAACCATATTTTTCATAGAAAGCCTGAGCAGATGTATTTTCTACTACAACTTTCAAATCAATACGCTTAGTATGAACTTTTTCAAATTCGGCCATTGCTGCGTCCATAAGTTTTTTTCCCACCCCTATGCCTCTAGCATCAGAACCAACATATAGACGGTCAATTGAACCAACCTGTTTATCAATTGAATATTGTATAAATCCAACTATATCTTTTTCTGAGAACGCTCCTATAACAAAGCTAGAATCTGAAGAAATACTCTCTTCAATAGTTTGTAATGTTTCTTCAGTAGATAGTATCGGGTAAAAGTTAGTCAAATTAGATATTTGATCATGATACACACCAAGACTATCAATAAGGTTGCTAATACTTTTTGCTTCTTCAAAACCTATTTTACTTAATTTAATTTCTCGCATATTCTCAACACTCCTTTAAACAAATTGAGCAACTTAATATTATTATGCTACTACATATTCGGATATATCCAATCCTTTTCGTTTTCATACTAAAGCCCTTTTCTTCTTTTTAATCTATGAAACCTTCCTTTTATAGATTATTTCATTTTCGTTTATGTTTATTAAAGTCTATCTTTTTTATTCCAGTAAGTATCATAATCATAGATAGACCATTCATTAGTTTCTTTGTTAAAAATTGCAAAGTCCAGTCATTTGAATACCTTGTTTTCTTCTATCCCGATTAATACTAAATTTCTTGTTATTGGTTCACTACATAATATTAGAAATTGGCCACTACCGTCTCCAACCTTCTTTCCATTCATAAAAAGTGGAAAATCTTCTATGGAAATATTATTTAAATCAGATAGTTTGTCCTGAATATATTTCTCAACATAATTTAATTTCATTATATTAACCTCCTTTCTTTTTTGGTACTCAAAATTCTAATCGACGTCCAGGGAATTTGCATTTAAGTGAGTCCCAAATTATAGTCTTTAAAATTCGGGACTCATTTTCTTTTACTTCAGCTGGTTTCCTGGGCGAAAAACGAGTCCCGTTTTTTTATTTTTATTTCAATGTGATCAAAATATTTTTTAATTGTCGTTCGATATTATCTAGAGTATACAAGAGTTCTTGCTTTGCTTGTACCTTTTTTTCTAAATTATTAAGCGTTCTCTTCTTTTCTTCGATTTGTTGCATTAAATTTGGTTTTTCAATGAAAGATTGCTTTACTAAATTTTCCAATTTTTCATTCAGACCATTTCCTTCGTATGTTTCTAAATATTTTTTTGTAGTATCTGAATATCGAAAAGTTCGTTGATTATTTTTCTTTTCTTTCATAATTTATTAATCTCCTTTAAAATAAGGTAGTACATAACCATATTATTCATAAATCCTATTTGTGTGGGATTCGTTAATTCTATTTTAACATATATAATTAAGGTAGTACACAATATTTTAAAATAATTATTGAGGTAGTACGAAATAAAAAAATGTTTGCTTTATGTGAGGAATAGGATATAATTGAATTAAGGTAGTACAAAAAAAGAGGTGGATATGAATGACAGCAAAAAAATATGTAATTGGAAATTTTAAAGGTGGTGTAGGTAAAAGCACCGCTGCACAAATGTTAGGTTTTGAATCTGCGGTACATTTAGGATTGAAAACCCTGATTGTCGATTTGGATATGCAAGGAAACACGTCAGATGTTATGAGTTTAACTCATATGAATTTTACTGAAGATGAAGGTGGTGGTGCTGGGGAACCAATTGAATATGACCAAACTATTGCAGAAGTTCTCATGGATGATGTTCCAGTAACAGATGCCATTTATAAAGTAGTTAATAATCTGTATATACTACCAGCTGATATTTCTTTTGAAGCATACGATGATTTTGTAAGAGCAGAATTTCCTGAGAGTATAGATCAGTTTAAATATATTGATGAAAAACTTGCTCCTTTGTATGAGTTGTTTGATGTGATTTATTTAGATGTGCCCCCTTCTATTTCCGTTTTTAGTAAGTCAGCTATGTACATGGCTGATTGGGCGATTATTATTTTGCAGACACAAGTAAAATCTATGAAAAATGCAATGCAGTATATAGAATATATGGATTTTTTTACAAAAACATTTGATACTGATCTAAAAGTTGATGGTGTTATTCCTTTTATGCTGGAATCAGGTGATGCTGTGGATAAAGAAATGTATGAACAGGCGAAAAAAATCTATAGTGAACATTTGCTTGATAATGTTGTATTGAAAAACGCTCGTTTAAAAAGGTATGATGGATCAGGAATTACTATGGAGAAAACTGTTAAAGGGAATTTGAAGCAATGGGATAGGAAAACACATGAATTATTTATTTCAATTTTAAATGAATTAAATGAGCATGAAACTTGGTATTAAGGGGGTTGCTGAATGGCGGATTTAAAAGATTTGAGTATATTCAATTCCAATAAAGGTATTGATAAGATTAATAAAAGACAAAAGAAGCGGGCAGCAGTTGTTGAAATACCTAAAGAAAAGTCTTTGTCTGATGTTGGTGAAACTAAAATAGTTGATAATACTAATTTGGCTATTGGTAAGCCCGATTCAAAAAAATCGTCCATAGATAAGAAGAAATCTCCAAAAAAACGAAAATCTGGAGTTGGGGCACCTCTTCAAAATTTTGATCGGGTTTACGCAACAACTGGTGGGAAGCCTATTAAGGTTTCTGCTTTATTACATGCTATGTCAACAGTATTGGGTGAAAAGTTCATGACTGAAAGTAGTAGAGATGAAATTCTGCGAAAGGCTCTGGATGATTATATTCGCGTGTCTATGACTAAAGAAGATAAGCAGGCGTTATTCATTGATGTTCAGAGGGATTTGGCTTTGTTCCGTCAAAGCCATCCTACTATACCAGAATTTGATGATAATGGAAATGAAATACGGTCTGTTGAACAAATTGAAGCAGAAACACTTTCTACGATAAAAAATTCTTGGGGACTATAACAAAATGATACTCAGTTTCGAGTTTGGGAGATCTGCCAGCTGGTGAAACATGAGTATCATTTTTAATTAATTCCTAGTAATTAAGGTAGTATTTAATTAGCTGAAAATGCTAATTAAAGTAGTACATAATTGGCAATTGAGGTAGTACGCAATTAGCAATTAAGGTAGTACATAACTAGCAATTAAGGTAGTACATAATAGGTTATTAAGGTAGTACGTAATTGACTGAAAACTGACATTTCCGAATCATTAATGCTGATAGCTTGGTGTTTTTGGTTTCATTCCTTGTTAATTAAGGTAGTACATAATTAGCAATTAAGGTAGTACATAATTAGCAATTAAGGTAGTACATAATAGGCTGTTAAGGTAGTACATAATTGATTAAAATCGGCAATTAAGGTAGTACATAATCGTCTAATTAAGGTAGTACATAATAAAAATGGATATTGCTTATATTTTATTACTGTGCTATTTTGAATTTAACTAATCAAATTATTGTATTTAGACTTATAGTATTCACCAAAAGATTTAAGCAGTTAACTGGTTTAATTAATGTCAAACATATCAGAGGGAACTTTATGAGTAAATTTGAATTTTATAAATCAACTGAAGTTTATCGGGAGAAATATTTTCAGTTACCACAAATATTTTTTACGAGTGAAAAGTATCGTTCAATGTCCAATGATGCTAAAATTGCTTATACGCTTTTGAAGGATCGTTTTGATTATTCAATTCAAAATAATTGGGTAGATGGTGACGACAATATTTATTTCATTTTTACGGTTGTTGAGCTAATGGACTTGCTGAATTGTCGTGAAGGTAAAGTTAGCAAAATCAAGAAAGAGTTGGAAGCGTGCGGCTTACTATTCCAAAAGCGACAACCGCCTAAAATTGTGAATGGCCAAAAAGAAGGACAACCCAATTATTTATATTTAGGTAAGCCAGTAGTAGCTGCAACAGATGTCTTTCAAACGGATTCTTTGTCTTCTGTTTCTCAAATTGCGAAAATCGCAATTCAAGAAAATCCTTGTCCTGATAACTTTTCTTCTCAAATTGCGAAAATCGCAATTCAAGAGAATCCCAGTGCTGACGTGGGTTCGTCCCAAATTGCGAAAATCGCAAACAATCTATTTAAGACTTCTTTAGATACTTTAAATACAGATACAGTAAATACAGATACTAAAAAAGATGCTGACCTTGATGCGGAATTGCTAGCAACATTTCATTTGACTAATGATCAAACATTTTTAGCTGAGAATACCCTTAAATTTATAGGCCTATTTTCAAAAACGTTAGATCAAGCTTATTCAACAGTCGGGATTGTGTTGAGAGCTAAGAAAGCTGCTGAACAACAAGAAAAAAGAGTGTTGGTTGCGGAGAACTGGCAAGAGGAATTAGATTTGCAAGTACGTAAAGTAATTCAAAAATTACGGACAGATCATACGATTCAAAATGCAGATAATTATTTGTTTAAAACGTTGACGCTGTTTTTTGTAGGGTGTATTCGTCAAGAAGTAGTGTTACACCAAAACACGCAACAGGCAGGTAGTTTTAGTTAGACTGTTTTTGAAAAAAGTATTTTTGATGTTAGTGCTGTTTTGACAGAAAGATATCGAAGATAAGCTCTAAAAATTGAGATTCCGATAAGTATTGAATGTGCTGACCGCTAGCAGTCAGAATATCTGCTTTTTGTATCTTTTTCGATGGTGTATCTGTTTCTAACAAGTTAACAGAGCGAACTCCAATTACTAACATTGTGGTTTGTGTAGTGACGGTATTTTGTGGCTTTCCATTGAGTGAATAGACAAGTGCATGCGCTTGTTGTCGGGTGAAGTTTGTTAAGGTACCAGTAAAAACGATGTAATGATTTATTAAATCCATAAACAAACTCCTATCGTGACGTGAGAAATGGTATACGAAGTATCACTTGCATGTGACCATCAAGTCATTTTTTTGTGGTTATAAGTTAGCTTAAGTTTAGCATAGGTGTATGAGTTTTCAACTAATCGTATGATTCAATATGTTTTTTTGGATGGAACAAGTGGTATACTTTTTGTAAGAAGCAGATAGGTTGAGTATCTTCTTTTCTGACTGATTACCACCTCCAAAATAATTCCCTATCTGCTTCCGTTTAAATAACACTAGTTGAATATGAGTGTATAAAAATTTCACAATCTTTTGAATTGAGGAATGGGATAAAACTTAGATTCTGTAAAGACATAGTTTGTGAAATAGTTAGATTCACAAACTTATCGGCTGAAATGGTTGGCAGTGGGGCTACTTGGGATAATGGGCATTATGTCGACTAAGGAGTTAAATAACAGAAACTATATCTGATTTCCATGTTAACTAGATTATTTCATTTCATCTAATAATTTATTTATGGTACTTCCTTTAACAGAATAAGTTTTATTATTCTTTAGAACATCATCATTATAGAAAGTATACGACCTAACTTTTTGGCCAGTTTTATAAAAATCTACACTAATAGTTTCTCCCCCAACCAAGGTACTATTATCTACTTCTCCTAAACTTAACGAATCAAATATTTCTACAAATTTATTTACATCTTTTTTTGATGTATAAGTCTTACTTGTTTCTTCAGCATATTCAGGTGGCAGAGAATAATTAGCCGATGTAATAACTACTTGATCGACCGAATTTGGAATTTTAAAATAATCTTGTTTATCCAGTGTATTTTTGAAAGAAAAAACTGCTATATAAATAGCAAAGATGGCTATTGGAAGAATTATTATAGTGATGTATTTTTTTTTCATAATATCTCCTTAGTATTTTGATAATTGTGGATTTAAAAAACTTAGTGGCAGAATTCTACCACTAAGACCTTTAAAATCTTACTATGTCTGATTTCACTTGGGAAAATGTCCTACATTTATTAGGAAGAGTACACCCTGATAATAGAGGGGTTATTTTAATTGTTTGAAAAGTTAATTTTAGCACAACTGGCATTAACTTGATTTTTTATTAATGTAAATTATGTCTACTAACTGTTAAATAACGACTTAATTGGTTGTATCACTTGTTCTGGTTCAAATTATATCCCAAAAATTCAATTAGATTTCATTTTCTAGAAATACTGCAGTTCCAATGACAGCTGGGATAGCTCTATCTGTCATGGAAAATGAAATTCCTAACACTGCATTAGCACCTAATTTTTCAGCATTTTTAGTGATATCACTCAGTGCTTGCTCTAAATAATCAGCAATAGCCGTTATACCTCGTATAGCCCTGAGTTTATCATCATATCCATATACAATCCCTAAATCTTTCACAATTTTTTTACCTGGGTAAGTAGTGAGTGTTGATGTAATCATATAAGCCTCCTTAAAATTTGGTAGCTTAATTATATCAAATAAAGAATTCCGCTTTGTATAAGGAGAATTATGTTAAGTAAATTGCAATCTTTCTAACAGGGACAAATTGAGTAATCTATTTGTACATCAGTTTATTGTCGCCTTTTGTAAAGTACATTGTTTAATAATATGATAAACTAAATAAAAGGGAGCGATTGCATGAAAAAAATTTGTTTTGTCTTATCTGGAAACAGCGCGACAGGTTTTTCGTATTTAGGTGCCTTTAATACAAAAAAAGGTAC
>NZ_JBXPBQ010000022.1:0-12926 GCF_056924355.1 Enterococcus sp. LJL90 | reverse complement strand
ATACATAGCCGTATCGAATAGACCCATCTAACTTTCGCCCCTTAATGTATCTGCCTTCCCATCGACCATCTTTTCTATGATAAATATTTTCTCCTTGTCTACTCATTAAAAACACCCTTTCTGTTGTATGACGGTTTATTCTACTAAATTGAAAATTGTCAGTAAAGAAGAAAAAAAAACGTATTGACAATAAATAACTGAGAATATATAATAAATAAGAAGAGAACTTTGATTAGAAATTGTAAGTTAACCAAAAATTCTTATTCTTAACTAAAACAAGATATATTTATAAAGTTAAAATCAAGATTTTTTCTTATCATTCTAACTCTGCAGTATGGTCAGAAGCTTTAATAATACAAAAAAAAAGCAACCAGTTTTTTACTGGTTGCTTTTTAATCGGCTCTATAATATCTAGTGTTGGTGACAAGAAATTGTCGCGAACACTTTTTTCATTTTTTTAGAAAAAAGCAGAAAAACACTTTGAAATCCTTTAGAATATAGTCGACGAAAACCAATCAAAAGGGTGCTTCAAGATGTCCAATTTAAATTTTATCAAAGAACTGCTTGATATTCTAGACTTAAACCTGACATTTTCTGATTCTTGCTTTTCACAGGAGTTAATTGAGGGAGAAATTTGTAACGTGTTTGAAGGGACACTGACCTACAAGCCGGGGTACTGCCTCCATTGTCACCATGAAAATAATCAGTCGATTATCAAATGGGGCTGGAAAAAGGTCGCTATCCTTTTATATGAAACTAGTTGCCTATTCTAAACCAACTGATGATGAGTGAATCCTATTCAAAACGGATTGAGAAGGATGGTGTTTTTTTAAGTCAGGAAAATTTATTCTTACTTATACGCTTTATCTGGCAATCTCGTATTTATTCAGCTTTTTTAATTATTTCAGTTAGCCTGTCAAGTTTGGCTAAATCAGCTTTTATATACGCTTCGTTTGATACAGGTAACTCGATGTCAATCCCATTAAACATTTGAACGAATACATTTGCCGATAAAATTTTGGCATCTATTACATGGCCTCCAAAATCAAGACTATCTGCTATAAAGTGTTGATGGTAATTTGGAACTCCTATACCTTGGTATAAGACTGGAGTATAATATCCAATCATTCGACCTTTGACTTTTTCCTTGTGGAAATTAATCTGATTTTTAGCAATTTCTTCAAGTCCGGGGTAGGGCTTATGGGATTTAAATGCTGACCGTGTAGTAACAAAAACAAATTCACCTTCTATTAACACTGAGAACATAATATTTTTAGAATTTATAATCTTTAATACATCACTTTGAATATCAGATAGGGCAATATTTTCAAAGTGTTGTAAAAATTGGAAATCATTTTTGTGAACATTAGCATAAACAATAGGAAATTCGTTACCTAATTTTGTTATATTCCCCTCCCCATCAACCTTATAAGAGACTCCATCCCATATAACTAGCTCCCCATCAATCCCCTCACCAGTTCCTATACCTACATTGCCTAATGCCAATATGTCTTTATTTTTTACAAAACCTTCTAGCAAACTTTCCGCAAGCATTTGCATTGTTCCAAGTTGTTTAACTTTTTGCATAATATGAAATTCCTTTCAATTTTTCCAATTAACTCATAGAATTGTAGATTAGAGTAGCTCCTTGTTCTAAACCTACAATTCATCATATTGTCTTTCTAAATTTTGGTCAACTGATGAAATTGGTTCATAGGATATTTTCAAATACTCATCTTTTTCTCAATTATTCTCATACGCCCATGGCACACATTTGAAATGTAACAGTTTTAACAACTTCCAACTGTCTAATTAAGGTACACCCTATTTTTACAAAGAAGCTAATTCAAAAAATCCTACCAATTAGTGCAATTGGAATTAGGAGTATCCGCTACCTGTTTTTGTTCTGAACCAATTTCTTGTACTTCCTTTTCATTAGGGAGTGTTTGTGGTGCTTTCATATCCTCTTCATTCATTTTCTTAATCTCCTCTTTTAAAAATAGTGGTCAGTTAGAAAAAAATAACTGGCATCATAAAATTGTACCAGATTATAGAAGATTTTGACCAGATTTTTTACTATCCAATATGATGCTGTTTATAAAAAGAAGCCAGCTCATTAAAGGGCTGTCCTCTCAATTTACATAAATCACGTTATACCAAGTAGACTAATTCCGTCGTTATTGGACTCAAATCCTGCGTTATTATCTGGATCAATTCATCACTTTTCCAGTAGTTAGGCCCTCCATTGGAGCGGGCTTATCTAAGTAATCTTCAATAGATTGATTGGAAAAATTAATGACGTTTAAAAATTCAGTCAAGAGTGATCGTTGCAATCCTCTAGGAATTCCAAGTTCATTCATATCTGATGGTGAAATTTGATAACGAATGCTTGCTTCATCATGTTCTTGGACTTTTTTTAGCCATTGAGGTTCACGAATCAGCTCACGACCGATTGCTGCAAAATCTGAACCTTTGTCAATTACTGAAGAAGCTTCATCTGGTGTTGAAATTGATCCCACAGTAATTAAAGGGACTCGGTTAGCAATAGTTTTTAGAAATTTATCGGTTAGCTCTTCTTTATCATTTTTATTATTTAAAGAAGAACGCTTAAAGTTCCCCATTGAAGTATGCAGATAGTTAATTGGTTGATCTGATAGTATATTGATAAATTTCAAAGTGTCTTCAATTCTAATGCCAGGCTCTTCAATTTCCTCTGGCGAAAAACGATAGCCGATTAAAAATTCTGAATCAGCATATTTTTCCACAATCGCTCTTGTTTCCTTAATAACTTCTAAAGGAAACTGAATACGTTTTTCAAACGTACCACCCCAATGATCTGTTCGCCGATTACTATGAGGAGAAACAAATTGTTGTAACAAATACGTGTTGGCACCATGGAGTTCTACGCCATCAAATCCTGCAATGATAGCTCTTCTGGTAGCTTGACCAAAATCAATAATCAGTTGCTTGATTTCCAAATCCGTCAACTCTCGAGGCAGTTCAGCACCTTCTCTAGGAGCTGCTACAGCACTTGCACTATATGGCTGTCGTCCTCTTAGGATGGCAGAAGTCGACATTCGACCAGCACTAAAAATTTGTAAAATTGCCTTTGACCCGTTTGATTTAATCGCAGTCGCCAATTCTCTTAGTCCAGGAATGAATCGATCGTTTGTCACTGATAATTCGCCTTCAAACCCTCTGCCACCATCATCAACATTTGCAACACCTGTAATAATCATACCCACACCTGAGCGTATTTTGTAATAATTAATTTCGTCATTAGACAAAGCTCCGTCAAAAAAACTAGATTTTGTAGTCATCGGTGCCATTACAATTCGATTATTGATGACCATGCCATTTCGAAATTTATACGGTTCTAAGAAATTTCTTTTACTCATCTTTTTCTACTCCTAAACAATTTTATTTTTATCTGCTTTTGATTATACCCACAAGAAATTATTTGTGAAGTACGCACTTTTTTGTTCCTACTTCATAAAAGCTGACAAACTTGTTTATATGGAACCCCCCAAAAAAATGATATACTTTGTACAATATACGACATGAATTGGTTTTATTTATTTCACATAGAGGAGGAATCTCATGAAAAAAATTTATCACTTAGCTGTTGAAGCAACTTTGGATGTGATATCAGGAAAGTGGAAACCCATAATCTTGTGTCATCTTGGTGAAGGTAAGCTTAGAAATGGCGAATTGCGACGGCGTATGCCCATGATTTCTCAACGAATATTAACCAAACAATTAAGAGAACTTGAAGCAGATAATTTGATTACAAGACAAGAATATGAAGAAATTCCTCCAAAAGTTGAGTATTCTTTAACCACAGAAGGAAAAAGTTTGCGAGAAATTCTAATCTTGATGTCTGAGTGGGGAGAGACACGTGTCAAACAAGAAAAAGAAAATGGCTTGGAAATAGAAATATTGAATCCTAAAATCGATGGGTTTAAAAATATGCTATAAAGCCAGATGGTATAAAGATTTATTGATACTTTCCCGTAATTAATAGTGTTCTATAAAGAAACTTTTGATTGAAAATATTTAAAATGATTAAGTCTAGGTTTAGACAAAAAACAAGAAATAATTGGGTCGATTATAGCGACTAATATTAAACAGTTTTTCCAATTAATGATTAGTTGTAAAAATAGTGAAAATCATTTTATTTATTTTAGTTAGTCGATTAAACCCTGAGTTAGTCGACATAAAATTCCTTATACTAAGATTAAAACTAATGTCGAATCACTCATTAGATTACTTTTCTTTGATATAAAGCAAACTTGTTTTCTTTCCTAAAATTGATTGGAAATTTGTTAATTAATAAACATAGTGATAAGATGTAAGTGATAATCATTCTCATTTCGGAAATTAGTAGTAAGGAGCTCTGATATGGAAAAAATGGTAGGTCACAATTTTTTAGCTAAGTTGGGAAAAACACGACTTCGTCCAGGAGGAGTCACAGCTACCAAATGGTTGATTCATCACGGAAAGTTTTCGAGTAAAGTGAAAGTATTAGATGTTGCATGCAATATGTGTACTACTTCGATAGAGTTAGCTAGATCTTTTCACTGTCACATAACTGCTTTAGATCTGGAAAAAAAAAATCTGGAAAAAGCTAAAATAAACATAAATAATAATAATGTCGAAAAATACATTGATTTAATTCAAGGAAATGCTTTAAAATTGCCCTTTGAAGACAATAGTTTTGATATTGTTATAAATGAAGCTATGCTAACAATGCTCAATAACAAAGCAAAAGAGAAAGCATTGAAAGAATATTATCGTGTATTGAAGCCAGGAGGGAAGCTGTTGACTCACGATATCACCTTCTATGACGATAATTTAGTTCCAGTTATTGACAAGTTAAAGACAACTATCAACATCAACGTATGCCCCTTACCAGTTACAGATTGGGAAAAATTGATTAAAAAAAGTGGTTTTTCCTCTGTAGAATCTGATACAGGTGATATGACACTTATGTCTTTCCAAGGTATGATAAAAGATGAAGGTCTTCTGAATACTCTAAGGATAATTAAGAATGGACAGAAAAAAGAAAATAAAGCTATGTTTAAAAAAATGCATGGATTTTTCACAAATGAAGGGAAACAACTAAAATATATTGCAATATGTAGTGAAAAATAACTTAAAAGGATTGGTAATATGATCGGCAACGTACAAAATAAAATTGGCAAGGTAATAGAGAAGAGAAACTTTAAGACTGTAAAAAAACTTATACCTAAAGGGGATATAATTCCTAAACACAATCATGAAAATCAAGAAATTTTATTTACTGTGGTTTTGGGGAAAATAACAATCAGCTTGGATAATGATGAACACCATACTTTGACTCCAGGAGAAATATTATCTTTTAATGGTAAACACTACATTCAAGGAACTGCATTAGAAGATACAACCATTTTTGTTACTCTTATCGATGAATGAGAATTTATAAAAAAAAAGGAAATAAATTACCAACTATAAAAGTAAGCCAGTTCATTTGCTGAACTGGCTTTTACTTTACATAAGTTACGTTATATCAAGTAGACTATTTCCGTTATTAGTGGATTACTCCTCAAAAAGAAGAATGATTAGCCCTTCAATAATTTTAATTTGAACAAAAAAAATTTCCCGAATCCAGTATTCATCAAAAAAATCAGGAAAGAATGCTGCAATCAATTTGACAATCCGGTAAACTAAAAAAGCCGTACGCTCAAAATTAAAGAGTACGGTTTTTTTGGCAAATTATGCATTGGTTAAAGAATTAGCCTATAAAAGAACGCAATATGTGAACAATTTCTGATTGAGCGTAGCAATTATTTAAGCTACCCCATTTCCAATCAGACAATGATTAGAGTTATGTCCAATTTTTCAATTTCTGTTTGTTGTTCTTTTGTAAGGTTAGAATCAGTAACCAGGTAGTTAAATGCTTTTGGTCTCGCAAATTCTTTGAAGCTACGTTGATTAATTTTGCTTGACTCACACAGAGCAATTTTTATGCGGCCAGTCTGCATTATGCATTTTTTCATTTCTGCTGTTTCGTAATTAGGCGTTGAATAGCCGTAATTGATATCAAATGAGGTTGTTCCTACAATGACCTTATCCACAGAAAAATCATTAAGCTCACGAGAAACCGAACTACCAGATACATAGGGATAGCCATTTCGGATAATACCACCAATAATATGGACTTGGAAGCTCGTTTTCTCACTTAAAAGTAAAGCAATCTCTAGGTCATAGGTTAAAATAGTTAGATTTGCTAAGGAGCTATTGATTAATTTTTCAGCAAAGGCCTTACAAGAAGTCCCAGTGTCTATTGCGATTATATCATTTTCTTCAATTAAATTAACTGTTTCTTCGGCTATTCGATATTTTTCAATCGTAAATTTTCGACTAGTAGGGATAATTTCTATACTTCTTTTGAAATCTCGCTGGATTACACCACCATGAGTTCTTGTAACCAAACCTTCATTTTCTAATTCCCGTAAATCAGCTCGAATAGTTGAGCCAGTAACATTGAATATTTCAGCTAATTCGGCAACTTGAACCCTTTTTTTTTCCTTCACTAAATTAACAATTGATTTTTTTCTTTCTTCTGCATATAAATGTTCATCCATAATTATCCCCTTTCAGTCAGTTTCAGTATAAAAGAAACTAAAAATGAAAGCAATTACTCTGATCTATCAATCAAAAACAATCACATTTTTCAAACCAATTGCATTTTTGGCATTGTTTAATGCTATCTGGAACTCTTCTATTGGGTAGCGTTTTGTGATTAACTCAGCTAATGGAATTCGCCCACTAGCAACTAATTGAGCTGACGTGCGGTAGCCAATCAGGCTTGCTCGTGTACAGCCAAAGACTCTTAGTTGCTTGTAATGAAGAATATTTGTGTTTAATTTAACCTCTTGTTTTTCTTTTGGTAATCCCCCAAAATATAAACAGCGTCCATTGATGGCCATATAGTTGAAGCTTGCTTCTTGCGCTTTGGGGGCTGGCGCAGCAATGATACACAAATCGACACCTTTGTTGTTGGTTTCAAAGAATATTTTACTTTGTAAATCCTCTGAGGTTAGAGTGACTAAATCAGGAATCATTTTTTTAGCCTCCTCTAAGCGTGCTTCAGAAAGATCATTCATCATAATTTTTCCGGCACCTCTGGCTTTCGCTAACATGGCATGCATAATGCCAATTGGTCCTGATCCGATGATTAAAACATTATCTCCAGGAAAATTTCCAGCAATTTCTTGGCCGTTGAATACACAGCTAAAGGGCTCAATTAAGGCAGCTTCTTCATAGGATAACTCATCGGGAATTAAGGAAATGTTTCCTTGTCTGACTGCCTTTTCTGGTATGACTAAATACTCCGCGAATCCTCCGGGAAGATTAATCCCAAAGGCTTCATATTTTTCACATAGATGCGTGTTTCCACTAACACATTGGTCACAGATGCCACAGCCCATGTTCGGAGCAACAGCTACACGCATGCCTGCTTCATAAAAGTCCACTGCAGAGCCTACTTCGACAATATCTCCTGAAATTTCGTGCCCTAAAGTTAAAGGTGTTTCTTCTGTAGCTGTAGGATAGCCATTCTTATACATGCGGACATCCGTGCCACAAATGGAAGCTGACTTAACTTTAATCAACACTTCTTCCTTAGTTATTTGCGGTTTTTCTAGTTCTTTTAATTGAATATTCTCTTTTCCTAGTAACTGAATTACTTTCATTTAATTTTCCACCTCTACAATTCGATTTTCCAGCAATGAGGTTAGTCCGGCATTGACTAGACGGACAGCCATTAAGCCATCATTACCTGTACATAAGGGTTTGGTATCCTTTAATATACAATCTACAAATGCTTGGTCTTCAGTGACATAAGCTTCTCTAAATAGATACATCCAGCTATGCATTGTTGGCTGTGTTAATTTTTGATCACTGGTAGCCACAACAATATTGTGTTTGCCCTGATCACCAACTAGGATACTCCCTCGCGTTCCCAATATTTCTGTTCGAGCATCATAGCCATATTGAACATATTGTGCGCCATCGATCTGACCAATTTTTCCATCTGAAAAACGTAAATTCATAGCAACCGTATCATAATAATCGGGAAAATCAGCTTTGACCTCTGGAGAGCGATAATTCCCTCCAATGGCATAAATGCTACTTACTTCACTACCTGTTAGCCAACGCAGGGTATCTAAATCATGACTATTGACTTCCCCAATCGGTCCATTACTTTTACTAATATCAAACATCCAAGGCTTTGGTTCGCTAGGACCATGGGTTAGGGATTTAACTAAAACGACATCCCCAATAACTCCTGATTCGACGACCTTCTTGGCTTCCTGAAAGCTGGCATCAAAACGGCGCATAAAGCCAACTTGGAGCTTTACTTGATTTTCTTCAACAACTTGAATCATTTCGATACACTCTGTTTCATTCATAGCTAATGGTTTCTCACAGAGAATATGCTTTTTAGCTTTTGCTGCCGCGATTGCGATCTCTTTATGATAAACAGTTGGTGTCACGATAACGACAGCATCGATTTTTTTATTTTTTAAGGCCTCTTGGTAATCCGTATAAATATATTCACAGTCAACTTCTTTTTGAGCAAGCTCTAAGCTCTCCTTTGAAGGGTCACAAAGGGCAATTAATTTCGCATTTTCAACTCGACGAGCAAAATTTTTACCATGAATCATCCCAGCTCTACCTGTACCAATCAGGCAAATATTGATTACTTCTGACATGTTAACTATTCCTCCTCGATTCGTTGATTACTCGTAGCCTGATTTCTACGGGCATACATCTTAACTGCCGTCACTAAAAATCCACTAATTGCTGTTCCGACTAGTAGAGATAGAACATACATTAATACATTGTTCACCGCTCCCGGAATTAAGAAGATAAAGAATCCCCCATGGGGAACTGCGATACCACAATTGAAAATCATGGATAATCCTCCTGTAATTGCCGAACCAATTGTAACGGAAGCTAAAACACGAATTGGATCAGCCGCAGCAAAGGGAATAGCCCCTTCTGAGATAAAGGATAGCCCTAAGACCCAAGCAGATTTTCCAGCTTCACGTTCTTCCTTCGTGTAAAGATTTTTTCCTAAAACAGTTGAAGACAAGGCCATTGCTAAAGGTGGTACCATACCAGAAATCATAACTGCCGCCATGATAGTACTCGTTTCACCAGTGGCTAAATTCGTTAAAGAGGCAACACCAAAGAAGTAGGCTGCTTTACCAATAGGACCTGCTAAGTCAATAGCCATCATGCCTCCCAATAGCAAGCCTAGTAACACTGAATTCATACCGGATAAGCCGTTTAGCCAAGTGGTGATTCCTTCATTTAAAGCAGTAATCGGAATACCGACAACAAATTTCATGATTAACCCAACAAATAGAACGGAAATTACTGGTAAAATTAATACAGGTAACAACCCCGAAAAAGCTGAAGGTAATTTTAAGGCCTTCTTTAAGCCAAGAACGGTATAACCTGCGAGGAAACCACCTAATAAAGCTCCCAAGAATCCAGCATTCATATTGGAAGCAACCATCCCAGCAACCATCCCTGGAACTAATCCTGGACGATCCGCAACTGAGAAGGCCACATAGCCTCCCAAGATTGGCCACATTAAGCCCATTGCGATTCCACCCAGCTCATTAATTGATGAAGCTAGTTCTCCTTCTGAATTAATCCCACCAAAAGCAAAAGCTAAGGCGATACAAATTCCCCCAGCAACAACAAAGGGAATCATATAAGAAACACCTGTCATTAAGTGACTATAAATACCACTTTTTTCAGATTTCCCCTCAGATTTGGCAACTGAAGAGCTTTCATAGATAGGAGCATTAGGAGCGCGATCAAATAAATCATCTGGATGATCAATCGCTTCATTAACATCCACTTCTAATAGATGCTTCCCAACAAAGCGATCCTTATTTACCGTGGTACTGGCAGCAATAATCACTGCATCTGCTTGAGCAATTTCTGCTTCTGACAGGACATTCTCAGCACCAATTGAGCCTTGTGTTTCGACCTTAATCTCGATATCACGATTTTTCGCAGCAATCTCTAAGCTTTCAGCCGCCATATAGGTATGTGCAATCCCTGTAGAGCAGGATGTAATACTAACTATTTTCATAATTTCTACCCTTTCTTATTCGAAAATTTGGTAAATTTCTTCAGCGTCAGTAGCAGTCAGCAATTTTTGGCGAATATCCTCATGCATTAATTTTCGTGATAGCTTACTTAAAATCCTTAAGTGTTCATCATTTGAAGCTTTGGGAACCGCAATTAAAAAGATTAAATGGACTGGCTTGCCATCCATTGAGTCATAAGAAATTCCTGGTAGGCTTCTACCAAAAGCCAGTGACGGTTTCGTTACCGCTAGACTTTTTCCGTGAGGAATGGCGACCCCAAAGCCGATTCCCGTAGTGCTTTCTGCTTCTCTTTGCATAACAGCCTTAAGGTAAACGCTCTCATTTTTTACAACACCTTCTGTCACAAAGGTGTTTGCCAGCTCTCTAATGGCTGCTTCTTTATCTTGTGAAGTTAATTCAAAATTTATAAATGCTGGTTTCAATATTGTGCGAATTTCTGACATGATTTTGCTCCTAATCTCTGATATTCTATTCAGCCTAAATTTTATTTGAAGCGATTTTTATATTCTTCTACAATCTTTATTCCAGAACTCGTTCCCAAGCGTTCAGCTCCAGCTTCAACCATTTCTAATGCTGTATCTAAATCTCTAATTCCGCCAGCAGCTTTCACTTTTACTTCATTTCCTACCACTTTTTTCATTAATTTAACATCTTTGATTGTTGCTCCACCTGTTCCAAAACCAGTTGAAGTTTTCACAAAGTCAGGCTTGATTTCCTTGGCAATTTCGCAAACGGTAATTTTTTCCTCGTCTGTCAAATAGCAATTCTCTAAGATAACCTTACTCAGAATTCCGCCCTCTCTGGAGGCTTCTACAATCGCTTTCATTTCAGCTTTTATATAGCTAGAGTCCCCTTCTTTTAGCTTGCCAATATTAATCACGTAGTCAATTTCGTCTGCGCCCTTTTCAATGGCATCCTTTACTTCAAAAACCTTCGTTTCAATTGTTGTTTGTCCAAGAGGGAACCCTATTGCCGCACCCACGTGAACTTCGCTGTCCTTTAAAAGTTCTTTGCACATTACTACAGGATAAGAATTGATAGCAACCATTTTAAAACCATAGTCATTTGCTTCTTTACATAACTGTTTAAAATCTTCTTTTGTCGCATCTGCTTTTAACAAAGTGTGATCCACCATATTTGCTAATTCTTCTAGTTTGATCATAATATTCCTCCTATTTCTTAATTCCATTAATTTTCATTTACGTTTAAATGTTATCATAAATTTTCACATTGTCAATATATGAAAATAAGGAATTATATTTCAATAAATAAAATTTTATACTCAAAAGGTTAATATACGTAATTCTCCTTCTCTCAAGTTAAAAAAGAGGGCATCAATACTTAGATATTAAAATTTGATTTAAGAAAGGTGAGTTTAAATTAAGATAGTGGTTCGTTTGGATATCAAAACTATAAATTACATTACTTATACTCTATTTTTTATTGGAATCCTGTTTATTTCATTAATTGCGCTAATTTCTTTCTCTTAATAACAAATCTATTTTTAACCTATGGGCGGACATAAAGTCGATTATAAAAAGTAAAAAACCCTCAAATATTTGAGGGTTTTTTTTATTAATAGTGATCTTTAGCAGAATAGAAATAAATTGTTTCGTTTTTGACAGCGTAAATCAAACGATGTTCGTCTGTAATTCTTCTCGACCATTTCCCTGACAAATCGTGTTTTAGTGGCTCGGGCTTGCCTATTCCTGAAAAAGGATTGCGATCAATATCTTTAATTAATTTGTTGATTTTTTTTATATTGGTCTTATTCCCTTGCTCATACCAATAAATATAGTCATTCCAAGCATCATCTGACCAAGCTTTAATCATCTATGTCTACCTCAAGTAAATTATGAGTACTAAAACTTCCTTCCTCAAATTGCTTGTCCCCTCTATGAATCTTATCCATAATGTAGTTGTTTGATAAAATTCGTAGAGTTTCTTGCATAGAATCATAGTCTCTTTTTGATAGAACAACAACAGTATCTTCAATATCTTTTGTTGTGACAATCAACACATCAGCATCTTCATTCACTTGCTTCATATAACTTCTCAAATTTTGCCTAAAATTAGAATAAGCAATAGCTTCCATTCTGAAACCCTCCATTTCTTATATAAAATATTGTACAACATTTCGTACGATAATGGAAGGTCATAGATGTACTTTGCATAAACCTCCTTATCCTAAGTTAAGAAAAAAAGTTTTATTGAAACTTTGATATAATAAGGATGAGTTTAAATTAAGGGAGTGATTCATTTGGATATTGAAACTGTAAAATACATTGCTTATGCTGGTATGGCTGCAACAGGGTTTTTATTGTTTTTAGCAGGTTTAACAAAAATTACACATGGCCTTTTCTTTGCTAGGACACCTCAAGAATTTGTGCAAGATGCTAGTAATCCAAAATTTAATTTAGAAAAATCTGTAGGGAATAAATTTAGAGAAGTTGTTTGTAAATACGTTACTCCATTTTTTATTGGATTCTTGTCGATATTATTAATTGCGTTAATTTTCTTTTCTTAGTAACAACTCTATTATTTAACGCGTAAGTTCACATAATGTCGATTATCAAAAGAAGCCGGTTCATCTTGTGAACTGGCTTTTACTTTACATAAGTTACGTTATAGCAAATTGATAATTAAGGAGTACTTTAACCTAATTAGTTTTAGCTACATAAGAATCTACTAACTTTCTAATGGCAACAAGATTATTCTCAAAATATAATTCCGTGGGTACTTTTATAA
>NZ_JBXPBQ010000021.1:0-1879 GCF_056924355.1 Enterococcus sp. LJL90 | reverse complement strand
ATTCAGTTCAACAATCATCTGTTTAAAATTTTCTTCATATCGGGTCATAAAAATTCATCCTCTCGTAGATAAGTTTAATTTATTCTTGTCTCTACGAAAAGCTGTCTAAGATTTGATACTAACACCACTTTGATAGCTTTTTTTATTTAATCTTATTATTAAGTTGTTTTATTTGATAGACATAATATCCCCACATAAACATATATGTTATACAATAACCTACAAGTGTTACTATAATAGGATACATAACCAGGTTAACCCACGAGGCTGATGTATAATAAGATACAAGCACGTCCATGCTTGCATTTATTGGTACCCCGCTTAGGAATCCTACAACAGAAAAAGAAACTACACTGACAATAAAATGTGCTAGTGTCCACTTATTAAATCCCAATTTATCATTTTTAATAAGTGTTATAAAGTAAAAAAAGTATAGTCCTGTCATTGCATAAAGAAGCAAAGAAATGCTAGCATTATATATAGGATTGGAAAGAGCCATGGTAAAAGGGTTAATAAGTTGAAAACTTCCACGTCCGAATACAGCATATAATATTGCACTTAAAACAGTGAAGATAGAAATACTTATAGCAATTGAGTTTAGCGATTTAGTTACTCGATAGTTGATAGTCATAATCCAAAAAACCTCCTAAATTCTTTTAGATAACTTCTACTTGAATATGTGAAATTATTGTTTTCAAAGTAAATTTTCACCTTACCAGCGAATGTAAACTCGAAATAAGATATCTTATTTGAATTAATAATTTCTGAACTTGATATTTGTAAAAAATTAGCAGGTAATTTTTTGAAAATATCTTTTAATGTACCTTTCAAAAAATACTCCTGTTTACTCTCTGTGAGAACGACAATTTTTTTATTCTCAGAGTAAATTGTCACGACTTCATCAAATTTCAGCTGATATTTTTTTTCATCTTTACTAGCAATTAGTTTGAAACTCAAATTTTGCAAATTACCAACGATTTTAGATAGCTCTGGGGTCATTTCTTTAATTGAAAATTCAACGGTATCTTCTTGTAACTCTTTATTGATGCTTATCCTTATTTCCATAATAACTTCATTCCAAACCTCCTCCTATCTATAAATTTATATACAAATTATCCCACATTAAAGTACTATAATCTTTCATGTGGGATAATTTGCATATTTTAATGGATAACTGGTATGTATTAAAGACAAATTTGGTTTGTCAGAGGGATTTTTTAGTAAGTTTTTTGGGTCATATTGGTTAGTAGGGTTGAAGACAGAAGTAGTCCACTTGCATAATGAAATTCAAAAAAAGATGAGCTTTTTTTTAAAAAATGCTGTTACAATTTTTGTCTAAATTTACTTGGCATAAGGAGAATTATGTTAAGTAAATTGCAATCTTTCCAACAGGGACAAATTGAGTAATCTAGTTGTACATCAGTTTATTGTCGCCTTTTGTAAAATATATTGTTTAATAATGTGATAAACTAAATAAAAGGGAGCGATTGCATGAAAAAAATTTGTTTTGTCTTATCTGGAAACAGCGCGACAGGTTTTTCATATTTAGGTGCCTTTAATACAAAAAAAGGTACTGAAGAAATTAAAAACTATTTCTCTGATACTTATCAAGTTGTCTTTAACTGTTTAGAAGATGGGAAAGATGTAGATTATATAATTGTACCCGACCCATTTACTCCCATTGATAATAAAAACAACATTCCTATTATAAAAGTACCCACGGAATTATATTTTGAGAAAAATCTTGTTGCCATTAGAAAGCTAGTAGATTCTTATGTAGCTAAAACTAATTAGGTTAGAGTACTCCTTAATTATCCATTTGCTATAACGTAACTTATGCAAAGTAAATAATTATCCAAACGTCTAACTTAATTGATAA
>NZ_JBXPBQ010000020.1:0-11581 GCF_056924355.1 Enterococcus sp. LJL90 | reverse complement strand
TATTTTTATGTGAAGTATCGAATTAAGAAAGGGGAAATCGATGAATCGACATATTTACTGTTTAACTTATAATGATGAGTTTGGTATACAAATCGAGGCGCTAGATGTAAAAAGTGTTTCTACAAAAGAAATTATCTTGTCAGAAAAAAGCAAAATCTTCTCTAACAATCGAGTCCCTTATTACCACCAGTATAGAGTGCAACAAACATCAGATAGCTATCTGGTGTGGTGTCTAGATAGAGAAAATATCCCAAAAATGAAAGAACTATTTTTAAGAGAGCTAGAGAAAGATCTTAGGTACTATCAATTACAGGTTAATGAATTAGAAAAGGCCATTCAAAAAACAAAGACACTAACTTTAGATAATTGGATAATGCGTGAATAGTCATTTTATGACTTGTCTTGACTTATGCGAATAAGAAATTAGATTTTTGAAAGTTGTTGTCTTTTGATAATCGGCATTATGTCTACTAATCGTTTTATAACAACGGATTAATTTATATATTGTTGGTCTTTCTTAGTGTTTGTTCTGACTCCAAGTATTAATTGTATATTTCTTTGATAATACCAATTACAAATTATTCTGTAATAATAATCACTAAATCCTTCAAATTAATTGAAGTTAAATCCTATTAAATATGGGAAAACATTTTGTTTTACAATACAACAATAAATATTATAATTAAGTATACCAATACAGCCAGGGGATGATTTATTTGATAACTATTATAGCAGATTTTATTGCAAATATTTTTGCAGGAATCAGTTTTGGGAAAATCACTAAAGAAAAAGAGACGGAAGAAAGAAAAAGAAAATGACTGTTATGAGAAGTAACCTTTTTAGCTATATAAAAGTCTAAGTAGAATTAAATTGATAAAATTAAGAAATCTACCCGATAGGAAATTTTTACTTGGTATAACGTAACTTATGTAAATTAAAACCAATTCATAAAGAGCTGGCTTTACTTCATAGTCGGCATTATGTTTACTTGGGCTTTATATAACCACTTCGTAGGTTAATAATGTTCTTTTCTGAAGTGGAGAGCATAAGAGAGTATTCCTAATACAAAAAAGGTTATGGCACAAATGATTATAGGAAAATAGAACGAATATAAAAAATAGTACCACATAAATGAAATTAGAAAGAGTAATATTGATACTGTTAGATATATTGTACCCGAAATGATGAACATGAATAGCTTCCCCCTTATGATAGTTAACATATCTCTTGTTGTGCAACAATATCCATAAATTTACCTAGATTTCATTAGCACCTAGTTTTTCAGCATTTTTAGTGCTATCACTAATTGCTTGTTCCAAATAATCAGAAATGGCCGTTATACTTTAAAAGGTCCAAAAAGATTTATGTTTTGGTCTTTTACTTCTAGTTAATAAGCGCAATTTATTAAAACATGCGCTTTAATAACCGTAAGCTAGAGAGAGTAAATCACTCACTAATAAAATAAAAAGCTAGAGCTTGGTGGATTTCTGGATCAGATAAATTTACTTCAAGTGGTGTTTTTAAGGATGGACCATTTGTCATAAGGAAAAAGTAATACTTTTTATTTTTTACAATTTTTTGTCGCCTACTTGTTCCAACTTCAGATATAATCCCTGTTGGAAAATCATTTTGAGTTCCTCCAGTTGAAAATCCAATTTCATCTAATTTATCATCGTAACTAGACATGGCTCCACCTATATTTACATCCACTAAAATGGAATTTCTATCCTTCAACAATCCATATTTAATAGTTCCGCTGAAGTTATTCTCAGAACTTTCATTTTCGAAAATCTGTTTAGAGGTTATTAATTCCCCATACTCATAATAGTCTGCATAGACTGAGAAATTTTCATAAGAAGAGTTAAAATTAATTTCGCCCCCAGAAGTAAATAATAAACTACTAATTCCATTGTCTTGTTTAATTTGAACAAATTGATTATCTTCTATTCCACCAATCTTATTTTTTGAAAAAGGGGGGTAATTATAGAGCCTTAAAGAAAATAACACTATGCTAATGACAAATAGTATAAGTATTACTATGCCAATTTTTTTCTTGTTTTTAACATTTATATATTTTTTAAGCACGCTTACAGAATCCTTTTTATTACCCATTTTAATTCCCCCAAAGTTTGAATATCATATTTTAAGTTCATTTAGTGGTTACGCTAATCTTGTATCGTACCAAATACTTTCCACACTTTTTTTATTATTCTCTTGATAAGATCTAATAAATTTACCTGAGTATCTATCATATACAGAAACTGTATAATTGCTTGTTCGAACGTCCCCTCTGATTCTAAGCTGAGTCCATCCTGTGGATATAGATTTGATTGAGTAAGCTGTTACTCCATTGCTTGCATTTGAGAAACTTACTGAAACAAGACCGTAACCAAAAGAGAAACTTGCAGAGGCTTTTGTACTAGCTAAGTAATAATACGCTACATTTTTCTTCTTACCTATACCAGGATGATCTCCAATTACTGCGGAACGTTTAACAATGGCAGTATAATTCCGTTTATAAACATAATTATATCCGCCTGTAGAAGACCGTGATATATTTTTTTCTGGGGCGATTTGAAACTCATCTGGTAGCAAAGAACCATCAGATAATTCTCCGTTTTGAAATTCCTCATTTGTTACTATCGGTACATCTACATTAACAAAAGTATCATTATTTATTGCTACTTCAATTGTTGTCTGAGGAATTTCGCTTGCATAAGCAATACTTACCCCAGTCGGCAACACTGTCATTCCAACAATCAACGCTGTGCACAAAATAAGACCTGTTTTAAATAATTTCATTTTTATTCCTCCCTTAATTTAAAATTCATATTAAAGATACTTCTTACTTCCAATCTATTACTTTGTTTTTACAAATTTAGTATTGTGTATTTTAAGAGAAAATGTAAGAAACCGCTCGTTTACATTCTGTTAATAAATGCTATGTAAACCAATAGTTGCCCCAATCATAGATTTTTGTTCTTTCTTTAATGTACTGTTCTTTTATATAATTGGACTATCAAACTTACGAGGAGTGATGGAGATGAAAAAACTTTTTTTAATATTATTGGTTGTATTTTGTTTTATCCTATGTGTACCCGTGTACGCACAAGCCGAAAGTAATCAAGAGCTAGTTTATGATTTAGAGGGGGCTAATCAAATTGAGCAATTAACTGTAGTTGAAGAAGATGGTGAGGAAATGATTTTAACTATTGAAAAATTGCCTAGTGTTGCTAGAGCTAGTCTTTCTTCTGGGACTTATAAAATATCTAAAACATCCAAAGGAAGTTGGACGGTCAGTTATAATGTAACAGTAAATAGCAAAAATCAGTTTACCGGAACTAGCAATTTAAATTTAAAAGCACTCAAAGGTAGTATCGTATCCAATTCATTAACGCATACTTCAACTCAAGCTATCTGTAGCTTTAAACAAAAAGATGGGCTCATTACTACAAACGCCAGTGTGACTACAACTATTTCTAATGGACAACTAATCGTGAAGTAATCAAAGGGGGAATAGTATCTTGGTTTTATCTGAAAAGTTAAAAATTTATAGAGAATCCTCTGGATTATCTCAAACTGCTGTTGCGGAAAAACTGAATATATCCCGACAATCTGTTTCAAAGTGGGAGAATGGTCGTGGCTATCCAGACATTGATAATTTAGTTTTGTTGAGTGAAATCTATAAAGTTTCAATCGATGATCTTCTTCAAGAAAATCAACAATTAAAAAAACAAATAGAACAAAATAATTTAGCAATTAATGATAAAAAAAGGAAGTTGCGTTTTATACAAAAAAAAACATTTGAACATAAGGACGAAGGGCTGTTATTGATATTATTAGCTGGAATAGCCTCTTTCATTTTTCCTTTAGGTATTATCTTATGTGGGTTCATTTTTTGGCGTAATAAAAAAACTAATTCATTCTATAAGTTAGTTTATGTAATAAGTGTTATAGCTCTGGGTTTTAATATATACAGCGGATATGTTCATTTAGCCAATGTTATGGATTGGGGGGCTGTAACTATCGAAAAAATAGAGTAGAAAAAAATCTATGATGAAAAGCCTGATTTATTACTTTTTTAGACCTTATCTTTTGCAAACTATAAAAAACACCGTAGCAAGCGATTAAACTTGTTACGGTGCTTCTTTGTTTGTTGGCATAGTTTTCTGATTTTCCAAAAATTTCATAAAATAAAATTGGGCAAACGTAATTATTTATTGGGGCGGAAAAACGGGCGAAACTAGGGTGAATTGGCCTGTTTGGTGCCGTCACGGGAAAGTCTTGTCTTGCAAGGCGGGGCAGCCTGTCTGACCCCAGTTCCCCTTATGCTCTTACAAAAATAATCAGAGGGGCGAACCTATTAAAAAAACTGCATAGCTGCCATAGACAATTCACTTAGTTAACCTAGCCAAAAACTCGCCTAAGTGATTCACAAAAATCGCTATACATAACATATAGACACTATACTTACCAAAGGAAACAAGTTGAATTGAATCTTGATTTTTAGCAAATTTTCCGTAAAATTAAACTTAACTAAGCACTCTCCCATAGTGCTAACTCACAGATACACTCAACTGGCGGAAAACGGTTGAGGTTCAATATTCTAGCCAGTCATTCGCTTGACTGGCTTTTTTCTGTCCTCAATCATAAATATTCCGCTTATGGGCTACCTGAATAGCTGTAATCACCAATCTATCATCTTCAATCTCAACAATTGCCCGATAGTTTCCAATACGATACCGCCAGAACGCTCGTAAATCGTCTGTAAGAGCTTTTCCATGCTGTGTAGGGATTTTTGTACCGTCTACATTCTTGTAAAGCCAGCGAACAATTAAAGCGGCTTGGTGCTTATCCATTTTTCTCAATTGTTTTTGAACGTCTTTGCTGAATTCTAACCGATAGACCATTAAACGCCACCAAACTCTTTTAACATCTCGGTCATGCTAACCGTCTCTTTACCGCCTTCCACCCATAATTTATGAGCGATATCCGCAGTTTGTTTGTCGTACTCGTCTTCTAATTGCGCCATAGAATAAGTTTTCATCAACTCCGATAAGGTAATGCCGTAAAATTCCGCCATATGGTCTAGCCATTCTTTTTCTTGATCGCTGACACGAATTGTAATCATCGCCATGCTGTTCAGCTCCTTTGTATGTCATTGTAATACAAAGAGAGTAAAGAGTAAAATTGTCTATAGTTCTTTTAATATCTTTTTAATATCTTTTTTAAACCCTTTTTAGGTGTGCTGTATCGCTTGGCGCTGTAAGATTAGAGGTGTAGTACAAGGGTCTTTTTGTCTGACTATGAAGGTCTTTTTGTCTGACTATGAAGGTCTTTTTGTCTGACTATGAAGGTCTTTTTGTCTGAGTACAAGGGTCTTTATGTTAGATAAGACCTTGACTGATTAAGGATAGTTAGTTAGATTAAATTAAAAAAAGGTGGGTCTCTGATGAATGATTTGACAGTTAAATATAAAAACGAGTTGAATACTATCCCATTAAAAAAATTTAACTCTGTTGAGATGAACCTATTCTTTGCTATTTGTGCGAAAATGAAAAATCAAAGTCAGAGTAAGGTTAGATTTTCTTTTGATAGCTTGAAAGAATTAAGCGAGTATAAACCTACGGCAATAAAACGTTTTGTTAAGGACTTAGAAAACATTTACGATAAAATGCTTCACTTAACATACAGAGAAACAGATAACTACGGAACTATTTACAAATTTGTCTTGTTTACTGGTTTCCAAATAAATCCAATACACCAATTTGTTGAAATATCTATCAATCCAGAATTAGAATACATCTTAAATAATCTGAGTAATGAATTTACACAATTTGAATTATTAGAGTTTACGGAATTAAATTCTAGCTATTCCAAGTCTATGTATCGACTTTTGAAACAATTCAAAACAACTGGCTATTATACGGTCAAGATTAGTGAGTTTCGAGAGTTGCTAGATATTCCAGATAGCTACAAAATGTCAGATATTGATAAGAAAGTTCTTCGACCAATTCAAAAAGAGTTATCCAAGTATTTTGAACCATTCGAGATTACAAAAATCAAAGCAAAAAAAGGCAATCGAATTGATCGCCTAGAATTTCGTTTCCGTGAAAAGCTGCATGATGATGTTTTGCCTAAAGTAACTTTGCATAATTGGTTAAAAGAATAGGGAGTAAGTAGGGCAAGCTACGGTTTTGTGCGCACAAAACCAAAAAAACGCTTGGTAGGATTTCCTACAACCCTTAAATGTTGATAAGCTCGATTGTGAATTCTTAATTTGCAATCAAGCTTTTTTTATTTCCAAAATTGAAACCATTTACGCTTTTTAGAGCTGTCAGTTACGTTCTCAGAAGTTTTAGGTTCTTCGGGAGTATTTATATCTGTATCTTCCTGAAAATCGTCAGGGGCTACAATAAGCCCCTCTAATTCGCTGATACGCTCTTTCAGTTCTTTAACTTGATTTTTGTCTTGTAAAGATAGCTGCTGTTGCTGGTCTAATAATTTATGGAGTTGTTTAATCTGCTCGTCTTTTTCTGCAAGCTGTAACTGTTGATTTTTAACTTGGTCTTTTAGCAAATTTGTAGTCACATCTACCGTTTCAGCCGTTTCTAAATCGCTTGAAACGGTTCTGCTAGAAAATCCTTTCAAAATAAGGTTTTTAGTCGTTTCATCATACATTTTAGCGTTTCGTTTCATTAACGTTTCGTGAAACGAATTTTCAGTAATATATCGGTACATCGTAACCTTGGAAACTCCTGCTATATCAGCTATCTGACGTATTGTATAAAGCGTTTCAGCCATTTCATAAACTCCGTTTCATGGTGATACGCTTGATAATACTTCAATTTCCAATATAAAAAAAGAGAACACTAGTTTTCAGTGTTCCCCATTCTTTAATTCTTTCCTGATTCGATACACCAGATTTCGACTGACCCCATACTTTTTAACAATACTCATAATCGGCTCACCAGCATTTAAATCTTGTACTATCCCAAAATAAAGCACTCGCTTTTTGTGATCCTTAGCGGTTGCTGAATATTCCAACGGTTTGCCTTTGTACACGCCTTTAGACTTAGCGACAGCTATTCCTTCCTTTTGGCGCTGTAACATCTTCTTACGCTCGTTCTCGGCCACATAGGACAATAGATTAATCACCATATCTTTAAATAAACGTGCCATACTCTCATCTTGAATCTCAGCATTTAAAAAGGGCATATCCAACACAACTAAGTTTATTTGGCGAGTGCTTAAATCTCGGACGACGTTTGTAATATTGTCGTAGTTGCGCCCTAGTCGGTCTAATGAAGCGACTACAAGCGAATCTTTCTTACGGAGAAAGGATAAACAATCTTGAAAGATACGTCTGCCTTTGGTGGTCTTACCTGATAATTTCTCCGTGAATATTTCTTCGCAGCCATAGGCTGTTAAACTCTCAATTTGACGGTCAAGATTTTGTTCCTGAGTAGAAACTCGTGCATACCCAACAATCATTAAAAATCCCCCTTTTCATAAAAACTTAAAAAGCACACCCTTAGAGTACTTTGTGTTATTGTTGTTGTCAAGGGATTTTCAAGCCATCTCAAGGTGTACTTTTAGGGGGTGCCCTTAGAGTACAATACTTTTGGGAGTTAGAAATTTTAGGGAAAATAGCAGAAGGGAAACCTGACATCACTATTGTTTATATACCAGCAGTGCATGGGTTTTCTATGGAGTCGGATTAGGAGTACATGGTGCCATCTATGCACCTGGGGAACACATCAATAGTTCCAGTGAATTACTAAGAACTTAAGTGACGGATGCTTTAAAAACGAATGTAGATCTTTCTTTGTTTCACATTATTTTATTAAGTGAGACGCTGACTAATCACGAGTGCTTAGCGTTGTCGAAAAAAACAAGAAACTCTGCGAACATGATTTTTCGAGTAGCTCAAATGGAAGAAGATACTGAAATTGAAGCCAATTTCTTAAACCCAGCTATTTCTTTTATCGACTTACGAGAGTTTCTTTCCGAACAATCTGGTCTAATATCTGAAGGCGCACATACCAATCTATCACCTAGAACGTTTTTATTTAAATCGCTGGAGTTTAAATCTTCGTTGTCTAAAACCGAGAGGAAATTACTTACTGAATTAGAAAAACACCCTAATATTTATATCACAAGAGAGCAATTAGCTCTTCGAGTATGGGGATCTGTTGGGATGGATGACACTAAGATAGAATCCCGAATGGCACAGTTATCCCAACCTGTACGTAGAATTCAAGAAAAATGGACGAAACAAAAACTAGAACCAGAAGAATTAATTCAAATTAAATGGAAAAAAGGCTATAAATTAGTCCAACCAATTCCGGAAAAATAAAGATTAGATTAAACGAAAAGAGCCACCAAGTTAGTTGCTTAATGGCTTTTTTTGTTGTAACAAGTTCTTTACTTATGAAAAATTTTCTTCTTTTGAATGTTAAAAGACCTGCAACGCCCAATTGAACAACTCTAGTCTCATTTATTAGTTACATATGCAGAAGAATCGGGTCACGAAAGTAAGAAAGAGGAGGAACAATTACAAACGGAATCTTCAATCGTAAAGATGCATGGATTGTCAAAAAATGGTCTCAGTTTTGGAAATGAAATTGACTGTTCATTAACTAACTTAGAACTATTTTTTTGGGAAAATGGTTCGATTTGGGTTTGCTTTTTTTTGAAGGAGATCGAACAATCCATATAACTTAAGTGGAGCACTTGACGAACAAAATGCAACCGTGTTTAGTTGCGTAGTGTGAGAGAAAAAAGTAGGGAAACTGACCTTCGCTTTTTTTAGTTAAGCTCGTTTCAAAAACATCACAAAAAAATAGGGTGCGGCAAATATGGCTATATTTGCCGCATGTGAAAAAATACTGGGGTCAAGCTAAAACCAATCCGCTCTGCGGATTCCCCCTTTTTGGGGTCAGGTTTCCCTTATGCTCTTACAGGATTTCTTTGTGAAATATGACAACAGTGTGAATTTTTAAATTTGGTTAGCTTGTTAGGAGGAGGAATCTAGGAGAAAAAAGACACAACTAAGGGACTAATAATCTGAAATTTATGATGTAAATTTTTAAAATTAGTGACGGGATTTAGAAGTCTCTACCAGTAAACTATAGGGATAGTTGAGGAAACTTTTAGGTGAGAGAGAAACTTATAATTTTTGATAATTTGGTGACAAAAAAATGGTCTCTACTTGAAAAGTAAAGACCATTTTTTTGTGTAGCTACGACGCTGTTGGAGTGGCTTAAAGTCCTCTTAGGAGAGAGAGAAACAAGATAGAAAAAAAGAAGGGCTAACGGACAAGATTCGATGCGTTTCAAGGAGTAATTCTTTTGTACTTTATATAAAATTTGTTAGCCCTTCCAGAAACTGTAAGGAGTGTCTCACGTTCCCACGCCTTTCCTCTTTTTGTGTAACCAACTTCACTTACACGCCTCGCATTGAGCGTGCCAACTAGCTTCATTCTTTTAGAAAATACACTACTCTAAATTTTCGAAATCCTAATTGTGGGAATCATTGGTTCCTTACTCCATTAGTATACAGTCAAATGGAAAAGCCGGCAAGAGAAAGCGCTTCATTATTTTGCGAGACATGGTATACTAAGGAGAAAGAGCAGGCTTATAAGATAACCTCCAATAGTAGCGCTCTTGATTAAACTTCCCTTATGATGGGCCTGCTCTAGAAAATAAGGAGTGAGAAGTATGTTTAACAGAAAAACGTTATGGATTGGCTCACTTTTGCTAGGTGTTCTTGGATTCAGCCCATTTCTCCTATCGCTTGTCAATAAAGGAGATAAGGACGGTAATCTGACACTCAATTCAAAGTATTATGCGAGTGCCGATGAGGAGCTATTTTTAACGAAAAACGAGACTAAAGCTATCAGCAGTAGGAAGCACGAAAAAAATGCTACTTATTAGGGAATGGCCTGTATTTCAGTCATTTCATATCTTCAAAAAAAATTGAAAATGCCCGGTTTATAAGTAGTTTGGAAAGAAATTTGCTTGCTGTAAAAGTACAAAGTAGTCTTTTTAGATTTAAAAGGGTTTAATAAATGTACTTAATGATTAAATTTTATTTTCCTCTTGACTAAGTTTTATCTAGCCAATCTTTTTGATTGGCTTTTTTTATGACAAAGCAAACTACTTAAATAATTCTGTGACTTGTTGTAAACTATTTCCGACAACATAGGTAATATTTTACCACATTGTTTCTTTCTTTCTGCTGAGGTATAAGATAAGCCTCAGCAGTTTTTTCATAACGAGTCTGATTATCACGATAAAGAAAATTTCACTAACTTTTTAGAGGTTAAAATAGCGTTAAATCAAGGTTTGAAAAATGAGAAACGCTAGATGTTGAAAAATTCACAAAGGAAAGCCCGCTAGACGTTGATCTGGCGGGCTACTTTGGATAATGCACATTATGTCTACTAACTGTTAAATAACGACTTAATTGGTTGTATCACTTGTTCTGATTCAAATTATATCCCAAAAATTCAATTAGATTTCATTTTCTAGAAATACTGCAGTTCCAATGACAGCTGGGATAGCTCTATCTGTCATGGAAAATGAAATTCCTAACACTGCATTAGCACCTAATTTTTCAGCATTTTTAGTGATAACACTCAGTGCTTGCTCTAAATAATCAGCAATAGCCGTTATACCTCGTATAGCCCTGAGTTTATCATCATATCCATATACAATCCCTAAATCTTTCACAATTTTTTTACCTGGGTAAGTAGTGAGTGTTGATGTAATCATATAAGCCTCCTTAAAATTTGGTAGCTTAATTATATCAAATAAAGAATTCCGCTTTGTATAAGGAGAATTATGTAACGTAGAAAAGAAGCCCGCTTATAATAATTAATGAGCGGGCTTTCCTTTGCTTATTCATAGTACGCTGTATAGGAATCTTGCTGATCTTCTTTGGCTATATACCGAAGGGTTAGTTTCTCTCCACCCACTTCTAATGTATCGGGTATGTCTTCTTTATTAGAATAAACTTTACTTGTATATTGGCTTGAAGAAGCATCGAAATTTTCTACAGAATTAGTTATTGATACTGAAGTATCCGTAGTTTTGTCAGTATCTGCTGTGCATCCTGAAATAATTAGAATTGAAACTAAAAATACGGCTATTAAATATACTTTTTTCATCATTCATTCCCCCTTATGTTGGCTCAATTTCAGTCTACTCTTTTTATCTTTAAAACGCTATCATATTACGAATGAAGTGACTTGGTATAACATAACTTATGTAAAGAAAAAGCCAGTTCACAAGATGAACTGGCTTTTTTTATAATCGGCATTGTGCTTCATTTTTTTTTACTCTACACCCACTACAACTGTATCTATCAGTTCTTCAATCTTTTCCTTAAGGGTACACAACATTTCTTTTAAAGCTGAAGTTTTCAAGCTTTCTCTTTGTATTGAAACTTTGGATTTGAGTCAATATCTTGGACACATTTTAGTAGAGACGGTTACGCCATTTTTGCTTTTGCCAACTCTTCAAACTCCTGTGGGGTTAGATAGTAAATCGAGCTATGGATTCGATTTCGGTTATAA
>NZ_JBXPBQ010000019.1:0-13884 GCF_056924355.1 Enterococcus sp. LJL90 | reverse complement strand
AAGCCTTTTGTCTGCATTAGAGACAATTCAATTGTTATTGAGTTTTGGTATGTTTACCATTGCCTTGATAAAATTGATTGTGGACTTGCTTAAAAACGACAAAAAAAAGTAACCGTCTAATCTTTGGCGAGATCACGGTTACTTTTTAAACCAATTTTGCTACCGTCTTAAACGGTTCTACTCGGAGGGCATATTGACGTATGTTCTCTTTTGTTACTTCTATTTTAGCACAAAACTTAACATATGGAAAGAAAGTGATAGCATGGAACATCTTACAATTAAAGAAAAACAAGTAGTACAGTTTTTTTTGCGCAATGAACAGTGCTTGTCCGTATCGGACGTTACTTTATTATTACCAGATGAGAGTAAGAATGCTATTGCAGCTGTCATTACCAAACTTTTGAGTAGAAATTGCTGGCACAGCCATGGCACGAAAATTTATTCCTACCATTTCTGAGGAAGCTTATTACCTATCCGTACTGCCTTCTACTACTATATATAATTTGGTACGTCACCATATTAGCAGTGTGACCGATGTAGACTACTTGAACTCGTTAAAACAAAGAATTCATAAGCGTAACTAGATTCATGATATACTAGTAAGGAGGGACAGGGCATAATTAAAATATCTCCTAAAAATATTTAATATGTTGCAATTCGCTTTAACAACTGTCCCTCTTTTTATAACAAGACTCTACTTTACTACTCAAAAAATTTCACAAACTTTTTTGAGGGAGGAATAGCTACTTGTTCACGTTTCAAATTATAAAACCGTTAACTTTCAAAAATTCACAAGGGAAAGCCCGTCAGACGCTGGTCTGGCGGGCTACTTGTTATAATGTAGGTTATGTAGACTAACTCAGGGTTTAGCAGATTCAATAATATTACATTTCAGTGTAATTCATTGATATAATAAATTTAACAAAACGAATAATTTAGAGGTAGATAAACATGAAATTTGATAAATATAATAAGGCTACTGACAAAGAAGTATTGCTAGAACTAGTTTCAAGACTCTCAGACTTCACTCTCCCAGACGGCGTACCTGAAGAAATCTTTAAAGCAAAACAAGCTAGCTTGATGGAAAAAGATTTAGAAAATGAATCCAATACTATTATGGTCGTAAAACAAGATGGACACATTATTGCTTTTATTCAGTTAGAAACCGATGTCGACTGGATAAGCGGAGAAAAATACGGTTATATTTCTAGGATTATAGTTAGTGAATCCGCAGAAGGAAATGGACTTGGAAAAAAATTGATGACCTTAGCTGAAGAATGGGCAACAGAAAATGGGTATTCTGCAGTTGGGCTTAATGTATTCTCACAAAATACCAGAGCATTTAGACTTTACGAGAGTATAGGTTACAAAACAGAAACAGTAAAAATGATGAAAAGACTTTAGTATAATTTTTTAATGGTAGGAGTGCACTATGATTTTTTCCACTAACGACGGATTTCATGTATTCAAAATTAAACATCCGAAAAGGTTCAGAAACTTAAAAGTTTTTGAACCTTTATTTTTCTCTTGTGGTGCTTGGTGTTAGATAGTATCAAAAACTTGTGTTCATTTATTAAAAGATGTTTTCATAACAGGCCTTCACTTTACCACTTAAAAAATTTTAACTACTTTTCGAATGAGGAATAGCAACTTTTTCACGTTTCAAAATTTTAAAACAGACTAGTTTTCAAAATTCACAAGCAAACGCGCGTCAAATGTTAGTCTGGTGTGTTACTTTTTATAATTCGCATTGTGTGAATCAATGATTTAAATAACGTTTGGAAATGTAGGATAACATACAAACATTCCTCCTGAGTTCAATTTTAGTCCAGGAATATGTCCACACCTTTTCCATCTAGTTTTTTTAAAGGCGTATATTACACCATTAAAAAATTTCTAGTCAAGTTATATCCGATTCAATAATGAAATTTGGATTAAATGGCTAAAACCTAAAGCTTTAATGCTCTTTTTCCTAGATCTTATCGGATTTTTTCCTCAATTATTGCCTCCGGTATTTTTCCGATATTAGGACTTTAGTTTTAGTGTTTCAAAGTGACAACGTCAGAGCATCATTCGTTTTATTTTTTTCAACTTATTTATTTTGTCTTTTGAGGCACTAAAGTCACGGCCTAATAAATTATAGAGCTGGAATTTATGCTTAGGAATAGCTTCCTTGCCAATTTTTTTAAACTTAGCACCACCATTCAAGGCCCTTAGGGTTTTAATTTGAATTTTTCAATACTTTTCGGATATACTAATTGAAAAGTATTGATGAAATTTGGGACAGGGAGTTTATACAAATGAATCGAAGAGAATTGCAGCGGCGCCGCCGAAAGCGACAGCGAAAAAATTCGAACATGGTAGTAGCTGGGCTACTCGTCCTGCTAATTGCCGGATTCGGTAGCCTTTTTTACATAAATTTCCCACAATTGGAATTAGTGGGGGCCGACAATATTGAGGTAACGCTAAATCAAAATTTTGAAGACCCGGGTGTCAAATTAAAAAACCAGAATAAAACTTTGCCAAAAACTGCTTATCATGTTGACGGCCAGGTGGATTCTCGGGTCGCCGGTGACTATCAATTGGATTACACAGTTTCTTATTTCGGTTTGAAAAGCCATGTCATTCGTAAGGTTTCGGTTACTCAGCCGAAAACTGTAGCTCCGGTTGAGATGGTGCTCCAAGGTCCAAGTGAAATGAATTTGTATATCGGCCGGGATTATCATGAAGTTGGCGTTCAGGTGAGTGGCGGTGATGATGCTAACATTCAAGATAAATTAGTGGTTTCTGGCAACGTCGACACCCAAACGCCGGGCCGCTATGAATTGATCTATCAAGTTACCGATGCAGCCGGCGGTGTCCATGAAATTCAACGAATCGTCAATGTTGTGACGAAGCGTATTTATTTAACTTTTGATGATGGACCGAATGAGACAACTACGCCGCAGTTTTTGCAAATTTTAAAAGAGGAAAATATTAAGGGGACCTTCTTTGTCGTAGGTGGCGGTCCGGATGCTTTGATTAAGCAGGCCTTTGATGAAGGTCATACTATTGGCCTCCATACCAATAGTCATGACTATGCGGAGGTTTATGCATCGATTAATAATTATTTTGATGATTTGGAACAAATCTCCAAGCGGGTACAAAATATTACTGGAGAAGAATCGAAAATTATTCGCTTTCCTGGTGGTAGTTCAAATGGTATCAGCGCTAATTATTCGCAAGGGATTATGAGTGCTCTTGTTAAAGAAGTCGTGGATCGTGGCTATCAGTATTTTGATTGGAATGTTTCTAGCGGCGATGGCAGCAACCAAGCCTCTGCTGAAATTCCCTATCAAAACGTGACCACGAACTTAAAAGAAGATGTTGATAATGTCGTGTTGATGCATGATACCAAGCAGACATCAGCCGATGCGTTAAAACAAATTATTGAGTATGGCAAAGCAAATGGTTTTGCCTTTGAAAAATTAGAGTTGGACAGTTTTCCCGCTCATCATGGTGTGACGAATTAAAAGAACTATGACATTATTCTACTGGTTTCACTTCACCAACACTAGCTGACAAATAGCTAATTTAATCATACTAGCGAGCGATATTTTTTAATACCTAAAATTGAAAATGTTACTGAAGAATCAATTTTGATTCTTCAGTAACATAAATTATAGATCCGAAAAACACTCCTAATATCCTATTCATCTAAAAGCCTATTTTTTGTTTCACTCATTCAAATTTGGGCAAAAAAATAAAGGCCTTCTGCCTTTGATTAAAGTAGGTAAGATTGAACTATCAGGTACGGTCCTAGCACGAAAATTTATTCCCATTATTTCTGAAGAGGATTATTATCTATCCATACTCCCTCCTACTACTGTTAATAACTTGGTTCGTCATCATATTAACAATGTAGAAGATGTAGTCTACTTAGACTCTTTAGAACAAACAATTCATAATCGGAGACTAGATTCATGATATACTGAAAAGTAGGGACAGGGCATAGTTAAAATATCTCCTATAAATATTTGATATGTTGCAATTCGCTTTAACAACCGCCCCTCTTTTTATAACGAGACTCCACTTTACTACTTAAAAAAATTCACAAGCAAAAGCCCGCTAGATCACCATCTAGCGGGCTGCTTTGGATAATCGGCATTATGTCTACTAGGTTGTTAAATAACAGAAACTATATCTGATTCCCATGTTAACTAGATTATTTCATTTCATCTAATAATTTATTTATGGTACTTCCTTTAACAGAATAAGTTTTATTATTCTTTAGAACATCATCATTATAGAAAGTATACGACCTAACTTTTTGGCCAGTTTTATAAAAATCTACACTAATAGTTTCGCCCCCAACCAAGTTACTATTATCTACTTCTCCTAAACTTAACGAATCAAATATTTCTACAAATTTATTTACATCTTTTTTTGATGTATAAGTCTTACTTGTTTCTTCAGCATATTCAGGTGGCAAAGAATAATTAGCCGATGTAATAACTACTTGATCGACCGAATTTGGAACTTTAAAATAATCTTGTTTATCTAGTGTATTTTTGAAAGAAAAAGCTGCTATATAAATAGCGAAGATGGCTATTGGAAGAATTATTATAGTGGTATATTTTTTTTTCATAATATCTCCTTAGTATTTTGATAATTGTAGATTTCAATTGGGAAAATGGCCTATATTTATTAGGAAGAGTATACCCTGATAATAGAGGGGTTACTTTAATTGTTTGAAAAGATAATTTTAACACAAATGGCATTGACTTGATTTTAAAATAAGTTATATCAGATAAAAGAAAAGTTGGACTAGGTTAACTTAAAAACAAAGATAAAAAAATTTTTTTCAAATCATTGCAGTTGGATAGGCTACACTAGACTAGACAGAAAAGATGTGGTGTGTAAACTAGAAGGAAACACACTGGAGGGAACATCTTATGTCAAACAGACAACGCCGAACATTCACCAAAGAATTTAAACAACAAATGATTGACCTGTATAATTCAGGAAAGCCCAGAGTAGACATCATTCGCGAATACGATTTGACACCGTCGGCCTTTGATAAATGGCTGCGCCAAGCAAAACAAAGCGGCTTGTTCAAAGAAACAGATAACTTAACACCTGCCGAAAAGGAACTAATTGCCCTCCGCAAACGAAACCAACAGTTGGAAATGGAAAATGATATTTTAAAGCAAGCAACGCTGATATTCGGACGAAAAGACAAGTAATTGATGCCCACAAGCATAAGTACTCGATATCAGCGATGTGTAAAGTCTTAAATATCTCTCGACAAACCTACTATTATCAACCAAAAGCACCACCTTGCAAGGCTGAGTTGCAAGAAGCCATCACAGAAGAATTTGAACATAGCCGGAAAAACTATGGTACACGAAAAATCAAGATTGCTCTGGCTCGACGGGGAATGATTGTCAGCCGAAGAAAAATCGGACGAATCATGGCTTCACGGGGCTTGAAGTCCAATTATACGAAAGCTAAATTTCGTCATCACACTGCTTCCGTGAATCATTCACCGATTGGCAACCAACTCAATCGTTCCTTCTCCAATCGGAAACCCTTGGAGGCAATTATTACAGATTTAACGTATGTGCGCGTTGGTGCGAAGTGGCACTATGTCTGCTTTATCATCGACTTATTTAACCGTAAGATTATTGGTCATTCATGTGGACCAAACAAGGATGCACAGTTAGTGAAGCAAGCGTTTCAACGCATCGGCTACCCACTGACAAAAGTCCAATTATTCCATACAGACCGTGGAAAGGAATTTGATAACCAGACGATTGAAGAGATTTTGACTGCCTTCGAGATCAAACGATCCTTAAGAAAAAAAGGCTGTCCTTACGATAATGCCGTCGCCGAATCTACCTACAAATCGTTTAAAGTAGAATTTGTTTATCCAAGTAAATTCGAGACATTGGCTGAGCTGCAATTACAGGTGTTTGATTACGTGAATTGGTGGAATCATCTACGAATTCATGGATCACTTGGCTATGAAACGCCCGTCGGCTACCGAAATCTGAGATTGGCGCAGCCTCCCCTTGATAATGAGCCTGGATGTGTTCGCGCTGAGTAGGGGCAAGATTCTTGAATACCTGCCACGCACCGAGGCAATCACATCCAGGGAGGCTCGTTGTCAAGGGCAATCGGGCTATGCAGTTATACATACACTACATAATTTTTGTCAAAATAGGGGTTGCCATTCCACAATTGTTTACTATATTATAACTCATTTTCTATGATTAAGATGATTTTAAATATTAGGTTATTATAAGGCGTGGCATGTGAACTATAGTGCTATGAGGCTAATTTTTTGATTTTATCAATGTGAGTTAGTCAAGAAAATAGACTTTTCCATGTCAACTTTGCTTGACTAACTCATCACTCTTGAAGAACGAAAGAGACAAAAAAAGAAATAGTATCAATACAAAAAAGCAACCTGTCTTTTTTTAAACAGGTTGCTTTTTTGTATTGATTAGTAAGGATTTCAACCGCACCGTATAGTTAAAATGACAAGAAAAAAAATTAATTTTAACTTTATAAATATTTCTTGTTTTAATTAAGAATAGGAAATTTTCATTAACTTAAAATTTCTAATCAAATTTGTCTTCTTATTTATTATATGTTCCGAGTTATTTATTGTCAATACACTTTTTTTTGAGCTTTACTGACAATTTTTAATTTAGTAGAATAAACCGTCAAACAAACTGAAAGGATGTTTTTATGAGTCGACAAGGAGAAAATATATATCATAGAAAAGATGGCCGTTGGGAAGGTCGATACATTAAAGGGAGAAAATTAGACGGATCTATTCAATACGGATATGTGTATCGGAATACTCGAGAAGAAACAAAACGCGTGTTGAACGTATTTAAATCAAGCTATCAACCCACGGTCATGAAACCTAGACCAGAAATTAGTCTCACTTTCAAGGAATGGGTTACGGTTTGGTTGAGGCGGATAGAACTACAAGTAAAAAAGACGACACTTTCAAATTATCACTACAAATTAAACAAGTATATTTTACCCATTTTCAAACACAAAAAATTATACGAAATTAATGAAGAAAGTATCTATTCATATATTGAAGAACTTCAAAGCAACCACTTAAGCATGAGTTCGATTCAGTCTATCTTTACCCTATTTAAACAAATACTGTCTTCAGGATTGTCTAGTATTCAATGTGACGCTACTTTTTTGTCCCTCATTAAATTACCAAAAAGGGACTGGACTAAGGTAACGTCCCTCTCATTATCCGAACAAAAAAAATTAACTTTAGCTGCGGACCAAGAACCTGAAAAGAAGGGGTTACCTGTTTTAATTGCTTTACACACGGGAATGCGAATAGGTGAAATTGCTGCACTAGAATGGCACGACATAGACTTTGATAAAAATATCATTCAGGTTTCAAAAACATGTCAACGTATACTAGATCAAGGGAAAACAACTGCTAAAACTCACATACACATTGATGAGACGAAGACCAAAAATTCAATTCGAGTGATTCCTATGACCCCCTATCTAAGAGAGAAATTGATACACTACAAACATAATAATGCAATGAACAGATGGGTATTTACGAACAATGATGGTCCATGTGAGCCAAGACTACTTACAAATTATTTTCATACAATAAGAAAAAAAGTAGACCTTACGCATATCCATTTTCATCAATTACGTCATACCTTTGCGACACGTTGCCTCGAAGCACTCTCAGATATACCTACAGTGAGTGCATTGCTCGGACACAAATCTACTCAACTAACATTAGATGTGTATTCAGATGTTCTAATGGATCAACGCTTACAGACAATAGAAAAAATAGCTGCCTATATATCTTAAAAAAATATTGTGCTAGTAGAGCCACAAGTTCAAACGTTAAACGTAAGCGTTATCTATACGAAATTCGCTGAGATAAGCCGTCATTCGCCGTCGATAGTTTACGAACAATGTTGATGTATAAAGGTTCTAATTTTTATCCTATTCTTAATTAAAACAAGATAAAGTTAATGCAAAAATATTAGGATAAATCTATGTAATCATGTATAAAATGTAAAAGATACAATGAATTTCCCTATTAGAGCTTTTCAATTTCGTTTGTCAAGTTGATTAAAATAAATTTGTTCTAATAAAACATAGATAAATGAATTTTAAGAATTGAAAACTAAAGTTTACGGAACTTAAGGTGAAGGAAAAAATACATTTAGGTGGATACGCAATCAGAAAAAAATATTACAGCTAGAATCAATCTAAATACAGTTGCCTTTAGCTTAATTATCGATATTATTAAAAAAAAGTATTGATTGCAAAAGTATCTTTTCAAATAATTAAAAATTATTTTTCTATAAAAGGAGGGGTTATCTTGAAAAAAATATTTAGAAAGATGGGTTTAGTAATTTTTGTTGTTATAACACTTTCTCTATACAATTTATCTTTAACAACAAATACATTAGCATTATCTAGTGAATCAGACAAATCTTCTCAGAAAGATTCCACAATTTTAAATACTACCAGTGAATCTTTGTTTGATTTTGATTATGGTGTTACCTATAAACCTGATTCAGATGCTAATTGGGGGAAAGAAGCAGCAGCACAAGAGGTTGTCACTGTATATACTTTTGCTGAATTGAATTCAGCAATTTTAAATGGTACAGCTGATTATATAAAATTAGGGAACGATATTGTAAGTGATACTTTGGGTATTGGAATAATTAGACGTAACGCCCCTTCTAACAGAAGGGATTATGTCATCGACGGACAAGGGTTTAAACTAGATACAGGAGCTGTCAGTTGGTCATATCCAGATGGGGCTACACCTCATAATTTTTATATAAAAAATATACATATGTATTCTCAAAATCCGTATGGTTGTTTTATGGGGGCTGAACTTAATTATAATTTTACTACTATGGTATTTGAAGACACTACTTACGAAGGGTCTCAGTTAACAGCCTCTTGGACAACAACATTATACTTTAGAGGAACTAACAATGTGATTTCAAGAGCAAATCAATATACAGTCACTTATAGCAACGGAAATAATGCCGGAAACAATAATACTGTAACACGGTCAACATACCCGAATCAAAGTGGCTTAGAAGCTTACAGAGTTATTTTTGATGATAATACTGTATTTAATTGCACTGTTGAGAATGGTGATGGCCTTTTGATAGGATCTTATTTGGCAGCAGTACCTACTTCTTCCGGAAGAACAATTCCATACGTTGCTGTTCGTAGTAAAGCAACTGTCAATATGGTCTCACAGGGAAGTTCTGGCGAAACATGGGGATATTATACAAGTAATGGAAATTATTACGCAGGGATAAACATTCAAAAAGGTGGAAAGCTCTATGTGGGAGCAGATTCTACCCTAACAATGGACATCAGAAATACTTCACGTACTGGTATTTTTCTAGGTGGTGGTTCGGCTAGTCAGCGAACAAATTTGACAATTGACAATGGGGGAACATTAAATTTATTAGCAGACGGTAATCGAAACACTACAGAATCCAAATATGCTGGAATCAAGTTATATCAATATTCAGATTTAAATATTTTGGCAGGTGGAACACTTAAGGCAACCATAGATAATGATGCAAGTGGTAGACCGGCGGTTGAGTTGGCAGAGTATAGTACAGTAACCGTGGGATCTGACAATGCTCAATTTATTGATGACTCTACCCCTCAAGGATTACTTGACCTAACCGCAAGTGCAACTAGTGGTTCTGCGCTAAATCTAAAAGCTAACTCCAGTTTTACTGTCAAAGATTACGGTAAGGCCTCTTTTGTTGGAACAGAACAAGCAACCGCAACAAGTGATTTTGTTGCGGTGAATGGATCCCTTTTGATTGGGAATCGAGGAATGTTTACAGCAGCATTAACTGAAGAAGCTGGACAAAAAGCGACAGGGGTAAGAAATTTAATCAATGCGCCTGCAACAACCTCGACGTTTAAGTTTTCAGATGCATATCGTGTAGATTTGGATGCTCGAGGAAATCCAAATGCTACGCTTGTTAGCATGGGAACATCTTCGGTTGATGGAACATTTACTGCGGATATTCAAAGTGTTTATCAGTGGAATTCTGGCAATAGTTCTGCTGGTGACGATACCTATGATAAAAGTTGGATTCCTATTTACAATGCGAATATCACGTATCGACAAACAACCATTAGAACTAAAACAGCTAATAGCTCGCAGCAGAGCATAGCTAACAGTTTTATGTCTACTAATGATGGATATGATACTCAAAATTCTGAACGAATACTCTATGAATGGATTCCAGATGTAACTATAGATATTAATGATATTTCAGATAATAGACTTCGTACGGATGGTCAAAAAATTTCTGGAGTTACAAATCCAAATGCTTATGTCACAATATCTGCGAAAGGAACTGTTATTGGTTCACTAACGAGTTCTAATAATTATGATACTAGCGGAAAATTGGTATATTATAATGCGTTGGCAGATGATAATGGGAATTTTGAATTCACCCTTCCCGATGATGTAACTTTGTATGTTGGAGATGAGATTTCTGTTTACAGTTGGCGTGCTGGGAAATATTCAACAGCAACTACAACTGTTCTAGATAAAACGCCGCCTGAAGTTACGACTAAGACGTATTATGCATATGTGGGAGATACTGCCCCAGCCGCAACTGCATTTGTAAGTGCAATTACGGATAAAGGAGTAACGGATACGAGTAGCTATCCTGTCAGCTATACTGCTTCAACTGATATGGCTACCCTGATGCAAACTGCTGGAACAAAACAAGTTAGCCTAACTGTATCTGACCTTGCTGTAGATAGTGCAGGACTCTCTGCACCAAATACTACGACAAAAACAGCTGAACTAATAGTTTATGATAGTTCCACGAATCTTAGTGGAGACTCATTGGAGTTGTCCTACGCAGATATTCGTAATATGACAGATAGTGAGCTAAGTACCTATATTTTATCCAAGTGTAACCCCACTGCATATAGCGTATCTGGGGGAGAAAAAACTAGTTGGTCAGATGTAAATGACTTTACTGTAACGGATTTAGGTAGTTTAAGCGGATTGAAAGATATCTCACCTAATACGCCATATACTGTCACAATCAGTCTTCCATCTTCAGTATCGGGATTGGCCTCTGATATAACAGGAACCATTAGCGTTACTGTCATCAATATGAATGCTGCCATCACAGTTCAATTTGAAAACGAAGCAGGAACTATCCTAGATGGGTACACTTTAACAGCTGGCGAAAAAGATACAAATAATATTGTTACCCCTATCTATGTCGGAGATACGATTGATCTAACGTCTACAACGTATGCAAAAGTACAAACACAACTTAGTGCGTTAGAAACAGCTGGGTATGAAATTGTATCACGTCCAACAGATGAGACAGCTTTAAAGATTACAGATACTACTCAAACGGTTACCTATACTGTCAAAGGGTTGCTATTTTTACAATCGGCACCCACTTCCGTTGATTTTGGAAGTCTGACATATAATGCAAAAACGCAGCGTGTGGATAATCCTACGACGTCTGGGAAATTAATCATTACAGATACTCGTGCCTCTAAAACAAACGGATGGATACTATATGCAGCAGTGACAACCGAAATGAAAAATACAAGCACAGGTTCCATCATGAGTGACGCGATCCGATACGTCACAAATGATAAGAAGGAAGTAACCCTAAGTTCTAATAATCAAGCAGTATATACCAGCACAACAGGTGGTACGACAGACATCACCAGTGATTGGGGAAAAGAAATTACTGTAAGCGAACAAAAGGACATTACAATGACAGGTTTACAGTTAGTTGCTGATCCTGCTAAAACAACCGTTTCAAGTGTGGGAACTTATTCTGGCGTTATCACATGGACAATCATGGCAGGTCAACCATAGAGGAGGAGAATCATATGAAACTAAAATTGAAAGTTTTCTTTTTCTCCTGTCTGGTAATCATCCTTATAGGAATGTTGCCTCTTAGAGCTGCGGCCACCACAGGTAATGGAGGTCAAGGGACAGTGGAAGGGGGCATTACTTTCTATGAGGAGTCTACCAACCCTTCCAGTTCTACGTCTACTAGTCTACCTAGCACTGGAGGGAAACTACCTCAAACAGGTGATCAAATCAGAAATTATAGTGTACTTGGTGGAGGAATTCTCCTTTTAGCTTTACTTTTTTTCTTCTATCGCCGGAGGAAAAAAGAGAAGGAGGAACGTGAATGAAAAAAAAATGGATACTGGGTGTTGGATTAATTCTCTTTACGTCTCTTTTCTGTGTTCCTCAAGTATACGCAAGTACGCAAGATATTAATGGAAAGGTGACTGTTGAAGATCCAGGGACAAGTAACTTAGTGGATCCGGAAGCACCTTCCACGGTTGTGAATCCAGGAGAAGGCCCTTCTACGACAGGGGCTTTGCGTATTGATTATATATCAAGTTTAAACTTCGGTTCACAAAAAATTAATGATACTAATCGTACGTACCTCTCTTTAGCTCAACAGTTTCATAATGAGACAACTGCCAGAGGATTTTACATTCAAATAAGCGACTATAGTTCTGAATCTTCGGGTTGGAACTTGACGGTCACGCAAAACCAACAATTTCATAGTGATATTATACAAGACCTAGAAAACCAAGAATTGACTGGCGCTGTTCTCTCTTTTGATAAAGGATGGGCCAACACTAGTGGTGCCAGCGGCGCCCCCACGGTTACTCGGGATACGTTAGCTTTGAATGAGATGGGTATCGCATATACAGTGGCAAGTAGTAAAGCCGGTCAAGGAAAAGGAGTCTGGCTAATCGAATTTGGTGCATCGGAAACGAACACCTCCAATCAAGTTCCCACCCTATCTCCTCTAGAAGATGCTTCAGGGAAAGCAGTACTTGATAATGTCACTAACAAACAAGCGTATAGCAATTCTGCTGTCACATTGACAGTTCCCAAAGAAGCCAAAATTTACCCAGTGCAATATACCACTACTCTTACGTGGACACTGGAAGCAGCACCAACACGCTAACACATTATTCGAGACAAGTTGAGCAATGGCTCATTTGTAAATAAACAAACTACCATATTTAGGAGGAATAAAAATGAAATTCAAGACATTAAGTGCAGTGGCTTTATTGGCAGTAGTAGGGGTCGCAACAACAGCTCCAGCAGTTACAAATGCTGCGACACCATCATCTCAAACTTCACAAGGAACAGTCAAAGTTGAGGCTGGTTCACTAGATCCAGGTAAAGATGGCGTACCCGATCCAGAAGGTGGGAAAACAATTCCAGGTGTAGACCCTGTTATTCCTAACCCGACATCTCCTGGAGATAAAGGTATTACGGCCGTAACAAATTTAAATTTCGGGACCATTAAAGTCGGAACTGGCACAGCTTCAGCACAACCAATTACCATTACAGATACAGTTACTGCGGAAGACGGAAGCACTACATCAACAACGCGAAAACGTGGTAACCTAATTTCTTGGGGAGATGTCACTGGTGAGTATACCGGATATACTATCAGTGGACAGTTGACAACTCAATTTACAAATTCATCAGACCAAAGCGTATTGACAGGTTCAGAAATTGCTTTTATCAATCCTTTAATAGCAACGAGTGGCGAAGGAACGATTGCAGACTCAGGTAAAACAGCAACTCAAACACTTTCTATTGACGGTGGAGCTAAGACATTTGTTACAGCAGCTGCTGGAACTGGTTCTGGTCAATGGACGCTTGAATGGGGTAGCACAATAGACGGTACTGGCGCAACTGACACAACCGTCGGAACCGTCGGTTCTTCTGTCAACTTAACGATTCCAACTTCTGTCGCAAACTCTATGACTAAAGGAACGTATACAGCTGTAGTGACTTGGACAATG
>NZ_JBXPBQ010000018.1:0-16357 GCF_056924355.1 Enterococcus sp. LJL90 | reverse complement strand
AAAGGGAACACCTTATGATAATGCTGGAATCGAATCTTTCCATGCTTCATTGAAAAAGGAAGAAGTCTACACGACTAGCTACTCAGATTTTGAAGAAGCAAATCGAGCGCTATTTAGCTACATTGAAGGATTTTATAACCGAAATCGAATCCATAGCTCGATTTACTATCTAACCCCACAGGAGTTTGAAGAGTTGGCAAAAGCAAAAATGGCGTAACCGTCTCTACTAAAATGTGTCCAAGATATTGACTCAAATCCACTCTTGTTCTTCAATACTAGGTAAAAGGTATTTAATTGAATTCAAATCACGAGGATAAACTGCTGCCACACTAGTAGTTCCAACTGCTCTAGCATGCACTTGATTTAACATTTGTTCAGTGTTATAGAGATAATTAAAAAATATTGTATTAATCCCAGCAAATATAAAACAGGCTATATTACTATTGTATGCAAATTTCCCACGAGCTCTAAAGTATTCCTAGTATTAAATAAAAAATCACCAAATTTAACAATATTCTCAGGTTCAATAGTTTGTTTTTCATCAAAGTATTCTAATTTTTTAAATAAGAAATATCCACGTTGGATATTTCCCATCTTCAATAATGGTAACCCTCTGTTTGTCTCTGTACCCAACAAGTTAGTTCCAGTTTTAATTGATACTATATTGTCTTTGAATTTACGCTGTTCCCAATCATTAGTAAACCCCGGAAAGCGAAGTTCTAGTACCTTTCGTTGTTTACTCATGCCAGATCACCTCTAATTCTTCAAAGTACTGGTCCAATACGGCATTACTCTCCACTATCTCTCTATCGATTGCTTGTAATTGGTGGTGAACGGCATGTAAATCAATGTCAGGTTCTTCTTCAAAGGTATCGACATAACGAGGAATATTTAGATTGAAGTCATTCTCCGCAACTTCAGTTAACGGTGCCACATAGCTATATTTGTCAATCGTTTCACGATTTTTGTAGGTATCTACTATCTTTGACACATGTGCATCCGATAACCGATTTTGATTCTTGCCTTTTTCAAACTCGTTAGAGGCATCAATAAATAAAATATCTTTATCGTGTTCAAGGCATTTCTTAAAGATTAAAATGCAGGTAGGGATACTAGTCCCAAAGAAGATATTGGCAGGCAAGCCAATTACGGCATCCAAATAGTTATAGTTATCGATTAATACTTTGCGAATAGTTCCCTCAGCTGCGCCTCTAAACAAGACCCCATGGGGTAAAACAACAGCCATCGTTCCATTATCAGCCAAATGATAAAGTACTTGTTCATTGTGCTTGTTCACCTGTCGCCTAAAGTTTTTGAGTAATGCCTCTTCATCTGGAATCTTAACTTGTTCATAGCCATTAGATGTCAATAATTGAATTAGCCTTTTTTCAAGCGTTGCTTCACTTTCGTAAGTCATCCACTTCTCCTTAACCCACCGTTTAGTCTCATTTTATCATACTGGAGGGTGCAAAAAGATATCCTAATGTAGCAACGAGATAGTTTTTTATCCAGGAGTCAGGCAAAAAATGATTATAAAACTGTTGGCCCGTTCATCCAACTGAGAGATTCTACATAAAGAACAAGTCGTTTTATAAATAGAAAATATCGTTTACAAAACGGACTTGTTCCTTTCATCCACAGCAATTTTATGCTAAAATGAGTATAATAAAAGAGGACATACGATAATATGCCCTCCAAGTAGAACCGTTTAAGACGGCAGCAAGTTTTAACAGATTTTAGAAATAATCGTCGCCCTGCTAAAGTTGACGGTTATTTCTTTTTGTCGTGTTTAAGCAAGTCCACAATCAATTTTATCAAAGCAATGGTAAACATACCAAAACTCAATAACAATTGAATTGTCTCTAATGCAGACAAAAGGCTTCTCCTTTCGTAGATTTCAGCACTTACATTCATAAGCACCACCACCTCTCAAAGATAGCCACCGTCATAACTTTTCTACCTGTTTAGTATATCATAAATAAAATTAGTCAGCTTCCAAACGGAAAAACAAGCTTTAGAATTTCGAGGCTTGTTGCTTTATCCTGTAAAAATCAAAAAGACAAATCGTCGTCTGAAATATCTATACTGTTGCCGCCTAGAAAAGGGGCTGAACTCGACTGAAATTTGTCAGAAACGCTTCATTACGATCTATATAATCTAAATAGGAGCCATAGATTTTTGATCCACTAAAGGTAAATTTTGAGACGGTGACTATTCCTACTTTACTGTTGCTCATGAAGAACCAGCTTCTCGTTCACGTTTGGCTTCTAGGTTACGTTTATTGATGTTATCGACATCTTTTGCGACTTTTGTTTCAGCCGCTTGTAGTGCTTGAGTGTGCAACTGATCTGTGGTGATAAACCCGTTGATTCCCAAGTGAAAGAGTAAGCCATTCATTGTTTCCAAAAGTACCCTGGTATTTTTTTCCGTAGTACCTGTGCGAGGTTCAATTACTCTAAATTTCTGAGCCAGTTTCTCTGCGGTTAAGTTGGAAAGAAGATCAAAGTTGGTGCTTAACAAACTGGCACTTTTATACAACTCTATTAACCGAATAAGAAGTTCTGAATGGCTCTTACAATCCTCATTGGATTCTTCAAACTCCGACCAAAATCCATACGCTTTTGGTGTGGACTCAGGCGACAGTCGTACGTCGATTCGATAGGTAGGTTTCATGTTAATCCTCCAATCCAATTGTCTTAATTAAGTCCGACATCATAGTCGTGTTTGCTTGAATGACAAGCAAGCATTCACGCACAAGAGAATCATAAGTCCGACTCATGTTTTGTAGGTTAGCTGACTCACCATGTGTCACCAACAATTGGCGCACATATTCTTCTCTGGAAGTGTTTGCGTGTTTGGCTTTTTCGTCTAAAGCTGCAACGGTTTGTTTAGGTAAATTTCTCACTTTTATCTCGCCCATAGGGGTCACCTCATTTCATTTTTCAGATGGAACAACGACTCAATACAACGAGTGTACATCAACACATGTTCATAGAATCTTCATATTTCACAAGGAAATCTAGTAAGAGCATAAGGGAAACCTGACCCCAAAATTGGAGTAAACCGCAGAGCGGTTTGGTTTTTTCTAGGGCCCAGTTTTTTTTCACATGCGGCAAATATGGGCTTATCTGCCGGACCTATTTTTGGAGAGTGCGTTTCTTCCAGCAACCGCTCAAAGGAGGTTATCCTGTCTTCATTCGAGGAAATTTCTTCCTCAATATCGGTCACTTCACTGAGCTTTTGTTCCTTGGTAGATGTATTACTAGCTATCTTTTCTTGGATAGCAGATTGGTCCGCTTCAGCTAATTGTTCATATGATTTTTCTAAATCAGAATTAGCAGAATCTAGTTTCGCAACGTCTCGTTCTAGCTCAGAAATTTTAGTTTTGTATGACTCATTTTCGTCTTCAGCTAGCTTAATTTTTGATTCTAAATAGGCCACTTTTCCTTCTTGTATAGTGAGCGAATAGTCTGTTAACCCGTCGCTAAACAATTCAAATTTATCCGTTGCAGCCAGGCTCGGTTCCACGCCTTCTTCTACCGGAAAAAGCTCATAACTTATCTTTTTCCACTTCGTAGGAAGTTGTACTCGAACGATAAAAAAATCTTCATAAACCTTTGTCGTTTCCGTTGGTAAATAGTCCGCCGTAATCTTATCTGCCTTCGCAAATAATTCAAAACTTACTAACGGATTGGTCTTATCTGTAGGGATTTAAAACGCAAAAATGAATTGATTTTCGTCCTTGTCATAGCCATTTGCTAAGTAAGTTATGGGAACATTTCCTTGTGAGAATGTCGTGTACAAAGGGGTACTTTTGTCTGCCTGAAATAGACCAGATAGAACGCCACTCAGTTGAAAAAGAATCAAAATAAAGACGATTAAAACCGTTCGTTTCAAATATTTTTTTCGTATTGAAGTGGTCAACTTGACCTTTGGAACATCCATAAGAGCCTCCTTTCGTTTTAACGATTATTGGTCAATTTAATTACCCTTTTAGTATCCAGATCGGACATCATACATGGTAATTGTATTGATTTTATTTTCAGTTGTTAGGTCTAACTCAAGAACAAATTCATTACGTATCTTATCTTTTTGTGTCTACTAATAAATTAGATGGCTTTCAATCCGATAAGCTTTTATTTCTACATGATTTTCTAACCGACGTCGTTGTATTCGTGTTTGTAATTCTTCAAGTGCTTCTTGTGCAGAATTGGCCTCAATATCTCGCTCACACCCATTAGCTACAGTCCCTAGTGGATTTGGTGTACTTATCCAATACACATCAAATTGATTCATTTGTCCCTCTCTTTCTGTCTTGTCCTGTTTTCAGTTTTGTTAGGCGGCACTTTGTCGTTTCTAGTCTGCCTGATCAGCCCTTCCAGAACGTGCAATAAATTGTTGAGAATCCCAGTCAAAAGTCTACAAACGCATTTCCGCTAGTTGGTTAAATCCTTCGGTTTTACAATATACACGTCTCCAAGCTTAAAGCTCTCTACCCGTTTCACAAAGATTCTCCTTCCAAAAAATTGTACATAAGCACTTCGTGTGTTTTTCTTTTTTGAGAAGTAGTCATTAGTCGGTGCGAACACCCTTGAAAGAAATAGCAAAAGCTCTTAAACATGTAATTATCCGCATTTTTAATTGTGTGGTCTGTTCGTATCTTTTGAACCACACGCCGTAAATGTAACTCGATTTCTTCTTGCCAATCTTCTCCGATGACGACAATACCCTTTTCTTTTTCCACCTTCTTTTTGGCACGCTGAATAATGCCAACGGTCTCATAAGCTTGGTCAAAGGTTTTAGAAAATAAGGCGATAAATTTTAAACTGTTCTCTGTCAAAAAGGTTTGCGTATTGGTCAAGTGAAAGCTGGCTAACAATTCTTGATCCAGTTGCTGGTCTTTGTTAGTATCTATCACTTTAGTATCTATCACTTTAGTATCTTTTTTATCTGTATCTTTTATTGTGTTAATTTTAATACTGGTACTTTTATGTGCGTTATTTTGATGAATAGGGTATGGTTCATTTTGAACCATAGGGTCGCTATTTGAAATATTAATCGCTACTGGTTCTTCTTTAGTATGCTCTTTTGGGAATTGGTTGAGGGTGTAAATGTTTTTTACGATTTCTCTCTTGTCGTTAAACACTTGTGTAACAGACAAATAGCCATAATCGATTAAAAGTTTTCTATGTTTGTAAAATCTATTCTTTGCAATAGATAAGTCACATAATATTTTTTTTAGAGAAGGAAATGCGGTATTTCCTGCCCCGGCATAAGTTACAATATAGGCATAAATAGCTTTTGCTTCAATAGTCAACCGTATGTCTTGCATTACTAGTTTTGGCATAACACCATAACCTTTAGCATTTATATTTTGAGTTTCTAGGTAATTCTCAGTTAAGTTTTCCATTGTTAAAAACTCCTTTAAAATATTAGTAGTGTACGAGTAATAGTAGAGAGCTAAAACCTATACATGCAAAAAGATACATTTAACATATAATAGCTCGATAGTATTTGCAATAGCGTAGATGAACAGATTTATGTATCTTTGTATCTAAGTAGTGAAAGATAAAAAGATACAAAGATAAATGTATCCTTGTATCTTTTTATGTATCTTTGTATCTTTGATGTTTCTATTGTTATAGCAAGCTTTATATTATATACTTATAAAAAAGATACATTTTCTATTTATTTTTGTTTGACTTTAAGTTATACTAGAAAACAAGAAAAAGGATACAAAGATACATGTATCCAATGTTAAATTTATATTACAGAAAAAGGGGAATTGATATGGCAAAGACTATTATTTTCGGTCAACAAAAGGGTGGGGTTGGGAAAACGACAGATACATGCATGACTGCATTAGTCGCTGCATTAGTAAAAATGCACAAGGTATTAGTTATAGATATTGATCTTCAAGCGAATGCTACTGTTTTTTTATCTAAAAGTTTTAATTTAGAAAAAATTCCAAAAACTATTATGGCAGCATTAGAAGACGGTGATTTAGGAAGCTCTATAATTGAGTTAAACTCAAATTTACATTTAATTCCTTCTGGCTATGATATGAGGCTCTATACAGAGTTTCTGACTGAAAATTTTAATAATACTAAAGATAGAACATTTTATTTGAAAAAGTTACTCTCTAAAATCGAAAACAATTATGATTACATTTTTATTGATGTTCCGCCTTCAACAGACTTAAAAGTTGATAACGCAATGGTGTGTTGTGACTATTTAGTTGTTGTTCAAGAAACACAACAATTTTCTTTCGAAGGTAGTCAAAGACTAATTTTCGATTATGTGCAAACTTTAGTAGATGATTTTGGAAGTCAAGTACCTATTCAGATCGCTGGTGTACTACCGGCATTGTTGCAACAAAAAAGACCAATGCACCAAAAATTAGTTGAAGAAACAATTGAAACCTTTGGAAGAGATAATGTATTTAATACTATCATTCAAAATCATGCAAGATTACAATGGTATGCTAGGTTAGGGTTCAAATTCGAGGACTACCATGACAAGAAAATGATTGCTCTATTTGCAGATATTTTTGAAGAGTTAGAACAAAGAATTAAACTATTTGAAGACGAAGGAGACGTTACAAATTATTTGTATCAACCTTTGTATTCTTTAACTCAGAGTAAATTAACTAATCTTGGAAAGGAGCTGAATGTTAATGGGTTTAATTAATCGAGACATACCAAAAGGTCCAGAAATTGAACAGGAAGCAAACACAAGTCGAACAGATAAAGTAATTCTTAATAGCAAAAAAAAGCTGGGATCTGAAAATAGAAAAAATATAAAAGTGAGTGAAGATACTTTTAATCTTGTTAAGACAATAGCTACCATGCAAAGTTTAAAAAATTATGAATTTATAGATGAAGTAGTCCATTTTTATATAGAAAATAAAATGTCTGAAAGAGAGCAAAGGATACTTAAAAACCTCACCCCGAAATAAGATACATGTATCCTTTTATCTTTGTATCCTTTTTATAGTCATTAAAAATACGGGTTCAATCTGTAGCTTTTTATCATTAAAAGAAACTTTATTTTTTATATTTTACTATAAGTAAAGACAGTAGATGATTATTTCATCTGCTGTCTTTTTGTGTTGTATTCTTATTGTCAACATCCTTCACCAGCTTCTCTAGTTCATTTTGCTCTTTGGTCTCCCAGTTTTTATTAAGAATTTGTGGGATAAAAGAAGGAGAGATAATTTTCTTCTTACTATGACTCATTTTAACCATGCTGTAACTCCTTTAAATTTTATAAACCGATTAAACGAACAGTGTCATAAGGGATTGCAGTAGTTCCCACATAAAGTGCCACGTCATCATAGCCAATTAATTTACCTGTCACGTTAGGTCTGAAATTCCCTTCTAAATCCGTTTCGTCAAGCTGAATGAAAACAGCTCGATCTTTTAGTAATGCCTCCTCAATAACGTCTTGTAATTCTTGTTCTGTGAGTTGAGGTAAAGCTTTGATTGACGTATGACGAGTTGTGTGGTCGCTTGATAGGGTAGCGGTATGCTCACTTAAAAAGAAGCCTTGATACTTTAACAAGCCTCTATCTCGATACTGGCGAAAAAATTCAGCTTTAATACTCATCTTTGGCTCCTCCTTGATTGATTCCTTCACTGCCGCCTGCATGGCCACCGACCTGAGACGCCCGTTTAATTGCGGTTCCAGCTTCTAAAGCAGAATAACCATGCACAATCGACGTAAAACCAAAGCGATTACGAATCTCGTCAATGAGCGAGTCGAGTTTCTCTTCTTTCAATTGCTGCTCCGGTTCTTCAAATAGAGAGAATTGAAAAGCTCCATTTTCAACCAATCCACCACAAGTAATGGAAATATTGCGTACAAAACAGCCGGGCGTATAAAATTTATGGAATAACTGAAAAACAGCTTCCGCAAGTGGTTTCGAGCGGTCTGTTGCGGATATTTTTTGTTGCCTTGAAAAGCCGTCTGTAAAAGGCCAAAAAAAGATGTAGGTTTTAGGCCAATGAAAAGCAGATTAGACGTAGGTACGTTTAATAACACTATATTAGGTATAACTTTACTTGGAACTAAGGTGTGATAGCCTTTGGCTGAGCCGCAGGCTTTCTAAAGGCGTACATCACACCTTTAGAAGGTTCTTAGTCAAGTTAGACCAGATTCTATAATGAAATTTGGATTAAATAGACAATTATTAATGGCCAAAAACCTACATTTTCAATGCCCTTTTTCCTACATTTTATTGTGGCCCTTTACACTAAATCCAAATTTCAGAGAAGGCCGACCAAAAAAATTCAGCAAAGACCAGTTAGAGTTAGCACTGGAATTATTGAAGCAGCACAAGACCGTTTCAAATAAAACTGGTATTAGTGTGGCTACCTTATATAGAGAGAAAGCAAAAAGAGCTCAACTGGAAGCTGAGCTTTCTTCTATTAAGCAAAAAATATAGAAACGATAGAGTATTGTTTTTGTTGGCTCTTTATAACTGATCACATTTAACGGAAAAAGGTCCCGACTTTGATCCAACCTTCATTTTCCTGTTTCTAATTCTTCTTTTGGTGTTCCTATCTCTGGAAGAACAGATAAATCAATTTTAGCTTCCTCAAGGGATACATCTTTTGGAAGGGCTACAGATTTATTACCTTTAAACGTATATAGGACATAAGACCTTTGCTCAATCATTGTATCCTCTTTTTTTAACACATCACCTTCAGTTGCATACTTACTTTCATTTCCTACTAAATCGCTAGAAGAACTTGTCTGACCTTTTGTTTCTTTTACCGAAGATGTTGTTTGATCACTCATTGATAAATTCCCCTTTTCTGCATGATTGATCTGACAACCAGTCAAAGCAATACTTGCTAATAAAAATACTATAAAAAAAAATTTTTTCAATATAGAACACTCCTTTTACATTCATAGATTCTTAAACTATAAAGATTTTTAAAGATTTATTTTTCATAAAAGTTATTGAATTGAATCGTAAAAACCATCCCATTTTGTTTGTTGTTTGGAACAAATTTGTAAGTATAATTGTTCGTATCCAAAATTTGCTTGACTATAAATAAACCAAGACCATTTCCTCCCAATTTACGATTACGAGCATAATCAGGTCTATAAAATGGTTCAAATATTTTAGTTAAAATTTCAGGTTCTAAAGGTTTACATGAATTTTCAATAATGAAACAATTTTTCTTAAGTTTAATATTAATTTGACCATCTTCTTGGCAATACTGAAATGCATTGGTTATAACATTAGAAAGCAAACGCTCTACTTGTTCTTTATTTGCTATGATATTTATTTCGGTAAGATCCACTGTAAAATGTTTTCTCTTTGCCTCTGAAATAATTTTATAAGGTTTAACTAAGTCTTCCACAATGCTCTTAAGAGAAAACTTTGTTGCTTTACCTTGTTCACTTATCCTCTCATCTTTATAAACTGAAAATATGTTATGTATCAAATTTTGTTGAGTAGATAACAAATCTTGACAGATTTCAAGGTATTTTTCTCTGTCTTGATAGCGACCGACATTTAATCTCATTCCTTCAATAATACCTGACATTATAGTTATTGGTGTTTTTAATTCATGAGCCGCACTTTGAACAAAATATTCCTTGTTACGCTCAATTTCTTCTACTTTTGAAATTTCTACTTCAAGAGCTCTTATCGTATTTTTTAGTGTGTTATTTAGTAAATTGATATCTTTAGCTAGACCAGCGAGCTCGTCTTTTCCTGAAATATCGCATTCTACATCTATTTTTTTTACCATCTTATTTGTTATTTCCGATATATTTAAAATACGTTTGGTAGAACTTCTTGAATATATATATGTCGAGACTATACCTATGATCAATGTTATTAATAAAATTATAGGAAGTAATTCTAGCATAACGTTACTTGCTTCTATTATAGGTTGTGTTAACGTGAATCCACTCAAAAAATATTTATCACCATTATCGTCCCAAAACTCCTTTATTATTCTTTCAGCCACAATTGAACTTCCTAATGAACTGGGGACATCGAAACTATTGATATTCGAGGTTTCTTCATCATCCCATCTGATCAAATTGCCAGTATACATTTGATTATTCTGTTCATCAGTTAGCACCCAGTTAGTATTACTAAAATTTTTTTCTAAATAATTGACAGCATCTTCAATTGGCATCTTTTCAATTTCTTCAATGGCTTCAGAAAGATCATTACTAAGAGAGGTACTTTGCTTAAATTGATAATAAACAGGAATCATAAAATAAAAAAAAGCTATTGATATCAACATAGTAGACATAATAATAGTCAATGTATAACAAAAATTTTTCTTCCAAATTTTCATATTACACCTTCAAATTTGTAACCGATCCCTTTAATGGTAGTGATTTTAACATTTGGTATTTTTTTGCGCAGATTTCGAATATGGTTATCAATTATTCTCGTATCTGCAAAGTCATAGTATTCCCAGACAGAGTTTAAAATATTTTTTCTTGTGACAATAGAATTTTTATTTTGAATAAGACAGGTAAAAATATCAAGCTCCTTTTTTGTTAATTCAATAGTTTTTCCTTTATATTTGACTTCACAGTTATTCATAAACACTTCAAGTTCTCCAACGACTATTTTATCTTCTCTTTTTAAACTACGTCTAGTTAAAATATTTTCCACTCTTTTTACTAAGACTGTAGGAGAAAAAGGTTTTGTCACATAGTCATCAATGTTTTGATTAAAACAAATAATTTGTGTTTGTTCATCACTTAATGCTGTCAACATAACAATAGGAACATCTGACATATTACGAATTTCCTTAAGAACATCCAATCCATTTTTTCCTGGCAGCATTATATCTAAAATTACTAAATCAAATTTACTTTGGTTGAATTTTTCAACTGCAGCTTGACCATCCAAGCAAACAGAAACACTGTAGCCAGATTCAACTAAGAAATCTTGAATCAATTGACTAATAAGAATTTCATCTTCTACAACCAATACATTCATTATTTATTCCCCTTTAGCTTATAAAGTATTCCAACAGATCGAGTATAACATTTCTTACTGAAAAACTTCCTAACAGCTTTTCCAGTTTGGTGTTGTTTAGGATAGCTATTTTTTCTCAGGACAGCTATTTTTTCCTATTTTGAAACCCTTGAAAAGTTAGTTCCCTTCAAAAAAAAATCTCAAAAAAATCCATTTCCATTTTAATTGGAACCCCGTTGCCAGGGAGAGTAGGGGTTGCCAAATTACATTGGGATTTCTAAATAAAGTCCTATGTTTTTTCCAACACGAAAATTCTATTCATCAATCAACTGTATAACTTAATCAGGCTTTTTTGTTCGGCAACATTTCGTCTGAAACGAACTAAATCAGGGATAAATTTACGATATAATCCTTCAACCTTCTTTAAGATAGTGTGATAAGTGGTTTGAAAATCTGAATAGCTTTGGGTATTCTGTAGTTGGCTTTGCATGGAACATTCACTCATTTCGTTTTGGTTTTGAGCTAATTTTATCGCAAAGCTATTTTATGTTTTTAAAATTAACTAGCACAACAGGTATATAGGAGTATCTATTCAAAACGTAATGCTTCAATAGGATTTAATTTTGAAGCTTTGATAGCTGGTAGTAAGCCGAATAAAATTCCAATCAAGCAACAAAATGCTAAACTTCCAAAAATTGCTAACACAGATATAATATAAGGAAATCCTAATATATTTACGATAACCAAACCTGCGATTATTCCGGTGACAATTCCAATCATTCCTCCGATTAAGGTTAATATGACAGATTCAGCCAAGAACTGCTGCAAAATTAGCGTTCTCCGAGCACCTAGCGCTTTTTTTACTCCAATTTCTCGTGTACGCTCTGTAACAGATACTAGCATAATATTCATCACACCTATCCCACCGACTAATAAAGAAATGCTAGCAATCCCTGCTAGTAAATAGAAGTTTGATTTATTAAACTCCTCCATCTGTTGTGTATACTGGTCATAGTCTTCAATACCAAAAACATAATCAGATTCAGGGAATTTTTTATTTAATGATTGAGCTACTCTAGTGGCAACTAATTGTAAATCGTTTATACTTTGTGTTTGTACTAACACTGTTGGTTGGTTATCGATTGTCTCAAAAATATTATTCCACTGATTATATGGTACAAAAGCGGTTTTTTCTGAATTATATACTTGCTCATTCAACTTTTCTCTGTAAATACCTATTAATTGAAAAGGTGTGCCATTAATCTCTATATAACTACCAATTTGTACCTCTTTAGGTAATTGTTTTTTCATTTCTTCATTTATGATAATTACTTGCTTTCGTTGCGCTTGGTCCTGGTCATTAATCATTCGTCCATCTAATAGTTTTAAGTTTTTCATATTGATATAGTCTGAGCTTGCTGCTGAAAATTTACCATAAATTGTTTTAGTTTTATAGAAAGCTGCTTGGTTCACCGCATAGCCAATCCCAATATTTTTTAAATTGCTATCTTTTTTTAGTTCTTTTAAAATTTCATCCGATATTTCAGGTATATACAATGGTTTTTTTGCTTGGCTACTATTTGCTTCCCCTTTGTCAAATCTAGATATTTGATCATATAGTACTTCCATTGTATTGTTTGTTCCACCTAGAAGTTGTCGTTTCATATTAGCAGTATTTCCTTCGATAATGCTAAAAATACTAATGATAGCTGCAATGCCAATAATTACTCCTAGCATCGTTAAGATTGACCGCATTTTATGTGCAAAAACAGAACGTATTGAAATAACCAACATTTCCATATCTTTAGTCTCCTGTTCTTATTGAAAAATACCATCTCGAATCACAATGAGCCGTTCACAATAATTAGCTATCTCCAACTCATGAGTTATAACAATAATCGTTTTGCCTTTGTAATTTAATTCCTTCAAAATAGTCATAATTTGTTCTCCCGTTGTCGTGTCTAGCGCGCCCGTTGGTTCATCTGCCAAAATTATAGGAGCATTTGTGACCAATGCTCGAGCAATAGCGACTCTCTGTTTTTGTCCTCCTGACAATTCTGATGGAAAAAAATTTTTCCGATCAAAAAGCCCAACTTCTGACAACAAGTGTAGCGCTCTTATTTTTCGTTCTTCCTTTGAAATTTTGGAATATATGAGTGGTAATTCTACATTTTGAAGTGCTGTTAAACGCGGCATCAGGTTAAAATTCTGGAAAATAAAACCTATTTTTTTATTTCGTATATCAGAAAGCTGATTTTCAGATAGCTCAGCGATATTTTGTTTATCGAGTTCATAGATTCCCTCAGTTGGCAAATCTAAGCAACCCAAAATATTCATTAATGTGGATTTACCCGAACCTGAAGGTCCCATGACTGCACAAAATTCTCCCTTTTTGATTGTAAGATTGATATTCTTTAATACAGAAATTTGTGAGTCTCCCTGTTTATATGATTTCGAAATATTAGTTAATTTCAACACACTAACTTACCTCTATTCCTTCTTTTACCTCATCTGAGGCTTCAATAATGTTGTCTTCTTCACTAATCCCACTTATAATAACTACTTTTTCCCCATTACTCTTATCTTCATCTATTGTTATCTCTTGTTTTTTTACTTTCCCGTTGATTACTTTCCAAACAAAATATTTTTTACTATCTTGTCCATTTTCTGTTGTCTTTTCTTCTTTTACATAATCTTTTGGAAGCGTTAGTTGAGATTCACTATCTGATAATAACTTGACATACACATTTGAACCAAGTAATGGCGCATTGTCCGTTTCTTCTAATTTTACTGTATAAGAATATTTTGAAAGATTAGGATTTTCTTCTTCTTCTGTATCATCTGATTTCCCATCCTCGGCAACTAAGTAGCCTATTTTTGTGACTTTCCCTCTCCAAGTATTTTCAGGATTTTTTCGATCAATAATCTCGACTGGTTGCTCTAAAGAAGCACTCTCCCTATCAAACTCACTAATTTTCCCTTTTACATAAAGACTGCTACTATCAACAATTTCAATAAAGTTGTCACTACTTTTCTCATCATCTGATTTATCTAAAAGTTCTTTATTTAAACTTTTAATCTGACCATCAGTTGAAGCTGTCACAACATTCTTTTCGGAATTTTCGACAGCTGCCTGATATGTTATTTGTGCAGTGTCAACCGCAGCTTTGGCATTTACAATATCGTTGCTAGCTATTGTGGCTTGCATTTTCAAATCAGCCAACTCAGATGCTTGATCTTCTGTATAAGTTCTGCTTGCTTTGTTATACATATCCCATTTGAGCGTTTCAGTATCTTCTGCACTATATAGCAATTGTTTTTTTTCTGTTAAGACCGCTTCAGCCTCTTTCAGCTCTAACTCCATGCTTATATTTTTATAATTAAATAACACTTGTCCTTTTGCAACATTGTCACCTTCATTTACTGCTAAATTTTCAACAGTTCCTTTAGAAGGGTCTATTTTTATTTTTGATATGCTATTTGCGGTTATTGCACCCGCCAAGGTTACTGCAGATTCTCCATATGTATCATTCTTTTGAAGCGATTTAACAGAAATTTTTTCATAAGTAGTATGAACATCTTTTATTTCAGCTGACGATACTGAACTTTTAATGTTGCTTCCATAGTAGTAAAAAATAACTACAAAAATTACAGATAGAAGTATCATGAATAGGAGTCGTTTTCTTTTTACAATTTTTTTAGCCATATCTATTTCCTCAACTGTCTAATTCTTTATAGTTATTCGTTTTCTAAATCTTCTGATGAGTATGATTGAATATTTTTTTCATCAGGTATGACCGCACCTGCATCATCCATGTCTACTCCTTTAGGTAATATAACATTAGATCCATCTTTCATTTCATATACCGTTACTTCTTCTCCATCAAGTACCTCATCTTTTTGACTGACAACATCTTTCGATGTAAGTTTTTGTCCTCCTTGATTATCTTCAGTTCCTTCTTGACTATTACTTCCATTACAAGCTGTTCCTACAATCATTAATGCAAATAAACAAGCACTTAAAGTTAATTTTTTTTTCATTTCTTTTCATACCCTTCTTTATTTATTAAATAAAGAATACCAAATCAATCTACAGAAACTTAGTTCTAAATCTCCTTTTTGTCTCCTTTTATTTAGACGTAAAGGACCAAGGTTAGATGAATCTTTCTCTAAATTGTTGAAAAACTTGCTGAATGTCAATATATTCGGAATATTTTAGTAAAGGAAATTGCGCCAAAATCTTTTTCATATATCACAAAGAGCGAAAGATTAAAATTCAAATGTTATTAAATATATAGTAGACGTATTGACCATATCAAAAAAACCAACTCATAAAGAGGTGGCTATAGCGTAAAATATTTTGTGTAAATAGAAATTTGGTATAAACAAAAGAAAGTCCATTCTGTAAAATTAAAGTTACGACAACCAAAATTTTATAGGAAAACTTTCTTATGACTAATTTTACAACAGAAATTATGGAAACACCAATCACCAAAGGTGATTTGGACGATTTATTCGACTAATTTAGTTAAAGGATTTAATAAACGGCTAAAAAAATATACAAAAAGAAAAGAGCAATTTCTTAATGAAGAATCTCTGGAGATATATTGGAATATCTAGATGAGTCTTTATAAGTAAAAGTGAAGGGTTTATATGAATACAATAAATATAATTTTGTTTGGATTGATACTCGTAACAAGTTGGAATTGAGTCAATATCTTGGACACATGTTAGTAGAGACGGTTACGCCATTTTTGCTTTTGCCAACTCTTCAAACTCCTGTGGGGTTAGATAGTGAATCGAGCTATAGATTCGATTTCGGTTATAAAATCTTTCAATGTAGCTAAATAGCGCTCGATTTGCTTCTTCAAAATCTGAGTAGCTAGTCGTGTAGACTTCTTCCTTTTTCAATGAAGCATGGAAAGATTCGATTCCAGCATTATCATAAGGTGTTCCCTTTCTACTATAAGAATACCTTATTTTGTTGGTTTCAAGCCATTGTTCCACTTCTCTGGTTGTGTATTGGCTGCCCAAGTCAGTGTGTAGAATCATTCCTTCTGGAATGTCATAATGCATTTTTGCTTTGTTCAGCGTTTGAATGACACAATCCACAATCATTCGTTTTGAAAATGTATAGCTAATAATCTTTTTCGTGTGTAAATCCATGATTGAAGATAAGTAACACCAACCATTTTTCTTAGTAGGAATGTAAGTAATGTCAGCTACCCATTTCTCACAGATAGTCTTAGTAGAAAAGTCCTGATTTAAGAGGTTCTCTTTTGAAATAATCGGTTTATTAGACCTTTGAGGTCTATATTTTTTAACTACAATCGACCTTAAATTTAATTGTTTCATTAGCTTTTGGACATGTTTAAGAGATACTGAAATACCTTC
>NZ_JBXPBQ010000017.1:0-16956 GCF_056924355.1 Enterococcus sp. LJL90 | reverse complement strand
CCAAAATACAATTCTATAGCAGTTTTAATTAGCTTAGTGACAGGTAACGTTACCTATGAACTGCTAGATTATTCCGTAGATTTTGATGGAAATAAACTCTCCTTTGTCCTAGCAAATGAGGCGATTACGTCGTCTAATGTGAAGGATTCTTGGTCGGTAAATGTGGAATATTAGGACGCTTCAGAAGGCAATCGGCAAGTGAAAATTTTTCAAGGACAGGACCATTATACGTATGTTTATATTGATTATTTACCGAACCAGTTGGAAGTCATTCGGGTTACCGTACCCCTGACTATGTTAACGCAAGACTATCAAAATCAAATCGTGTTTAGTCGCAGTGGTTTATCTAGTTCCTCCGTTCTATTACTCACGGAACAACAAGTGAACGAGGAGTTATTGGAGGATTCTATTTCTTTGAGAAATACAGCGATTGAATAAAGACAAACAATGATTGACTGCTCTAAAAAATCTATCGAAGAATACCAAGTATCTATCAATGATTTGCGTAGTAATTTAGAATTTGAAACTGAGAAACAACAGACAGAAACCAGTACCCAAATTCGATTATTAGAAGGAGAAATTCGTCAGGAAGAACAGAGTCAAGCTGTACAAGAAACACAACTTGAAGAGTATCAATTACAGATTGTAATGTTGCAAGAGAAGCTAAAAACCTATAAATAGTGGGTGACACAAATTATGTGTTTTTAGCACAAATAATGTGTTCGTAATGTGTTAAGACTGTGTTAACCCTACACAGATCATGTGTTAAACCAATTGAAACTGGCACCATTGAAAACCCCCGCACTGCGGGGATAGGCATGATAATGGTGTCAGTTTTCTCTTATGCTCTTTTTTAAAAGACTCTCAAAATAGGCTTCGCCTATTTATGTGGGTTTCTAAAAAACGCACAACCATTCTAAAGGATGTCTTGCTTTGGTCAAAAAATACAAAGAACATCCACGTATTGCCATTCGTGGACTACCAGAAGATAAGATAAAAAGGCTCAAAGAACTTGCCCGACTATCTGGGAAATCACTCAATGGCTTCCTGCTTGATCTGTTGTCGGAGGTTGCCGAACGGTCAGAGGTCCAAGCCCTCGATAACAAATACTCTGAACTGCAAAAGCAAACATTAGAAGTGCTGGAAATTAATACGCAAGAAATTAGGAAAGTACAAAAAATATATCAAGATTTGATTGGAGAGTGAGGAGAAAGTGACCGATGAAATAGATAAAAAAAATCTGGATCGTTTACACACAACTATTAGTAAAGAGGGGAAAGAATGGCTCTTAGGTTACATGCGTGAAACAAACTCTCGTTCTTTCGGAGAAGCGATTGAAAATTTAATTTTGAAAGAAAAAAGTAGAGATAACAATCAGCTGTTAGGGGATATCTTAGCAGAGGAAATCGCTAATCGGGTAATTAAAGAGCTAAAAGAGCCTATAGATATCTTAAGGCGCCGGACGAGCTACTCTGACCGGCAAACAAAAGTAATCACTGAAGTGCTGAACCATATGATTAATACACTGAAACTTGACCGTACCGATGATAATGTCGTGTTGACGACAACGGCCAAGACAAATGTTCTCAGTGTGGCCGAAAATCGAATTAAGGAACAACTCACGCACTTCGCTCAACAAGCAGCCACCAAGCGGAATGCAATCGAACAAAAAGCACTGGAAGAAGGGGATAAATAATGCCCACGTCACCAGGGATTATCTCAAAGGCGAAATTCATTTCACCTAAGAGTAAAAAGTATTCAAAAGCAATCGATTATATCGATCGTAAGGAAGCTGTTCGAGGTCGTACTGTGGAAGGCTGGCACATTTATTCAGACGACGATTCTTTACATTTAAAGAATGGTGAAGGGCGGATTAGCACCTTATTTGATGGACGACAAGACCATGTTGATCTAGCTGGAAAACAGCGGATAAAGGCCAGCTTCATAGAAGCTCGTGCAAATGAAAGCCCCATGTGGCAGACAGTCTTTTCTTTCGACAACGAGTACCTGAAGGAATTAGGTATGTTGACAGATAACGGTGCGTATACTTTAGATGAAAGTGCCGTTAGGGAAGCTACTAGAGCAGCCATGTCCAAAATGATTGACCAGATGAATTTTGGACATGGCTGTGAGTGGGCGGCGGCGATTCATTTCAATACGGGAAACATCCATGTTCATACAATGATGGTCGTTCGAAATCCTGAAGGCATACTTGAGAAGATGGACTTTTATGGAAATGAAGTTTACCGGGGAAAAGTGCCACCGAAAACGGTTCGAGCCATGAAATCAAGTTTTGCGAATACTATTGAGAACCGTGAGCCAGCCCTCGTTAGAATCAGTTACTTAATGAGAGAAGAATTGACAAAAAATATGTTTTCTCAAGGATACTCAAAGGATTTTATGTTGATGAGAAACCTTAGTCGCTTGATGAACCAGCTACCAAAAGACAGAAATTTATGGAAATATAATCATCCTCAAATGGAAGATTATCGTCCAACAATTGACAGTATTACCAAACAAATTATTGAACAAAATAATCCAGCAGCATTTGACGAATTATCTCGTTTATTAGATGAACAAACAAATTTCTACGAACGTGTTTATGGTGATACTTACGAAGGCAACCAGCAAAAATATTATAAAGACAATAAGCTTCAGGAATTAAATTCTATGATGGGCAATGCCCTGCTAAGAGAGTTGACCAGTCTATTAAATAAAGAAGAATGGAAAGAAAGCCGGGGGTTTACACCAGAGCAAATGGAACAACTATATGGCAAACAACATCCTGAACGATTAACCAAAAAAGCACTATCGAAGTTAAAATTTGGTATACAGGAGTCCCACCAGGATTTTCTTAATCGGCTCTCATTTGAGAGAGACGAATTTAAAAAAGAAATGAAACGTAAATGAGAATTAGACAGAGGAAGGTCCTAAAGATGGACCTTCCTTTTTTGCATTTTAAACTAGAAGGGAGAATGGATTTATGGTAGAAAAAAGACCAACTAAAATCCTTAGTAAAGCCGAAATTCAACAAGCTGCCAGAACGGATATTGTATGTCAATGAAGCGAAAAAGATATAGCACTAAGAGGCAATTACATGACTTAGCTGCGATTCTTGCTTATAAAGAGGATTGGAAAAGACTCGGATATTATTATGAGTTTAAAATTTACATGATTCAAAATGAAAAAAAGTGGATTACAGAAGGTCAAGCTAGAAAATTGCTGAATCTAGAATAGGCAAAAGGAAGCTTTTGTCTGCCAGGAAGGAAAAGGGAATGGAAAACCAAATTACAATACCACAGGTACGGGAAGCACTAAAAATGACTAAACAAATTGCACCAATAATGAATGAGGCTGAATATATACAGCTCATAACTTTTTATCAAAATGTTATAGAAAGGTATGAGAAAGAAGAGTATCCCAACGGATTACACGCTGAAGGGGATTGAGTTAACTCACGTTCTAAAATACATTTTAGTTTAAAGGGACTTTCTGTCAGAAAATTAATCATAAATCAACTTGGCGCCATCCAGCTCAATATTACTAGGGTAACCCATAAACACTAGTGGAGGATTGTAATTTACATCATCTATGGTTAGGTAAGTTAGTTTTATTTGATCGCCAATGGATAGACCCAATTCAAGTGGATTGATTGGATTTTGCATATCTTTAAAATCTAGTATTATTTTATCACCGGATTTGAAGGTTTCCGGAGTATAGGCGTTTTCATTTGCAATGACAACCACTTTATCCGTAACGATTTCTGATACTGTGCAATCTAAATAACGGAGGTGGGAACCATAACCACCAACTATTTGAGTATTTTCTGGTGTTTCATTAATTCCAAGAAAAATAAATATTGACGCAACAATTATCACGGCAATAAATAAAATGAATAATACAAAATTTTTATATTTCATTTTTGCACCTAAAACCTTTTTAATAAATTATAGCAAAAATTTTTTATTCTGGTGTGCAAACAATAAGTTTAGTGTAAAAACCATACAGTTGTCTTTGTTATGAGTCCACTAACTCACGCTTTAGCGGAAAGCAAACTTTAAGAAAAAGGATTGAAAGGAGTTAATCATGTTTAAAAAATGGAAAAGTAATAATGATGAGGGGCCTAAAACAGAGGCATTGCTGAGAACAATTATAGAAGCGGGATATGAAGTTAGAATATCTCAAGATTTGTCTGATAACTTTAAAGACAAAGTGTGGGTAGTTGATATTGAACCGTATGAAAAAGAAAAAAGCGACCCATCTTTTCGAGGCCTCTTAAGCGCCTCTTTAAATGATGTATTAATTGAGGCTATCGAGTGGTTGGCTTAACTACAATAATTTACAGAAAATAGGAAGTTAATGTTTTGAGTATCAAAAACGATTGTTTATGAGACAAATTAGTGGACCTTGATTTTTTTGAAATTATTACCTATAAACTGTTTCAAAACTTCTATCAAAAACAACGTATCGTAAACTACCGTTTATGTTATAATTTAGGTGGGAGTGGTGATATGAATTACATTTATGGATATGCTCGTGTAAGTACACGATCTCAAGAATTAAATCGACAGCTGGATATTCTAAAGAAATATGAATGCAACGAAATTATGACGGAAAAAATTACTGGCACGAAATCTAGTCGCCCAGCGTTAGACAAACTCAAAGAAGTTGTTCGTGAGGGTGACACCGTTGTTGTCGAATCATGGAGTCGGTTAGGACGAAGTACAAAGGATTTGATTAACCTGGTAGAGTTTTTTTCTGATAAAAAAGTTAAGGTGATTAGTGATAAAGAAAATTTCGATACTTCAACACCTCAAGGAAAATTGATGTTAACCGTTTTTCAAGCTTTCGCTGAATTTGAGAGGGAATTGATAGTTGACCGAACGAAAGAGGGTTTGAAAAGTGCTCGTGCGAGGGGAAGGGTCGGTGGCCGTCCGAGAGCAGACAAAAGCAAAATAGATCATGCAATCACTTTATATGACACAAAAAAATATTCGAATAAAGAGATTACGGAAAAAACAGGTGTTAGTCCAGCTACATTATATAGGTACTTAAAAAATCGAAATGAAATTGACAATTAAGGCGTAACTATTTTATGAAAGAAATCATTAACCTAGAAGATGTTGCAAAAATATTGGACGAAAGTTTCGTAGCGACTGTAAAGCAATGAAGGAGGGATTCTTGGTTTTGATTAGTATTTTAGGGATCAGCATAATTATTTTAATTTTTGGAATAATTTTTTGTTTAATTTTAAAAGGAGACATACGCTCCTTTTTAAAAATATTACCATATCAAGAAAAAAGGGGGAGTTGCTTATGTTCACATGGAAAGATACTTTCTATTTTCTGGCAGTCTTCTATTTTGGTTTTAAACTCATAGGCGTCGCTTTTAGGATTGTTGGTTGGATTGTGACTCACCTTTTTTGGGCTATTGTTTGGCTGTATGATATCATTTCTGAAAGACTTGCTGATCGCAGCGTTTGATTTTACTACCTTTGGAAACTGGTTAAATAATAGACGTATTTAAGTCATAGTAGTTTTTTGCTATAATAAACTAGCTAACGAAAACTGATTCGTGAACGGTGGCTATCCAATCGATTGTGAGGTGGTGCGTATGAGCGTACTTCCAAAATCTCAAGAAAGGAGACGCCTTTTGTCTACTGCTGAAGTCTTGCAGCTGATGTTATTGTTTGGTGGATTTATTCTATCACTCCTAACATTTGTGCTTGCATTGATTAAGCTATCTAACGACAAAAAAAAATAACCGTTCCGCTATCCAGGCAATGAACGATTATTTATTTAGATAATTAAAACTTTGCTGCCGTTCTTGAAACGGTGTTCAAGTTAGCATGAAAAGGGACGTATTAGCGTACGTCTCTTTTATGTATGTATTGTATATACATATAATACATACATATTATAGCATGATTCCTTACCAAAAAACAAAGATAAATATTTCTTTTATAGCCTTTTTATAACAAAACTCCATTTTACTACTCAAAAAATTTCACAAACTTTTTCGAGTGAGGAATTGTGACCTGTTCACGTTTAAAAATTTCAAAAAAGCGCATTTTTAAAAATTCACAAAGGAAAGCCCGCTAGACGTTGATCTGGCGGGCTACTTTTGATAATCGATGTTATGTAGACTAACTCAGGGTTTAGCAGACTCGGATTGTACACTCAAGAATCGTCTTATAAAGTTAGGATGGTCGATTCATAGAAATGTGGTCCATGATATACTTATTGAATAATGAGGTGGCTATTTAATGATTCAAAAGAAAATAGAAAAAAATCAAGTAGAGTATTTAATAAAAAATGATGAGTTCGTTAACTTAGAAAAGCTTATTTTAGAAAGTTCGTATCTGCCAGGAAGAATGGCAAATTTAAAAACGATTTCTAGTGTAGCGGATGTTTTTGAAGAAACCTATCCATTTTCTGAATTATGGTACAAAAGATTAGAAGACTGGCTACATCTAAATGTTGACGGAAATAGTCCTAAAACTGAACTTGTCTTAACAGCATTGAACTCTCTAGGTGGTATTTATGAAAAGTGCACCCATGATAAAAAGGTACTGATAGAAGAAAATTTAGTCGAGTCTCTAAATGATCAACGTTGGCGTGTTCGCGAAATAGTTACAGAGAGTTATAAGAGAATTGGAGAGGCATCCTATACTTCATTGATTAGGATTTTTAAGTCGCTTTTAACCGAAGAAGCCACCCCCTTAGAGATAAGAGGAGTATTAGCAACCGTGTCACATCCGGAATTGCTTATTTCAAAAGAACAACTGACTTTTTCTGAGGAAGTAATGGAAAAAGCTTTCAATTATTATATCCACTTTGATGAGGTCAAATTTACTAAGGAGGATAAAACAATTTTAAAAAAAGGGTTATGCTTTGCTCCAAGTGTTATTGTTAGTAAAAATCCACAAATCGGTTTTTCTTTTTTTGAAAAGCTACTTGAAAACAATGCTAGCAAAGATATAAAGACTATCGTAAAAGAGAACCTAAAAAAGAAAAGATTGGAGAAATCTTATCCTGATGAAGTAAACAAATTATTGCTACTAATGAAGTTATAAGAGCTCAATTAACATAGAATTTCATTCTGAAAAAAGTTCTCAAAATTATAAACTATTAGGATTTTTCTGCTATTTATTTTTGGCTTTATACATTTGTCATCCGTTTGTTTGAATCCACTAAAGACGGATTTCATGTATTCAAAATTAAACATCCGAAAAGGTTCAGAAACTTAAAAGTTTTTGGACCTTTTTTTTTCCTTATGGTGCATGGTGTTAGATGGTGTCAAAAACTTGTGTCCATAAATGAACAGCGTTTTTTCACGGTATCGATTTATGGTCAGGAGACAATGGAATAGTTTCACTTAATCAAGAATAGATATGAATAATCAGAATTACAAAATTTAGTAAAAAGTCTGAAAAAAATCTCAAATGAAAATAAATATCGATTGTTTTCAAAAATTTAGTAATCTAAACTAAAAAAAAGTAAAAAATTTTCGTACTAAGCAGTAATGAAGCAACATCGAGTAGAACTTGATTTTAATAAAATATATGCACTAATATTAGTGTAATTTTTTATATGGAAGCGTTTCTTTTTCGAGTGTATATTAAAAATACAGGAGGAATACATACAATGACTAAAATTACAATGTTAGATACAATTGAAAGTATCCCAAAACTAATTGAAAAGAAATTTAATAATCTCGACGAAATAAAATTTGTAATCAATCAACTAAATAAAGAAAAAAAAGTAAAAGTAATTGCTTCAGGAACCTCTTATAATTCAGCTTTTACAGTAAAAACATTTTCTGAAAGTTACCTTAGTATCCCATTTGAAGTAATATATCCCAACTACTTCATCGAGAATTTTACAGAGAGTGAATTCGAATCTGATGCTATTTACATTTATATTTCTCAGGGTGGGAAAACTAAATCTGTGATGGATGCAATAGACATTATTCATAAATGTGGGGGTAGGACGTTATCATTAACGGAAAGGGGAGATAGCATTATAGGGCAGCACTCAACCTTTAATCTGGAAATTGGGAGTGAAAAAGAACCATTTATATACCGAACATCTGGTTATACACTAACGACGTTAACTCTCTATTTATTTTTAATTGAGTTCGCTACAAATCTTTCACACATTTCTTTTATTCAACGGGATTCCCTGATGGATGATTTAAACAAGCTACCACAAGAAATCGATTCAATTATTGAGTTTAGTAAGAAACAGTACCATTTGTTCAGAACAGACTTGATAAAGAGCAAAGCACTATTTTTTGCTGGTGGTAGTTCTCTTTGGGCAGTTGCACAAGAAGCAGATATTAAATTTATGGAGATGGTCCCACTTATAACAAATAGTTTTGAAATAGAAGAACTAATACATGGTCCTCAAAATTGTTTCAAAAAAGAAATAGGCTTCTTCTTTTTAGCTAATAATTTAAATGACTCAAAAAAAGCACAGCAAATTGATTATTTTGTAAGACAAGAAATTGGTTCCTTCTCAAAAATAATTTCTTGTTTCGAAGGTGAAAACACGATAAAAATTGGAAACAAAAGTCACTTTGACACATTGTTATACGCTACTATGTTTCAAATCTTTAGCTATGAATTATCTCAAGATCATGGAAGAGATTTAAATCAAAGAATTTATCCACAGATTGATCATTATATTACTAAAAGTTTGTAGGTGAAAAAATGAAATTTATTTTAATAAGTCATGGCCGATTAGCCAGTGGGATCCTTTCAGCAGTCGAGGTTATTTTAGGTAAACAATCAAATGTCGTATCCATTGATATGTATTTAGACGATGAAACTCTGGATGAAAAATTATTTTCACTTAAAGAAACAGATGGATTTTTAGAATCACAATCCATAATTCTGACTGATATTTTTGGTGGAAGTGTCAATCAAAAAGCAATCACATCTTTTGACCTAACCCAAACAAAAATAATCACTGGAATGAATCTTCCATTAGTACTTGAACTGCTAACCTTAAAAAATGATTTTTCAGATGAAAAAATACAACAGCTCGTTTTTGATAGTAGAAAACAAATCCAATTTGTAAATGATTTACTTCTTGAGGATACAAACAACGATGATTTCTAGGAGGAATATGAATGATAGAGCTAGTTAGAGTTGACGATCGATTGCTACATGGACAAGTAGCATATAGCTGGAAAGCCGATTTAGGATATAATGCAATTGTCATAGTTAGTGAAACAGCTGTTAATGATGATATCCGTAAAATGGCTATAAAAATGGCGAAACCTGAAGGGGTTAAATTAGCTATAAGAAATAGCCAAGATGCAATTGAATTATTGAATAATGAAAAACTGAAAAATCTTAAAGTTTTTGTTGTCACTGACACAATTGAAACTGCTCAGAAAATATTAACAGGAATAGATGAGTCCCCAGTTTTAAATATTGGAGGGATTCAAAAAGCACCAAACAAGTATCCATTAACATCATTTTCTTATATTTCAGAATCTGAGAAAAAAATTTTAAAAGCTATGAGTGATTCTGGACAATCAATTGAATTTCGGTTAGTTCCATCAGATAAGGCGAAAATGTTTAAAGACTTGTAGAAGGGGGTCATAATTATGGGAAAAGCTCTTTTAGTAGCATTGGTAGTAGCCATTGTTTGGTTTTTCGAAAAAATGGGGGGAACCCCTATGGTCAACCGACCTATCATTATTTGTACGTTAGTTGGCTTAATTTTAGGTGATTTAAAATCAGGAATTATGATAGGCGCAAGTTTAGAATTAGTATTCATGGGTGCCATTCAAGTAGGAGCAGCAGTGCCTCCAGATGTTTTAGTCGGAGCTTCGTTAGGGGCAGCTTTTGCAATTATAACTGGTAAAGGTTCAGAAATTGCTTTAACTTTAGCACTACCAATAGCTATTTTAGCACAGTCATTAAAAGTTATTATTTTTATTGTTCGAAGCTGGTTTATGAATTTTGCTGTTTCATTAGCTGAAAAAGCGAATGTAAAAGGAATGTTTGCCCTTAATATGTTTGGTTTATTACTTCAATGCCTAATGTATTTTCTAGTTGTCTTTATTGCTATACTTTTTGGATCTTCTGCGGTAGAAGCCTTCGTAAACAATATTCCCGAAACAATTATGAATGGCTTACAAGTAGCTGGTAACTTACTACCGGCTGTCGGATTTGCATTATTGTTACAACCAATGATGAATGGTAAAAATATGCTGTATTTTCTATTAGGATTCATCATGATTTCCTATGGGAATTTACCTATATTAGCGGTCACTTTAGTTGGTGTAATTCTAGCTTTCATAATTGTCTTTGAGATTGGTAACGGCAAACCATCTGGTGGAAATCAAGAACAGCAAGAAGATAATGATTTGGAGGGATTATTTGATGAATAAAAAAAAATACAGTAAAGAAGATAAGAAGTTTTTCCGTGAAATGTTCTGGTATTCTTTTATTTTAGAAAATTCCTATAATTATGAACGACAGCAAGCTCTAGGATATTCACTAGGCATGTGGCCAGCAATCAAGCGTTTTTATTCAAAAAAAGAAGATCAAGCAGATGCTTTGACTAGACATATGCAAATCTTCAATACGACGCCTCACTTGGTCACAACAATAACTGGGGTCTCAGCCGCATTAGAGAAAGAAGCAAGTCAAAATACTAATTTTGATAAAGATACTATAAATAATATCAAGGTTAGTTTAATGGGGCCACTTGCAGGAATTGGAGACTCTTTTTTCTGGGGCACACTTAGAATAATTGCTGCAGCAATTGCTTTGCCATTGGCTAAGGAAGGAAGCCTATTAGGACCACTTTTATTCCTTATCGTTTTCAATGTCCCTCACCTATTATTGCGTTATTATGGAGGAGTATTTGGATATTCTATAGGAACATCTATTCTCTCAGATTTATCTGAGTCTAATTTATTTAATAAGCTTTCGCGGGCAGCTACTATTGTCGGTTTGATGGTTATTGGAGCAATGAGTGCCCAAATGGTGCAACTTAGTACTAAGGTATCTTTTGCCTTCAGTGATACAACATTTGAATTGCAAGAATATATTGATCAAGTATTTCCAATGCTCTTACCATTATTGTATACGTTATTCATGTTTTGGTTATTGAAGAAAAAGAAAAAGAGCCCTACTTTTTTATTAGTTATCACTATCCTTTTTGGGTTAGCTGGTTCTGTTCTAGGATTATTTTAAAAACTTATTGATGATATAATGAGTACAAGGTGAATAGCCTTGTACTTTTTTAAGGAGTCTTTATGATGGAATTTTCAAACAGAGAATTATTATTAATTGATTACTTGCTTTCTAAAGAATCAGCAACTTCACAAGAAATGGCAAATTATTTAGCAGTTTCTAAAAGAACAGTAAAAAAAGATTTGGCTAGAATCAAAATGCTGATAAACGTTGAACATGAATATTTAGTCGCTACGCCTGCTAAAGGTTATACTCTTAAAAAATCATACCATTTTAAGAGACAAGGAATGTTCTTATCCCGGGATAAAGATTTGATTCTTAATAATTACGATCGTGTCGCCTATATAATTCAAAAATTGCTTTTATTGGATTCAGCAATTAAATATGAAGAATTAGCAGGCGAATTATTCGTAAGCTTATCAAGTCTTAAACAAGATATGTACAAGGTGCGTTCTCTATTATTTGACTATAAATTGAAGCTTAAGCACACACCTAACCAAGGAGTATTACTAATAGGTAGTGAATACAACTTACGCTTAGCAATAGCAAACTTTTTCTATCATAGTTTTCTAAGCTACTTATCTCCATTGAATCAAAAAATCTATAAAAGAAACACAACTATCTTATACTTGATTGAAAGTAAAATTAATAACTTAAGTCTTAATCATCATATTCAAGTTTCGGATTCGTCAATAAATGATTTAGCTATCGAAATCTTAATTACTTATCAAAGAGTTGAATATGAAGATAATCTACCTCAATATGTGTTAGATTGTGATGAAGCAGATTACTTAATTACAAAAGAGTTGATCAATGAGATAGGCTTTCTATTTCCAGATAAAAATCTGAGTAATAAATCTATTGCCTATATCTGTCGACATCTTACCAGTAAAAAAATTATCAAAGATACAGAATTGATTGATACTAGAACAGAGACAGTAATTAAAGAAATTATAAAAGAGATATACCAAAATTTTGACCTAGATTTCTCAGAAGACTTGGACTTATGGGAAAAAGTAAAGCTACATATCGTTTCATTAAGAAAAAGAATACAATATGGTTTTACCGTACAAAATCCGCAAGTATTTCGCTTTCTCAGATCGTATCTCTTTGCTGCAAAAATCACTTGTTCTGCCATCAATATATTGGAGAATCATATGAAAACAGCTATTCCAAATGAAGAACAAGGATTTTTCATTCTTTATTTTCAAGCAATGTTAGAGCGGATGGCTTCAGCCAAAAAAATTTTAATTTATACTGGTGGAAATAGAGCAGAAAGAACATTTTTAGAGAACTATTTCAATATGCATTATAACAAAAAAAATTTTCACTACAAATTTATAGATACTCTACCAAGTCCTGAAGATAAATTTGATCTACTACTGTCCTCAACAAACAAGATAAGCAATAATTATCAACAAAAAATAGTTGTTACCAATAATACAAAAGATCAATTAAAAAACATTCCTAACTATTTAAAAGAATTTGAAAATAACCATCTAATTTTAGAAAAATATATAAATCATGACAGCTTATTGTTAGTAGAAAGTAAAAGTAAAAAGAAAGTAATTAATGAGATTTTTGACCATCTTCTTTATAAAGGATATTTGAAGGATCAAGTGAAATGTAACTTCTCATTTCAGGAAATTGGAAATGGTATTGTCCATATTATAGACCTTCATAAAATTATTAAACATAACATTTGTCTAGTCGTTCTGTTAAAACGTCCTATTTTATGGAAGCAAACTGTTATAAAGACACTATTTTTAATTAAAACAAAAAAAGATGGGGATAAGGATCTAAATATTTTGTGTAACTCTTTTTCAAGTTTGGTCAACAACCCTAATCATATTAAAAAAATCCATGAAAACCCTGATATTTTAACATTAATTGAACAATTGAGAATGTAGAGTAACGCTTGTTACTTACCTATTTATCGAAATAAGTATTCAAAAACCCCCTCAACTTTCAAATCTATATAAAAATATTCTTTACGGTGCAAAATTGACTCAAATAAAAAACTCCATTTCTTATTTGAGTCAACGCACTTTATTGAGATTTAGAGTGCTGATTATACTATAAAGATTGAGTTTCTAAATAACAAGACCTCACTTTACCGTCTAAAAAATTTCACAAACTTTTTAGACGGTAAAAAAGGAGTTAATCACGTTTCTAATTTTCAAAAAGAGCACATTTGTAAAAGCTCACAAGCAAAAGCCCGCTAGACGTTGATCTGGCGGGCTACTTTTTATAATCGGCATTATGTCTACTAAGCCGTTAAATAACAGAAAATTATTAAAACGTGATCCCTAATAGTCAAATGAAGAAGGATACAGGATGTTAGAAGATTAATATTGAGGGATAATAACTTTAAGTGTATGTAAAATTTAAACATTGAATTGGTTTTGTTTATAGTATAATAAATTGTATTTGGAATAATTAAGGGAGGTACTAGTATTATGAAAAAGAATTTTGCTTTATTTGCGACCACACTATTACTGTTTTCTCAGATCTTTTCACCAGCTGTTGTTTTTGCGGAGGAAACTTCAAGCACGACAAAACAAACGATAGAGAGCAGCATAACTGATAAAACAGAAGATTCAAGTACAGAGGATAGTATAAGCAGCACAAGTCCAACGTTAACTGAAGAAGAAAATACCGATACAATGACAGAAAATTCGAGTTCTGAAATCATACAACAAGAAGATAATATAATTTCTACTTATGAAACAACAAGTACTACAGGAATTACAGTTACGCCTAGTTACACTGAAGGGACTACTCTTTCTGGCTCAAGAGTTATTTATTACACAGTTGGAATTAGTGGGGCTACAATAGCTAGCGGTCAGTCTATCACTTTCACATTCTCAGACCCAAGTATTTTAAGTAGTTTTACCCCTAATGGAGGAACGGCTTATGGTAGTTGGACAACAGATATAACCAATGGTACGGCTACTTACACATTTAACGTTAATGTTGTATCGACAGCAAACATTTCTTTTATTTTGAATGTTCAGACCAAAAATCTGACAACAACTGGAAATGTCATGACAGCAAGTTTAGATGATACAGTCATTACTACATCTACTTTTAACACGACATATGTTTCGCCTGGTGGAGGGGGCGATTACGCAGGGAGAATGTTGTTTAATGGTGGAGGGGCTTCTACATCCAGTGCTACCACTCCAGATAACTTTGTGAGTAATTTTATTTATGGAACTAGTTTTCAATACACAGCTAATGTAGCAACAATGGACTTTAATGTAATTTATGACGCAGGGTTTTACAACAATTCAAAAAGTGATACTACAAATAGGGTTGTGTCAATTAAATTTGCAAGTGTTGATGCTTCTGTAAGTACAACGTTATCAGCTGATAATATTTATTTCTCTAATAAATCTGGGTTCCCAAATACTTCCACAGGGTATGTAACCCTAGCATCTTTAGGAATGACTGCAACGCAAACCAGTGCCGACACAGTTACAATAACATTACCAGATGGTATAGATTTTTCATGGGGATATTTTTATGCGTTTGCTGGAGCACCGTCTATTTCATCAGAATATACTGTAATTTCTACCTATACTTCTGATGTATACACAACAGCTAGTTCTACGACCGCAGCCGGGTACAAATTCCAATCCACAGGTGGCACAGGTTTCGTACCGATGATTACCTCCAGTGACAAGATATTAAACACAAGTGAGCCAATTGATGATGTGACCTCTTGGTTGCTAAATGGTGTTACTGCCACTGATGTAGAAGACGGTGACTTAAGTTCCTCTGTCACAATTCAAAGTGATGGTGGATTTTCAGATGCTTGGGAAGCAAAAACTCCTGGAACATACACTATCACCTATACTGTGACAGATAGTGATGGGAACACGACTACTGCTACAAGTACAGTTATAATTTATTCTGATATTACAGTTCATTATGTAGATGTGTCTGGAAAAACAATTAAAACAGATACAGCTATGAATGGCACTGCTGGTGATACCTTCACGATAGATACTGCTGATTTTTCAGAAGGAGATTATAATTATACTTATGTTTCTGCAAATCCTGATACCTTAACTGGAACCTATGGTGAAACTAATCAGTTAGCAGAAATAACTTTAACTTACAAATGGATCACTGCTTCTGACTACACGATGTATGTCGGTGACCCAGAACCAACAGCAACTGACTTTAAAGCTTCCGCAACTGATAAGGATGGCAACGTAAATGAAGTAAGCGTAGATTTAACGAATGCTGACTTAACGAAGGCGGGAACGTACACAGTTACAGTTACAAGTGCCGATGGACAAAGTAAAGATGTTACTCTAACTGTCTTAGCAAACCAACAAAGCATAACTGCCTCTGACTATACGATGTATGTCGGTGACCCAGAACCAACAGTTGCGAACTTTAAAGCTTCCGCAACAGATAAGGATGGCAACGTAAGTGAAGTAAGCGTAGATTTAACGAATGCTGACTTAACGAAGGCAGGAACGTACACAGTCACAGTTACAAGTGCCGATGGACAAAGCAAAGAAGTCACTCTAACTGTCTTAGCAAACCAACAAAGCATAACTGCCTCTGACTATACGATGTATGTCGGTGACCCAGAACCAACAGTTGCGAACTTTAAAGCTTCCGCAACAGATAAGGATGGCAACGTAAGTGAAGTAAGCGTAGATTTAACGAATGCTGACTTAACGAAGGCAGGAACGTACACAGTCACAGTTACAAGTGCCGATGGACAAAGCAAAGAAGTCACTCTAACTGTCTTAGCAAACCAACAAAGCATAACTGCCTCTGACTATACGATGTATATCGGTGACCCAGAACCAACAGTGACGAACTTTAAAGCCTCCGCGACAGATAAGGCTGGCAACGCAAGTGAAGTAAGCGTAGATTTAACGAACGCTGACTTAATGAAGGCGGGAACATACACAGTCACAGTTACAAGTGCAGATGGACAAAATACTAATGTGAAACTAATAGTACTTGATATCCCAGTAGGGAATGGTACAGTTACTACGAGATATGTCAACGAAAATGGTGATGAAATTGCTTCTGCCCGCACACAAACTGGCGCTATTGGGAATGCATACACTACAAGTGCAATTGATATAACAGGGTACGTTTTAGATGAAACACACTTACCAAGTAATTCACTTGGAATCTATACTTCTGATTCAATTGTAGTGACTTATGTCTATAAAAAGAACACTTTATCAGGTACAGGTGGAACAGTTTCTCCTGCTAACCCGACTACTGTTAACACTACAAGTACTACTTCAAAGACTCTACCTCAAACTGGAGAAGAAACTTCTTGGTCGATGGTGGCTTTAGGTGCAGTCATTTTAGGTTTTGTAGCATACTTTGGTATGAAACGCAGAAAAAACTCTTGTAAATAATGTCTTTATAAAATTTTAGATGTTAGTAAAATGAAAAGAGCTTACACAATTTTGTGTAAGCTCTTTTTTGGAAATTAGTATTACTTAATATAAGGAGAATTATGTTAAGTAAATTGCAATCTTTCTAACAGGGACAAATTGAGTAATCTATTTGTACATCAGTTTATTGTCGCCTTTTGTAAAATACATTGTTTAATAATATGATCAACTAAATAAAAGGGAGCGATTGCATGAAAAAAATTTGTTTTGTCTTATCTGGAAACAGCGCGACAGGTTTTTCGTATTTAGGTGCCTTTAATACAAAAAAAGGTACTGAAGAAATTAAAAACTATT
>NZ_JBXPBQ010000016.1:0-17614 GCF_056924355.1 Enterococcus sp. LJL90 | reverse complement strand
TCTCCCATTCTTCTGGTGAACCGGCATCTAGGAAAGTTTGTGCATCCATAAAATTTTCCATATTTTCCATTAATAAATTTTAATGGTGACTGACAATCAGGACAGATATCTACTCGAAGAAATTTACCGCCTTCTAATATATACTGTTCTTTACAAGCGGGACAAGTAGTGCGGTTAGCTTTTCCACTTTGTGATATAGGAACCATTTCACCACAATCACATTCAAGGTACGCGGCAGAACTAGCCAAGCCCCCAACCGCACTGATTGGTAAATGGCTATAGCTGTAGATATGACGCCCAAATTTACGTTCTTCCCAATCCATAAACTTCCTCCAAATTTACATGAAATTAACTTTTCCTTCTATTATATAAGTCACTTATATGTCGCTAACTGATAGGATTAAAGATCCAAGCTACGAACGGCGACATCTTTGTCTTCCTGTGTAATTCCAATATATCTCAAGGTCTCTCTCTGAGAAGAATGATTCAGAAGTGACTGAATGATTTCGAGTTTTGTTCCCTGCTTGTATAAGAAATAGCCAAATGTTTTTCTCATTGAATGAGGGCCAATATTCTTCAGTCCGATTGCCAATGCAGCCTGATGCAAAATTCTCCAAAGACTTTGCCGGCTTAGAGGTTCGTTTTCCCCTTTTCGACTGAGAAATAAATACCGATCCAATTCTTGTTCCTTGATTTGCTTTGGAAATTCTTCTTGGACATAATCAAGTAATAGTTTTTGCAATTTCTTCGAAATCACCACCGAGTTATGTTTGGCCGTTTTTTGCTCTTTCATGGTTAAGCGTTCTTTGGCAATGACTCGATTTCTAGAAATTTCTAACACATCTGACAATTTGAGTTGTCGTAAATCTGAAATCCGATAGGCTGTATTGATCCCTAAAGAAAACAGAACGACATTTCGCTGTCCAAATGTTCCAGATGCTAAGATGGCTTTCATGGATTCAATCTTTTTTTTGTCCCGAATCGGCTCAACTGTCTTCATGTTTTTCCAACCTCTCGAATGTTACTTAACTACAGTATAGCATATAATAAGTAACATTCAAAATAGATATAAAAAAAAGTAACGCTCGCCTAGAGGAAAGCTACTTAGAGCCACAAGGGTTTACACCATTTTAACGAATGAGACACAATTCGTTTATGTCTCATTCGTCTTTGGTGTAGAAAATACAAACCATTCTAATATATTTATAAAGAGTTTTTTTTATTGTTTTTAATTGAACGTTGTTATTCTTAATAATTATTATTCAGATCTCACAGTCAAATCCTAGCTATAAAAATTGAGAAAGATAGATTTGCATAGTTTTGAATCAGGTCTTGATTTCGTTTAGGTTACCTATAATAAATAATTGTTCTTTTATTAATTTCTCCGCGAGTAATTTATATAAGATTGCAAAATTTATATAAACTAAATAAAAAGAGCCCTACTTTGGATAAAATCCCGAAACAGGTGGAGACACTCGTAGAAAGCAATCCGGACGTTCTTATAGTTCCTGATTGATCAACGTACGAAACGGGTGTTTCTGGAGAATCTATGGTTCAAGGGGTTCTAGCAAATGAGAAGTTATCGAGTATGACTGCTAAAAAAATAAAGCTGTTTACGCTGTAGATTACAATTATATGTGGGGATATGGTTACCAAGCCTTAACAGGTATGGAAATCCTAGCAAATAAAATCTATAATTGAAGAACTTTTTTGTCTACAGTAATCCCTATCTGATGGGTTTGTGAATCTATGATAAGACGTATAGTGTTATTAATCAATAAAATTCAGTTAACCAATTTTAGATATCAGTTCTCCATATAATTCTTATATTAATATCAAGGAAGATGTTCATAGTCTCAAAACTAATTTACTCTTCATGGATTTTCTATTACATGAATTTGATTGATCCGATTTTATAAGTAAAGCCAACTCGATGAGTTAGCTTTTACTTTACTTGAGTTACGTTAAACTAAGTAGAAAATGATAAAACTTCATCTATTTTGTAAAGAATACCTCTTTTGTGACTTGGTACGTATATTTTAGTAAGCTAGTATAAATATTGATAAATAGTAGTGGCATATTGTAGCGAAACAGTTATAATTATCTTGAATCAAACTTATTACAGTATAGTGGAACGTGTATAATAGTCATTTGAAAAGAGTGAATGCATAAAATTGAAAAAGAAAAATAAAGTATATATTTGTATCATTTTGTTTTGGGTTGCATTATTATTAGCAAGCATCCCAGATTTAACACGAGATATCTGGCCTATGTATTCATCAGGTCATTACTTAATTAGTTATTTACTAACAATTGATGTTTTTTTCATCAGCTACTTCTGGTTGAACGGCATGAAAGATATTGTATACGTTGCTTACTTCCATGCGTTTAAAAACAAGTGGCTTGAGGAAGAAAAAAAAATTCTATCTGCTAGTTATCCTATGAGAAAAAATCCTGTTATCGCACTTGTTTACACTACAAAGGATGATTTCGATGCGGCAAGTTTAGACTTGTGTTCTAAACAGACATATAGAGGCTGTCGAGTCTACATACTAGATGATTCTAAAGAATCAGAGTACATACAAGAAATTGATAATTACAGCCGAAAGAAAAAGAATGTAACGGTAGTTCGTAGAGGAGAGTCCAAGGGGTTTAAAGCAGGTAATTTGAATTCGTTCCTAAATGCTCATATAGAATTATTCGATTATTTTGTTGTTTTAGATAGTGATGAGATTATTCACAGTAATTTTGTTGAAGATGCTTTAAAATATTTTTACTCTAATGAAAATTTAGGCATTCTACAAGCAAATCATGTTGCAACCAGAAACAAAAATAAATTTATGGAGATATTTCATGTTGGGGTAAATTGTCACTGGCCTACTTATCAAAAAGTAAAAGAAAAGTATGGATTTTTATCTTTTCTGGGGCATGGCGCCATGATTTCTGCTGAATGCTATAAAAAAGTAGGTGGGTTTCCAGAACTCGTTGCCGAAGATCTTTGTTTTAGTATACTAGCAAGAAAAATGGGATTTGATATTGAATTTTCACGTTTAATTACTTGTGAAGAAGAATTTCCTATAGACTACCGTGCATTCAAAATCCGTCATCATAAATGGACGTTAGGTAATTTTGAATTGTTGAGGAAGTTTACCAAAGAAATCTTTTGGAATAAAAATTTACGCTGGTTTGAGAAATTAGATGTTTTTCTGTTTACCTATAACCTACCTTTGACTTTTGTTTTTTTTATATTTTTGGTTATCAATATTCTATGGTTACCACTTTTGGGGCATCCAGCACAATATCCACTTTGGCTAATGATACCAACAATCATATTTTTGTTTTCACCTATGTTCAATGACATTGTTATTATGTTTAAAACCTATAAGATTTTAGGAACTTTGCAGTATTGCTCACGAATGTTTCTCTTGTATGGTTCTCTCTATTGGATTAGTTTTTATGCAGCAACCTGTTCTGTATTAGGCCAAAAAGCCTATTTTTATGTAACACCAAAAGAAGTAAGAAAAACGAACTTACTACAGAAAATCAGAAACAATTGGCAAGAGATTTTGTTTGGTTCACTGTTGATGATAATTACAGTTTTAGTAAACCAATCGTTTCTGCCGTCTATATTAATTGTTGTGCCTAGTCTTTCAGGTATCACTCTAGAAAGACTGTCTGAAAAAGACTACTCTGATAAAGCTTCTTCAAATCCTTCAACTACTACCTAGTTGAAATGATTTTCTCGCAAGCTAAGATTAGATTAAGTATGAGGGTAATAAGAAGAATTGGGCCCAGGCTCAATGGGGTGATCATCCGTAATAGCTGGAAAATAGCAAGGCAATCAAAAAAGAAGAGTGGTGTAAAAAGATTTGTAATCAAATCATAGAAAAACTGTGTCGAACTATTTTTAATTTGTGAATTCAATGAAATCGCTCCTGACAAATGTTATTGTTAGAGCAACTTTACCTCTTAATACTCATAACTAGTTAGTTCAATAATTAAATTATTAAGTAAAAAAGTGAATGACTTAACTAAATTCGATAAAATTTATACATTCTAAAAAGTAGCAATTTAATTAAAAACTGAATCTAACAGTTTCTAAAAATCAATTAGTCCCAATTCAAAACTCCTTATTTAGTGTGGTGAAATTATTTTGATAAAACACATGTTTAAAAAAGCGTTTGAGAACGATTGGCAGACACTTAAAAATGTTGCTCCCTACATTCTAATTTCGATTATTATAATCAGTCTTGCTGTATTTGCTATGAAGTTTTTAGACTTTCTAACAAAAAAAAGAAACAGAACAAAAAATAATGATGAACAAAAGAATATCAAGTAATTTTTTTGCTTTTAGCCATAATTTCCTATAGTTTATACTTTTAAAAAAAATGAACTATAAAACGAATTTTTCAAATCGAGCTATTTTGACATTTTGAAACCTGAACAAGTCGCTATTCCTCCCTCGAAAAAGTTTGTGAAGTTTTTCAGGTGGAAAAGTGAGGACTTGTTATAAAAAAATGGAGCAGGCAGCAATTATTCGGGATTGAGTTCAAAAACTTTCGTAAAAAAGGTAATTGAAATACTCTCGCCTCCCCTTGATAATGAGCCTGGATGTGTTCGCGCTGAATAGGGGCAAGATTCTTGAATACCTGCCACGCACCGATGCAATCACATCCAGGGAGGCTCGTTGTCAAGGGCAATCGGGCTAGGCGCTAAGCAAGTATACATACACTACATAATTTTTGTCAAAATAGGGGTTGCCATTCCACTATTTACCTATGACCTTTTCTTAAAGCAATCATAGCAACAAAAAAGGAGCAATATAAGTTGAATCACCAAACACTAAAAATGTGCAAGTTTGATTACTATTGAATTTGAGTCAATATCTTAGATACATATTAGTAGAGACGCATACGCCATTGGAACGTACTTGATTAATTCAAAACTGTTACCTGTAATTTATCTTTTCGTATATTTAAGGAATAAAAAGAGCACCTCCAGTGTTAGAAAGTGCTCTTCCTTATCTTAGAATGGCAAATCATTATCAGAAATTTCAAAATTAGTACTATCTAAAAACTGATTACCACTTACATTATCATTTACTGGTGACACAGAATTTGTCGGAGCTATATTAGCTGTTGTAGATAGATTGTCTGGTCGCTTCTGTCGCTTGTAGTACCCAATGATTGAAACTGGTTGGCAATAACTTCTGTCACATAAACCCGTTGGCCTTGTTGGTTTTCATAATTTCTTGTTTGAATACGACCTGTAATGCCAATTAAGGAGCCTTTTTTTGAATAATTCGTTAAGTTTTCGGCTGGCTTCCGCCAAATGACACACGAGAAAAAATCAGCTTCTCGTTTGCCATCCTGACCGGAAAAATTACGATTCACCGCTAGTGTAAAGGTTCTTCCAGCCAGACCACTTGCTGTGTACCGTAAGTCTATATCTTTTGTCAGTCTTCCTATCAATTTTAGTTTGCGATTAGTTCACATAATACTCCTTATGCCAACTGAGATAATAGCTGTGAAAAAGATCTCTATGATTTGTAGAGGCTTTTTTGCCGTACTATTCAACTTGAATGATTCATTTTATTTTTACAATAAAGCATAATTTTTTCCATTGAGAAACGTCCCAACGGATCAGTAATAATAGAAAGCGTCTTTTTATTGGAGGATAGAAAAATATTATGCCTAAAAGAACTATAGCTTTCTAGTACATTACTTTTCACAACTATCTTCAAATAAGAAATTTTGTTAGGAATTTCTATATTTGTCTCTCCTATATTTTTAGACGAATAGATAATAGTTGAATCAAAACCTATAGAGTCCACATCTTCCCAAGGAATAGTAATTACTTTTGTAGGTTTATAAAAATTAGCATAATAGTAGACTATATTATCCTTACTAAGCTTTAGAACCTTAGGCTTTTTACTAATCTAATTAAACTAATTGTTAATAAAAATGTAGAGACAAGCAATTAAAAAAATCCAAATGATAAACTGCACAAGACTGCAAGTAAATCTGTTCTAAGAAAAACTCGGTTACAAATCCTTATCCCATCAAAAACATCGCAATTCCGAAAATAATTGGCAATATAGTCTTCCAGCGATTATATCTTACAATAAAATCTGAGTTCAAATAAGAACACTCCTTTCAACTAGTACCTAGCAAAAACACTATCAATATGCTAGGCTAAAATAAAAATTTAACAAAAAAAGAAACTCATGACAAAAACTCCTTTAATAGATTATATCGAATAAATTGACCGTATTTCTAGTATAGGAGCCATACTATGGTACTTTGAATCAATCAACAAATTTGGAGGATGTTTATGAAGAAAATTATTTTCCCGGTGTTTTTTTTAATATTTTTGGTAGGATGTTCCCCCCCAACATCCAATTTAGTTAATGATACTGTCCAAACTGAAATAGCTGAATCAAGTGATATTAAGGAGAACCTGTCTTCCACAGATAATCAAGAGAATTCAAATCACTGGGAAGAAGAAGAAAAAATCGCAGCAATTTTAACTCTATCCGATTTTGACATTACTGTACTCTCCGATAACTCTGAAAAAAGAATTCTTTTATTTACAAAAGACAATCAAAAATATTATAAAAGTATTTTTGTTAAATCGACTAAATTTCTGAAGATTATAGATCTCAAAAACAATGACACAGAAATTTTTTATGGTGGTTTATAACAAATTTATGTAATTTAATTACTTAGTTCACATAATGTCGATTATCCTAAGTATATTAAATGGTTATGCAAAAAAGCTATCAAAACTTAATGGTAATTACATAAGTGAGATTGGTTTTTTAAGTAGAGAAAATCTGTCGTTAGTGGATTTACCAGTTTTTATTTTTTTCATTTACTAATCATTGTAATTTCCAAAGACTTTTTTTATCTCATCTGCAATCTCTAATGCTTTGTGATTGTGTACATAATGCGGACAGTCAAAAGCGACTAACTTACTAACATCACTTAATTCACTAATTCTTTTTTGGATGGTTAGCCAAGTTGTAGGTTTTATTCCTGTCCCAATACCATTTGAAGAAAATACTAACAATGGTATCTGATTTAGAGACACTGTTTTTACTTTTTCAGCATTTTCTTTAACTATGATAACCTCATTTAAAACTGCTGTAGAAGTAAAATTTTTATAGAACATCTTATTAAATGCGTTTTTCTCAACATTGGATAGGTTACCGAATTTTACAGCATCAGAATCAATCATCTTAGGAAATAGTTTAGTGAACTTTATTTTAACCATTAATCGGCTAAGTTTAAATCCAAATAGATTAATTTTTAGTATGTCATAGGCTTCATAATTTGCCATGTCAAGTCCAATTAGCCCTTCGACTTCATCGGGGTATTCTTGAATCCACCTCAATGCTTCAAGCCCTGACATTGAATGTGGAGCCAAAATATATGGTGGTTGAATCTGTTTCGCTGCAAGAAGGTAACGAGTTTGTTGCAACATAGTATCTATTTTTCTAGAACTATTAGAATCACTACTAAATCCATAGCCAAATTTTTCTATAACAACAATCTTAAAATTATTTTGAAGATAGAAATAGAGTGTTTTGAAATCTAAGATTGGGCTGCTTGTTAGGCCACCTGACAAAAAAATAATGGTTTTGTTGCCGGTACCTAAAGTTAATATATTCATTTGACCATCTACAACTGGTACTAATTCACCTGGATTATGCAAAATTTAATCTCCTCAATCAGTTTGGTATAAGTTTATCTTTAATTAAGACTATACTCTACTAAACTATGAGTTAGTCAACATAAATTACGTTAAACTAAGTAAAAAGATAACTATCTGATGTATTATATGCATAGAGCTCTAAAAAGCAATTGAAGTTTAGTCCATGGTTAATAAAAGTATGAGAATATCTTATTAAATTTCAGCGAGTAAATTTCTTTACATTGGAGGAAAATAATGAACAATAATTTTATTCACATTGTCAATGCTACACAAAATAATTTAAAGAATATATCAGTAAAAATTCCTAAGCATAAACTGACTGTAGTAACTGGTGTATCCGGATCGGGAAAGTCCTCTTTAGTTTTTGATACATTAGCTGCAGAATCGCGAAGAGAATTGAACGATACTTTTTCCAGTTATATTCAACATATGTTGCCTAAATATGGTCGACCAACTGTTGAAAGAATTGACAACTTACCAGTAGCAATTCCTATAGAGCAAAAAAAATTATCAGCGAATTCTCGTTCCACGGTTGGAACGTATACAGAAATTTATACTTTTTTGCGATTATTATTTTCCAGGGTTGGAAAACCATTTATTGGATATTCGGATTCCTTTTCATTCAATCATCCAGATGGTAAGTGTCCTAAATGTGATGGATTAGGTTATGTAACAGAAATGGATATTCACAAGTTGATTGATTTCAATAAGTCGTTAAACGAGAGTCCAATTGATTTTCCAACATTTGGCTTTGATGCTTGGCGTTGGAAACGTTATGCATACAGTGGTTTATTTGATTTGAACAAAAAGATTAAGGACTATACACCAGAAGAATTGGAACTATTATTATATGCGCCTCAGCAAAAATTAAAAAGTCCGCCTAGCCGCTGGCCAAAAACAGCTTTATATGAGGGTATTATTCCTAGAATGAATCGTAGTATTTTGCACAAAGATGATGCTAAACGTCATAAAAAACAGATTGATTCTTTTGTTACAACTAAAATCTGTCCCGCATGTCATGGCAGTCGGGTTAATGAAAAAGTTCGAAGCTGTAAAATAAATGGTAAAAATATTGCTGATACGGTTAGTTTACCTTTGGAAGATTTAGTTGAGTTTGTAAGCTCAATTCAAGGTGAGTTATCCCAAGAAATTAAAGAAGAAATTATTAGCCGCTTGAAATCTCTAATTAATCTAGGATTGAGTTATTTAACTCTAGACCGTTCTACTGGGAGCATATCGGGTGGAGAAGCACAACGAATTCGTATTGCTAAATATATTACTAATGCTTTGAATGATGTGTTATATGTTTTGGACGAACCAAGTGCCGGTTTACATCCAAAAGATATTGATCGAATTAAATTGGCCTTAGGCACTTTAAGAGATAAAGGAAACACAATTGTTTTAGTAGAACATAATCCACAATTAATTGAAATTGCAGATTATATCATTGATGTGGGGCCTGGGGCAGGAGAATCCGGTGGGCAAATTCAGTTTGCTGGACCTTACACTGAGTTTATAAAACAGGATACAGCTACAAGTATAGCACTAAGAACCAAGGTTGCTTTAAAAACAAAACCACGTAGAGCAAAAGATTATTTAGTAGTCAACAATGCAAATGAACATAATTTAAAAGGTTTTTCAACAAGTATTCCTTTACAAACTTTGACAGTTTTATGTGGTGTAGCTGGCTCAGGTAAATCATCCTTGGGAGAAATAATACGCAAAACTGCGATTGATCGACAATTAGAAGTAGTTGCTATATCACAAAAGAGTATAGGCGTTAACTTACGATCGACTCCATTAACCTACTTAGATATTTTTGGTAAAATTCGTCAATTATTTGCGAATGCAAACAATGTTAGCTCAACCTTGTTCAGTTATAATTCTCAAGGAGCCTGTCCTCATTGTAAAGGAAAAGGTGTTATTACATCAAATATGGCTTTTATGGATGATGTTGTCACGACTTGTGAAGTTTGTAAGGGTTCACGATACAAACCTGAGGTATTGAACTACACTTATCGAAAAAAAACTATTGTAGACATTTTAGATATGACAGTTATGGAAAGCTGTACTTTCTTTAAAGATGCTTCATTTGAATCAGAGCTACAGACACTTATTGAAGTTGGTTTAGGGTACTTAAAACTGCATCAGTCTCTGACTACCCTGTCCGGAGGTGAGCTTCAACGATTAAAGCTAGCTAATCAGTTACACAAAGAAGGTGCTTTTTATTTACTAGATGAGCCTACTGATGGGCTACATTTAAAAGATATTGAATACTTAATGAAACTATTCAATCGGTTAGTTGGAAAAGGTAATACTGTCGTTTTATTGGAGCATCATCTAGATGTTATTAAGCAGGCTGATTGGATAATTGAGTTAGGTCCCGAAGGTGGTACCAAAGGTGGTGCGTTATTATTTGAAGGTACTCCTTTGAACTTAGCCAATTCGAATGACAAGATCACAGGTGTTTATATGTAAAAATGAATAAAAAAATTTAATGCCCACTAATCCAAATTTATTTTGTTTTAAATAGCCTGTTGACTAAAAAGAATATTTCTTTTAATAATAGGGATATACTTAACATAACTCTCCTTATACCAAGTGCCTTTACTATTTTTCATATTTTCGATTAAAATGAATTAAAGGAGTGATTTTTATGAAAAAAGATTTGTCTCAATACTTTTTAATATTAAAACTAATCATGCTAAGTATTATTAGTCTAACAAGTAAAGCCGTTGTAACTTTAGTATTAGGTAGAGAAACAGCAGTAACTTTCGAACTGATACAAAGTAGTATTATTTTTGTTTTAGCAATTTTTTCGTTAATCCTTATTTTCTATTTAAACAAAATCACAAAAATCGTAGAAAAATAATTGTCCTAAGAGTACTTCGAATTACTTAATTAGATTGGAGAATATTAATGGATTATCATGTAGTAGAAGCTAAGCATCAAGGATTTGCAGAAGAATGGGAAACCTTTTTCTTCCCAGTTATTGAGTTTCAAAGCAAAGAAGATGTAATTAATGAATTTAATGAGGTTGAGAGACAAACTATTTCTAAATTTAGCTATAATCATTCTAATCCGTACACTGCTTATGAATATGAAGGAGAACTTTTCTACGAAATTAAGTACATTGGAATAAAGACTGAGGAAGAAATGAATGAGCTAGGTATAAATTTAAATTAAGTGAGTACATTTATTGTTATTTAAGAGCTAGGTAGACATAATGCCGATTATAAAAAGAAGCTAGTTCATAAAGGGCTGGCTTCTTAATTTACATTAGTTACGTCCTGCAAAGTGAATATTTTTAAACTCTCATAGTTAGAAAGACAGTCAAAAACTATTCTCGTATTATCCAATTATTTAAGGTTAAATTTTTTTGTTGAACTACCTTCTCTAGATCGTTAGCTTGTAATTGATAGTATCTAAAGCCTTTCTCTAACTCATTTAAAAATAAATCTTTCATTTTCGCGATATTTTCTCTGTCCAAATACCATGCTAAATAGCTGTCGGATGTTTGTTGTACTCTATACTGATGATAATAGGGTACACCCCTATTGCAACATATTAACAATAAATCCTATCAATCCTAAACAAACTGCGGCCATCCCGATAAACTTCCATTTTCGGCTTTTTTCTTTTTTTCTAAAGAATAAAAGTGAAACAACCCCCAAAACTAGTAAGAAAATACTGAAGTTTATATTCAAAAATCCATAGGAACCGCTAAAAATAGAATCTAAAATATTGTCTATAAATTTTTCCATTGAGTTACTCCTTCAAGTTTTTAGAAAACTTAAATCTATAGGTTCTCTTTCAAGTTTACTTTATCTATTTTTAATAATCTATAGGACTTTAGTTCCATGAGTTATCCAAGAATCCAATTCATTTATTGAAATGGATTTTATTTTACATAATCTTCCTTATACCAGTAATAAATAGATTAAATCGGTCTTAAGACGGTTTTAATCTGTTTGTCAAAGAGTAATATAAATTTTAATGATTGGAATAAGAATTTAGAAAAGAGGTCGTAAGTATGAATGATCGTCCGAGTAATATAGGATTTATTGGCGCATTTAGAGCGTTTTTCACAAATTATTTTAATTTTACGGGTAAAGAAAATCGTAAAAATTTTTGGTGGGTTATTTCAACCTTATATATTCTTTCGATAATTCCCGTAGGCTATCTCTTGTATTTATTTATTGGTACCTCAATGAGTATTTCAGGAGGTACTAGCTCAGCAAAAACAATAATTATGAGTGTCATTTCTCATGAAAAATTACCGCTGGCAGTTTTGTTTATATGTGTACTTCTCTTAGTTATACCCTGTATTTCTTTGTGCGTACGTCGGTTCAAGGATGCAGGTTTTACAGGAGTAAGTTTCTTTGTCTTGTTTGTCTCGAGTAATTTCTTCGTTATTCTGTCTATAATTAACATTCAAAATAACCATATGCTATTTAGTAAGGGTAACTTGATCGTTCCCATTATTGGGCTAATTCTCTGTGTAACTAATATTATCATTACGTTACTCCCATCCAACTTCGTTAAACTTAAATCTAAAAGTAAACTTTCTGAATTTTTTATTCTGTAGAGAATTTTTACTTGTTATTTAACTCCTTAGTAGACATAATGCCGATTATAAAGTAGAAGCCAGTTCATCTTGTGAACTGGCTTTTACTTTACATAAGTTACGTTATATCAAGTTAAAATTGATTATTCTCTCACTATCAAATTGGACAAATTTAAAGATTTTTCTATCTCTTCTTAGAGTACTAATTTAGTTTGAGAATAAGCCGTCCACAAAAGCACCAAACTGAAGGTTTACTCCATTACGTGTAACTGTAGTAGAGGATTTATAGTCAAAAATACTCCAATCTTATGGTAAAATGTAGATAAATTATCTACATTGCGCATTCATCTAAGCCGAAAAAAGGACTCAGACAAAAGCTATATATAGCGGGACTAAAAATTTTAACGACTAAAGTTATAACGGAGGGACTATTTTGTGTAACTATACTTTGAAAATTGGAAAATCAAACTATTTGCGAGCAGCGAGTTGTTATGTTCGTATGGAAGTATTTGTGCTTGAACGTAATTTAGATATAAAACTTGAATTTGATGAAAATGATACGCCTGATAGTGTTTATAGTGTTATTTTTGATAAGAATAGACCAGTAGCTACAGCTAGATTTTTACCCTTAAATGAATATATTTTAAGAATTACAAGAGTTGCTACTTTAGATAGTTATAGGGGAAACCATTTAGGAGAACAAGTTGTAGTTGCTTTAGAAAATTTAGGGAAATCTCAAGGGTTTAAAGAAGTTATTATTCATTCTGAAATAATGGCAAGTGGTTTTTATAAAGCTTTGGGATATATTCCAGACGGGTCAATATATCAAGAAGATGGAATTGATTGTATATCTTTGAAAAAAAAATTATAATAGTTTTTTTATGCTTATTTTTATAATTAGAAATACTCCTGTTTGAGTTACTACTCTATTCTCCTCATTTAATCTTTATCCTACCACAACGCTTAAATATTGATGCAAAGTACAAACAAGGTAAGACTTAATCAATATTGTTAGTATTTTTTATAGATTAGAAAGAATGACAATTCCAGATAGTGTCCAGACTATTGGTAAATCTGCATTTTACAATAATCCAAACTTAGAAACTGCTAGTATTCCTAGCAGATTTGCTGATACAAAGGGCAATTTCTTCGAGACGCACGCACTGGGTCTGTAAATAGTTTTGTGTAAGTTGCAATTTCGGCTTGAGGAAACCAGCTGAAATCCTGTTATTTCAAGTTTACTATGAGTAGCTTTATGATAGCCTCATTCGGCACGACAAATATTTATACGTTGGTCTTTGTTGAGGATTCATAAAGCTAGAGGCTCGTTGTCAACTTGAAATTTAGCACTAAAATACTGTTATATCAGCGTATTTTCTGATTTAGAACTTACACAAAATTATGGACACCCTCGACGCACTAACTGATGTAATGGAAGTACAGATGTTTTCTTAAATTTAGTTATTTAACGAGTAAGTAGACATAATGCCGATTATTAACAGTTATCATTCCATTTTGTAATCTGGCGTTTATTTTACATAAGTTATTTTAACAAAAAAATCATCTAAATATTTATTATAGAAACACCCAAAATGATTAAACAAATAGCAATTATTTTTCTGGGCGTTACTTTTTCCTCAAAAACAAAGTAGGAAATGATAACCGTCCATACGTATGACAATGCTGTCATTGGGAATGCAATAGAGTAATCCAAATATTTATATAGCCACGTGTTAGATAGAACACTGACTATATACAGAAATACGCCTATATAGATCCATTTATTTCTAATTACGGTAGAAACTGTCAAGGTTTTTACTTCGTTCATCGCTTTTTTTAAAGCGAGTGCTCCTACACTGCCTGTGATAGTAGATACAAGTAACAAAATTAGTATTCTAATCATGACTGTTCCTCCTCATCTGAGCCAATAAGTATACAGCCTAGAACAATCAATAAGATAGCAGTTATTTTTTTTAAAGTGATAGGTTCACTTAAAAAAAGCGTACCCCATAAAATAGAAAGGACAAAGCTAAAGCTCATCATAGGTTGCAAAATGGAAACCTGTCCATATCTAAAGGCTACCGTCTCGAACAGTAAACCCAACCCAGCACTTATAAACCCAACAATCATTAATAATAAAACAATAGCAGCATGAAAACTGGGAGTTGTCGCAAATTTCCAAGCTAATTGTCCCAAACTGCTAAGTGTTGCTGCAATCATTATTAAGAAATAGGCATTTTTACTCTTTTTCTTCATTTCCATTCCTCTCCGTCCCCTTTTTTATAAAATTAAATACTGTTAAAAAATACTTATCTTCATCATAAATGAAAGATGATAGATGAGGAGCATTATCTATAAACAAAATTTCCTTTTCACCATTGGTATAAGCATAATTTTTATTAGACTCCTCATAAGGAACAAATTTGTCACCCGTCCCATGAATTAAAAGCAAAGGCTTTTTATTGGAATTTAATGATTTCTTTGTAGAAACACTGTAAAAAGAGTAATGTGCAATAAATTTTGACAAAAACATTGTGGTGTTAACTAAAGGAAATTTAGGTAGGTGGAATGCATCCTTAATCAAATGGTCCAAAATATTTTTAATGGATGAATAGCCGCAATCGGCTATAAAGCACTCGACTGATTCCTGCACTACTGGATTGCCACTAGAAATCATTGTGGCGGTCGCTCCCATCGACCCACCGAACAAAACAATATTTGCGGAAGAATCTATAGAATTTATTTCATTTATCCATATTTCTATATCTTCTTGTTCTAATTTACCCATTCCTATCACTTCTCCATCACTAGCACCATGAGCTTGAAGGTCTGGGATTAATACACTATATCCTTGTTCAAAAAAACGTTTCCCAACGAATCCCATATCTGCTTTTCCATTTGATCTATATCCGTGAATGCAGAGCACCCAATTAGAACCTTCTTGTTTAAACAATGCAGCTTTTAAATTTAGGCCATTATGTGTTTTCCTATATAAGGTTTTCGTTAACTGTTCTTTCCAAAATACATCTCGCTCTTTATTTTGACGAATCTCAATTTTATCTGTTTCTGACAAAGAAGAATTTTTCAAAATTGATGGATTCATCATTTTGTGTCCTTTTTTTTCGTACCACTTATTATTCCTTTGTGTTGCAACGGTGTCGAAGAAATAAGATACAAGAAAATCCATTATTGCCAGAAATACTACTACTATAATTAATATAATCGGTATCAAAATATTCACGCTCCCAATTAACAATTTAAAATCGATTATCCTAAGTATATCAAATAGTTAATTGTAAAAGCTATCAAAACTTAAAAGTATTGATAGCTTTTTTTTACTGTGATAGAATAAGGATTACCAGACTATCATATCTTACTCTCATAAATTGAGTAGAAAGTAGGCGGATTTTCATGATTTATGGTTATGCTCGTGTAAGTACCTGGGGCCAAGATTTAGAAACACAAATTATTGCATTGACCAACCAGGGCTGCGACAAAATTTATACTGAAAAATATACGGGAACAAAAATTGATCGAAAAGAATTTCAGCATTTATTAGAAGACATTCATGAAGGTGATACGTTAATCGTTACCAAATTAGATAGATTTGCCCGGTCAACAATTCAGGGGTTGAATACTGTTCAAGAACTATTTAGAAATGGGGTCAAAGTTCATATTTTAAATATGGGAATCATCGAAAACACACCAACTGGTCGATTAATACTTACACAAATGTTGGCTTTTGCAGAATTTGAACGAGATATGATCGTGGAGCGAACACAAGAAGGAAAAGCTCTTGCCAAGCTAAATCCAAATTTCAGAGAAGGCCGGCCAAAAAAATTCAGCAAAGACCAGCTAGAGTTAGCAATGGAGTTATTGAAAAAGCACACGACCAAAGAAGTTTCTAAAAAAACCGGCATCAGCGTAGCCACTTTATATCGAGAGAAAGCGAAAAAGCTTCAAATCTAGTTAGCTCGATTATTTACTATAGAGAAGCATGATTGATTAAGATATAATAAAGCGTCGCCTATCCGACAGTCTTGCGACTGGAAGGAGGTGTTACACTTGATTGAATTTTTCATTTGCCCCCTTCTTGTTGGACTATTTGTAGCCCTATTTGAGTATTGGCTAAATACCAAAAACAAGAAGTAAAACTGCCTTAAGGCGACATTAGCCCACAAAGAAACCCCTAGAGAATCCGACTTCTCTAGGGGTTTAGTGTTACACTTGATTTTCATTTGCAAACTAATTATAGCATTTTATCAGATGAATCTCAAGAACTCAACCAATCCTCCAAATTTAAGAAACAATCATTTTTATTGCTATGGTATGTGAGCGTGTAAGCCTTGAATTGAATCTAAAATTTCGACCCCACTCAATCCTAAGTGTAAAAGGCCAAAAACCTACATTTTCAATGCCCTTTTTCCTATATTTTATTGTGGCCCTTTACATTATTATTTCTGATTTCTGTAACTGTCAATGGTTTGTTCTTATGAAAAAAATAGACACTTCTAGAGATTTCTAATAACCGACACAAAAAAGAAACAGTGTAATCCTTACGCCATTTTTCAATAAATTGAACAAGCGAATTTAGGTTTTCCTGGAGAACATGGCTGCGGCTTTTTTTAAGGTTTCAAGTTCCTCTTTCAAACGAGCATTTTCTTTTCTCAGTTCAGCCACTTCTTTTCCAGTCAGTCCTGTGGACTGATCAGGTAAATATAAATTCTTCCATTTGTAAATCGTTGCTTCAGATAAGCCATATTCTTTCGCCAACCTCGAACAGAACGTCCAGTTTGATTCAGTTCAACAATCATCTGTTTAAAATTTTCTTCATATCGGGTCATAAAAATTGATCCTCTCGTAGATAAGTTTAATTTATTCTTGTCTCTACGAAAAGCTGTCTAAGATTTGATACTAACACCAATTTTACTTTCCATGTATTCTTTGGACAATTTTTGGTTAATCTTTTTATTATCAAATATTATATCCCCATGGGTCACACTGTCCAAACCCACAACAGCACGTCCTATAGTTGTTTTACCTGACCCTGATTCACCCACTAAAGAAAATGTTTTACCTTTATTAATTTCTCCGCGGGTAATCTATATAAGATTGTAAAATTTATATAAACTAAATAAAAAGAGCCCTACTTTGGGATAAAATCCCAAAACAGGTTCTTTTTTCAATTTATATTGTTAAATGGGTCTATTTCGTCTGAAACTCTATAGCCTTTTTTCCAGTGTGTTTCGATACTTTGTTCTGTAAATCCATATCGAGCAAATTTCAGGCGAATCCTACTAACAATTTGAGAAAGTTGCGCCAAGTGTGAAC
>NZ_JBXPBQ010000015.1:0-19278 GCF_056924355.1 Enterococcus sp. LJL90 | reverse complement strand
GTTTAGATACAATGACTGGCCATGATGGTTCTAGAAATAATGATTTATTAGATAGCGTAGATGGTTCAATGCAAGGTAATTCCTATGTTGCTGGTCTGTCTGAGAATCAAGTTGATTATGGAGATAATTTCTCTACGAGTACAGAATTATCTTATGGTTTCAATGAAGATCATTCACATACACCACCTAAAATCGTTCCGTTTGACAGACCAAAGCGGCCAAGCATTGAAGATCAAGCAGACTTCAATGAAAAACTGAATGAAATGAGGAACTCCTAATGAAAAAAATGGCATTAGGAGTTTTATTATTTATTGGCGTTGTGTTTATGGGATTTCTTATGATTTTTGGTGGTGGGTTAAGTGAGAAGGAAGTAGCTGATGTTGGGAGTGTAGGAAATGTTAACTTACCTGAAGAAGTCTTACGTTGGAAAGATAAAGTAAATACTGAATGTCAGAAAAACGAGATTCCTGATGCCGTCCCTTATATTCTAGCCTTGATTATGGTGGAATCTGGCGGGAATGCAGAAAAAACGCCTGATATTATGCAATGTAGCGAATCTAAAGGCTGGCCGCCAAATACTATTCAAGACCCGAACGAATCTATTGAAATTGGTGTTGCTTATTTTGCTAGTGGGCTGAAAAGTGGTGAAAATATTGACCCCTTGAATGTTATTCAAGGTTATAACTATGGTTATGGCTATTTATCTTTTTGTGACGATGTATATTCTTTTGAAAATGCGATAGCTTTTTCTAAGCAGCAGTCTGGTGGTCAGAGGGTAACTTATATTAATGCTATTTCCACTAGTTTAGGCTATTCATGGCGGTATAACTATGGAAATATGTTTTACGCTCAAATGGTGAAACAATATCTTGGTACCGAAAATAATCAAGTTGATTCTGGTGAGTATGGTTTTATTTTACCTGTACAGAATCCCAACGTTTCAAGTGGGTTCGGCCCTCGTGTAAATCCTGTTACTGGTAAGCAATCGAATCACAATGGACTAGATTTTGCACAGCCTAGTGGTGATAAAATTTATGCCGTTGCGGATGGGGAGGTTGTAATTGCCCAGTTTGATGGGCCTCCTGTCACTAATTATGGAAATTGTGTGATTATTAAGCATGATGATGCGCTGTATACGTTGTATGCCCATCAAAGCAGCATGGCTGTTCGTGTTGGGGATAAGGTGAAGCAAGGGCAAGTAATTGGCTATGTAGGCTCTACGGGCCAATCAACAGGGCCACATTTACATTTTGAGGTTCGGTTAAGTTTATACGGTAATTTTGTTGACCCTGCGACTGTGTTACCGATGCCGTAAAATAGAAAGGAGAAAATATGAAAAAAAGTTGGCTAGTAATGGCTGGTCTGTTTTTATTGTTCGGAGGAACGATTGTGTATCTTACCTTCCAAAATGATGATTTAAGGCAAGAGGTAGCGACTTTAGAAAGTCAGCAGTCTGCTGCTTCTATTATTACAGTTCCGAATAGTTCTTCTAAAGAAATCACTACAACAAGCAGCAGTGAACCTTCAGAAGTAGCTGAGGAAACAAATGATAGTGAGGAAGGCTCTGATGTAAGCGAGGAGCCGTTGGATGTGGTGAATGAAGATCAAGTTAGGCTGCTAAATGAAGCGCTGGTAAACACTTTTTATGGCACTAATGAGAATCGTTTAGAGTTGCTGCAATCTTATATGACCGCTGAATTATTTGAGGAATACAATACTTTGTCAGCAGATGAAGTCGATTCCACTGAATCAGAGGTTGGGGATAAAGTTGCGTATTATAGACAGGTTTCTGATACTGAATTTCAGGCAGTTAATTTTATTTTGATGTCGAATCATGGAGACGAAAATAGAATTATTATGTCTGTCACCTATACTTTAGAAGAATCTGATTGGAAAGCAAGTGGCTTTACCTTTGATTTAATTGCAAAAGTGACAGAATAAGCATAAAAGACCTAGATTTTTGTCTAGGTCTTTTTTTTAGTTGTTAGATAGGTGATAAATGGCTATTAAACTATTTTCTGGTATTGGAGGTGTAATGTTTGTTAAGTTTGCCAAAAATTGATTAAAACTTTCATTATCAGGAAGTCCATTTTTCTTGATGTCAGTGGTTAAGTTTAGTAATTGAGTCTTTGTTGTTGGATTGTTGGTTTCTTTAGCTAAAGAGTATAGCTTGTTTAATAGATTATCAAAGTTCATGTTAAACGTCCCCTTTCCTATCCAGCAATTGACTAAAATCTCTTAATTGTTTCTGATGTTGTGTGAAGTATTCTAAGAATGGGAGACAATCTTCAGTTTCTAATGGGTAACTTGAACCATACGCTAATTGGATTCCTGTGATTTCTTGATTTAAAAAGTCAATCATGATGATGTATTCTTTGGTTGCCATTGGTGAACGTACTTCAAAGTCGTACCTATCTCTGTCCCAAGTACCGTTTGCCGAGTTACAAAAAAGGTGTTGTGCAGTTAAGTTTTTTATGTTCATAGTTTTTTCTCCTTTTGCCTTTTTGGATTTCGCTACATACGAAGTCGAAAGGCTGAATTTTTTGCGTTTTGTTGCGTAGCTTTTATCATTCAATTAAGAATAGACAAGGATGCTGAAAGCACAACGCTTGTCCTTGTCGATTTTGGTTTGATCTTACGAGAAACCTTTTAAACACGAAGTGAAACTTTGGAAGGCTTTCGCAGTTAGAGCAAACTTGAAATGATAAAAATGTAGCGCAAAACCAAAAAATTGTGATTAAAAATGAATGACAAAGCGTAGTTTAGCTTTGTTTCCTTTCTTTCAATTAATAATAAAAAGAGTAGGTTTTCTCACCTACTCTTTTCTCTGATGGTGCTATGCTAAAAGATTTTCTAGATAATTTTTATCGGTTTCTGTATATGGGTAATAGCGTTGCGAAGGTTGAAAATTTCCTGATTCGTCAAGCTCTACTGCTACTTTTTTTAGTCCTTTTACAAAATAGTAAATTGGTTTTTTCTTCCATTGCGTGACTAGCTCATTGTCGATTAATTGTTGCGCTTTATCAGAAATAATTTGATTGTCAGACTTATTTTTCATAGATTCAAGCTGTTCAAGTTTGCGTTTTAGCTTAGTAATTTTTGTGCCATAAGTTACCATCTTAGGTGTTTTCTTTGCTTTGTTGTGGGCTTTTGCTTCTTCGTTTAATTGTTCAAGTTTGGCCAATTCGTTTTTAAAGTAATCAATATTATTTACGGAAGTTTTGGCTCCTACTGTTGCGTACTCGGATTTGCCAACTACATGCACGTCTTGTAATAATTCATTTGCATTTTTAAATTCTTCTACTTTTTGTAATTTGGCCACTCTCATTTCTTGCTGTTCAATTTCTTCTTGTTTCCGAAAAGCACCTTCTTGATAACGTCTAGCTGTTTTGTATATATCAGGTCGTCCAATGATGGGTTGTCCTAAAGGAATTTTTTTTCTTTCAGCAGCTGCTCGGTTACTCATTTCTTGATATTCTGTTTTTAATCTTTCTAATTTCTTTTCTGATTGTTCTAGTCTTGTCATGTTTACCAGTCCTTTTCTGATTTTTTTTTTAAATTCTTTTGCCTTTTTGGATTTCGCTACATACGAAGTCGAAAGGCTGAATTTTTTGCGTTTTGTTGCGTAGCTTTTATCATTCAATTAAAAATAGACAAGGATGCTAGAAGCACAACGCTTGTCCTTGTCGATTTTGGTTTGATCTTACGAGAAACCTTTTAAACACGAAGTGAAACTTTAGAAGGCTTTCGCAGTTAGAGCAAACTTGAAATGATAAAAATGTAGCGCAAAACCAAAAATGATTGGCAAAATTTTTTTATGGGTTGAATGATCTGGAAGAATTAAAAAAACCTAGACAGAATTTGTCTAGGTCTTTTTCTATTCAGCAAATTTTCCTGAAGTATAGATAATTGAATAATCACCACTATCCAATTTCTTATTATAATCAGAATCTGCTGCATAATATGTGAGATTATCGGTATCTATATCGTAATAATAATGATCTAAGTATTTGTTAGGTTCTTCTTTTGACGGTGAGTAAGATTCTATGAGTAAAGCTTTTGTATTGCTATCTTCGTATATTTTGAAGCTAAAATTATTTTCAATATCAGAGTAGTCTATATCTTCAGAAGCATTTGCTACTTCGAGGTAATTGACTACTTTGTCGATAGCTTTTTGTGCGTTTTCAGATGGCTCATTTGAAGAACAACCTACGAGTAAAAGTATTCCAACTAAAAATGGTACAATATATTTTTTCATAAATTTTCCTTCTTCCCTTTTTATTTAGTTTTTTTATCCCTAGCTTCATAAGTTTTCATATACATGTCGAACATAATTCTTTGTTCATTTTCAAGCGTATTTTCTGCTCTATCAATTAGAAAATTAATCAAATCGTCCTGAGTATCAAATTCTAAAGTATTTTGTAAAGAATTAATTCTATTTACATTGTATTTTTGGATTCGGATTGTACTGTATACTTTATTTTTTCTTGGTCGTCCCATTTTAGCTTTGGTATCTGAAATTTGTTGATTTTCTTTTGCAAATTCTGAAAGGTTAAAGGTTGAAACTGGCTCTGATATTTTGGTTGACTCTATCGGTTTCGTTTCTTTTTTTGATTTATTTGTTTTTTTGAATTCATATTTTGGCATAATTAATCCTCCGAATTTGTTCTATTAATTATTTCGTCAGCCAGTTGATTGTATAATTCATGGACTTTGCGATCGTGAAAATCATAGACAGATGTGTAGCCTTCCTCTGAAATTCCTTTTCGATCATATCTTTTTAGTCTTTCCATATGTTTGATAATTGTAGTGAAAATCATTTCGTTACCAAAAGAATCGGATGCGTCCTTAATTATCTGATTGTCTATTCCTGAATCGTTTTTAAGCAATACAGGAAGAACTCCTGCAATATCAAAATCTATTGCATCGTATTCATTGTATAATGTTTGAAGATACTCCCAGAAGGCTTCTGCACCGTCTAATGATCTTTGTTGAGTTTGTAGTACAATTACTATAAAGTCAGAAGAATAGAGTGCTGTTCCTGTAAAGATAGATAAAGTTGGCGGTACGTCAAAAATTATATAGTCATATTGATTTTCAATCGGCTGTAATAGTTTTGTGAAAAAAGCCATTCTTTCCTCTTTATAATTTGGTGTATTAGGTAAAAAAGTTAATTCAAGGAAATCTGGATAATCAACGAAATCTTTATGTGAAGGTAGTAAATCTAAATTTGGCATTATATTTACAATCGCAGGTTTGATATTTTTTTCTTGAATTGCAACCATCATGGTTTTCTGAATAACTAGTTCTTGATTATTTTGTAGGCCGTATGTTCTTATTAAAAGTTGCGTAGAATTTGCTTGAGGGTCTAGATCACAAACCAAAACTTTAAATCCTTTTTTGGCTAACTCATAAGCAACCATAACAGAATTTGTAGTTTTACCAACTCCACCTTTGAAGTTTCCAAAAACAATCTTTTTTGCCATAACTCATTCTCCTTTATCATTTCTTACTACATAAAGTATTTTACCATAGATACTTTCTTACTACAAATATTATTTATTGAAATTTACTATTTTACTATCTTACTATTCTACTACTTTACTATTCTACTATTTTACTATTTGTAGTAAATATCTATTTAAATGGAGTTGAAATGGTTGATATTAAAGCATCTGTACTATTGAAGATTACTATTCTACTATCTTACTATTCTACTATTCATATATCTTACTATCTTACTACTTTACTATTCTACTATTTTACTACATAAAATAAAATGGGGTATTCAAATAAAAAAAAGTCTATTAAGCTAGTTATATAATTTAAAGTCGGATATTTTAGAGGTAATACTATTATGAGTAATTTTGAATTTTATAAATCAACTGAAGTTTATCGGGAGAAATATTTTCAGTTACCACAAATTTTTTTTACGAGTGAAAAGTATCGGTCAATGTCCAATGATGCTAAAATTGCTTATACGCTTTTGAAGGATCGTTTTGATTATTCAATTCAAAATAATTGGGTAGATGGTGACGACAATATTTATTTCATTTTTACGGTTGTTGAGCTAATGGACTTGCTTAATTGTCGTGAAGGTAAAGTCAGCAAAATCAAAAAAGAGTTGGAAGCGTGCGGCTTATTATTCCAAAAGCGGCAACCGCCTAAAATTGTGAATGGCCAAAAAGAAGGACAACCCAATTATTTATATTTAGGTAAGCCAGCGGTAGCTGCAACTGATGTCTTTCAAACGGATTCTTTGGCTCCTGTTTCTCAAATTGCGAAAATCGCAATTCAAGAGAATCGTTGTTCTGATGGTCTTTCTCCTCAAATTGCGAAAATCGCAATTCAAGAGAATCCCAATGCTGACGTGGCTTCTTCCCAAATTGCGGAAATCGCAAACAATCTATTTAAGACTTCTTTAGACACATTAAATACAGATACATTAAATACAGATACTAAAAAAGCTGCTGATTTTGATGCTGAATTGCTAGCAACATTTCATTTGACCAATGATCAAACCTTTTTAGCTGAGAATACGCTTAAATTTATAGCTCTATTTTCAAAAACGTTTGATCAGGCCTATTCAACGGTAGGGATTGTGCAGCGTGCTAAGAAGGCTGCTGAACAACAAGAAAAAAGAGTGTTGGTTGCTGAAAACTGGCAAGAGGAATTAGATTTGCAAGTACGTAAAGTTATTCAAAAATTACGGACAGATCATACGATTCAAAATACAGATAATTATTTGTTTAAAACGTTGACGTTGTTTTTTGTCGGGTGTATTCGTCAAGAGGTTATTATGCACCAGAATAAATCGGTAGCTGTGATATATGAAAGAGATAGGATGGTAAGGGAATTCTAAAATTGAGTATTTAACTTGATATTGCGAACAAAGTTTGCTTGATAACCGAGAAATTTAGCACAACTTCGAAAATATAAATCTTAGAAATTTCCTAGATGAACAAATTTTATAGTAATTATGGAATTCATAGTGTTACTCAAAAAATATTTTAACGAGAAACTAAGCTGTTATTAACAAGAAGAAAAAATTGGATTATGAGGAGGGAATAGCGTGTCAGCAATAAAAAAAAAGTATTTTATAAAAGATACTTCATTGAAAAGTGTAGATAACGATATGTTTAATTATGCAAATATTTCTAAGGTTATGAATAGGATTATAAAAACCAACAATCCGCCTTATAATATTGCAGTAATAGGGAAGTGGGGACTGGGTAAATCTTCACTGATAAACATTGTTAAGGGTATGCTTGCATCGGATGAAGATATCATGATTCAAGAGATTAATGCTTGGAAATATGAAAAAGAATCGTTAAAAAAGGTATTCCTTAAACAACTATGGAAAGGTATAAGTGATGACAGTAGTAGTAGTTATCAAGTAATTATCAAAGAGTTTAATAAAATTATCAACAGCCAAATATCGTCAACCACAAAAACTGAAAAAGATAGAGATATATTCAATAAATGGAAAAATTTTGGAATTATGTTTTTAGTAATTTTAGGATTAACATTTTCGGGATTTGGAGTATATAAGTATGTTCAAGCAAACCATCTTGACGAAGTGTTTACAATGACAAGTGTATTTCTTGGTTACTGTAGAAATATTGCAACACTTCTTTTTATTCCCATAATCTTATTCATGATAAAAATGGCTATTGATAGTTATCATGAAAAAGAAACAAAGAAAATAGAACTTAATTTTCCAATTGAAACAGTCGATGATTATGAATTATTTTTAGAAAGTACCATTCAAGATAAACTTACAAAGAATCCTAATTTAAAGATTGTAACTATTATTGATGATTTAGATAGATTGAGTATAGAAAAAATAGTAGAGGCGCTAGATGCTTTAAAAGCTTTCGTAGGATTCAAAAATTGTATTTTTATAGTTCCATTTGACGATGAGATAATTAAATTGGCGTTAGAAAAAAGAAGGGCAGATGAATTTGATAATGAAGCAGACATAATTGAAAGTGAACTCATTTTGGATAAGCTATTTCAATTTAAAATCTATTTGCCTCCACTTTTATATTTTGATATAAACAAATATGCAGAAGAGTTAGTGAAGCAAGAGGCACCAGACTTTATTAATGAATATTGTTCGTTAGAAAAATTCAGTAGAATCTTAAAAAAAATTATTATCCATTCTGATGTAACAACACCTAGACAAGTTAAAAAACTTATTAATGCCTTTATCAACAACTATATGATTGCATATGAAAGAGAGAAGTCTCATAAAGTAAAATCTGGCCTTTTCACAAGTGATGTAGGACAAGAACAGATTGCAAAAATTTCTGTTCTTCAAGCCGATTTTAATCATTTCTATGATTTGCTTTTTCAAGATTTTAATTATCTTGATAAAATTTTAGATTATCAAAATAAATCAATAGTTGAGTTTAAATATTTAGATAATAACCTTCAAGAATACTTTGAAACTCAATCGGGTTTATTAAAGATTAAGAACGAGTATGAGAGCTTATTTAATTTTTTAAATAGGACTAGAAAGTATAATGTCAGCAATATCGCTCCATTTATGTATATTGCTCAAGATGATATCAGTATTCAAACTGGAGATAAATTACAGCAAAGAACGGTTAATGCTTTAAGTAGCCAAAACTATTCCCTATTGACTGATTTACTAGAAGAAAACGAATCACTAAGTAGTTTTATTAATTATTACCTAGAAAATTCTAGAGAAGATATCGAAGATACTATCTATTCTGTTATTCAAGTTTTTGATAGTTTGTCTGGTGATAAGAAAATGGAAGTTGCAAATACGATTGTAGAAAAAACACTTGAAAATTACGACTTCGATTTCTTGTATTCAGTTTCTACACATAATGTTTTCGAGGTTAAGTCTGCTGCATCTAGAGAAGATTTTGCAAATCAATTTTTAGATAAGTATCTATTATCTCTTACTAGCAAAGAAAATAATGAAAGAGTTTTAGCTGATAGTATGGATACTATCAAAAATAACTGGGACTTACTGAGTAGTTCGCAAAAAGGGTTAACTAAAAATATCAGTACTCTAATTATTAAGAATGCTACAGACAATCCGGATTTTGAGATTGCTAAATTTGAAAATGTTGTTTTAAGTAAATCTGAAATTTATAACTATTTATGGGGAATAGAGTGGTTTAAAGTATTTTGTAATTACTTATATACAACTAATGATTTTAGTGAGAATAGTATCAGTCATTTAAAAAATGTTTTTTTGCTACTTGATAGTGAAGAATCCGAAAATCAAATTGCAAATGAGTTGTTAAATCTTGTAGAATATCCTACGGTGTTACCTGTACTAGATGAATTACTTTCCGAGGAATTTTGCGGGAATTTGGAGTCTTCAATTTCTACTAAATTCGCTGAAAAATTAGTTTCTTTAGATTACGCTAAAAATAGTGAATCAATTTATTCATTACTAAATAAATTGAAGTATGAGGTAAACATTAATAATAAAGATTTGTTTACGGATTTCACGGTTCACTATGTAGAATCTGAAGAAATGGATGATGTGTTAGAATATATTGGAAAAAATTCAAAATTCGAATTTATTGATTCGACGATTAATAGTTTGATTGATGCTGTTTTCAGAGATTCTAGTAATGATTCTCTTTTGCGAAAAGTTATAGATTATTTTTCAGAAGAACAAGAACAACGATTTGTAGCTAAATTGACTGATGAGTCTAAGAAATATAATAAAGAAAGCTATGAACAAGAAAATACGATATTTTCCATAATCTCGAATAAAGAAAAGTATATAGGAAGTATTAACATAATATTGTCCGATATTATTCATACAGTGGGCTCGTACTATAGTAGCTATCCAACATACTTTGATTTTGTTCTAATACTTGTAGGGAGAGTTAAAAATAATCTTTCAGTGGATAATCTTTCAGCTTTTATAAATTTTATAAAAAGAATATATGTTGCACAACAAGATAGATCTATTCAAGCTATTCGGAGCTTAAGTGGAGTTATAAATGAAGATCAGTTTAGAGACATATTCAACCTACTAGTGTCCAATGCTGGAGAATCGAACTATGATACAATACTTAATATTATAATAGATAATGATGATGTTAGACCTAGGGATTCTGATAGTTTATCCATGTATAGAAAATTTTTAGTAAAACAAATGTCTATATCAGAAAAACCAAAAAAGGTACTAGATGTGATAAATAATGCATTTTCAAACATTTCCAATATTAATGAATTAATCACAGATAGCCTGAAAAATCCCAATCTAAGCAAGAAACAATTAGGTGAAGTTGTGACTAAGTTTATAAATAATATGAATATTGATAATCTTGTCAAGTTAGTGATTGAAAGTAGTACAAATATAGAAAATACTAATATAATAAAAAAGAGTTTAGCTAGTTTATCTAAATTTTCGGTAGAAGAAATACGAACTGATCTCATAGAAAAACTTGCTGAAGTTAGTATTACAAACGATAGATTAATGAATTTACTTGAATTTTCCAAAGTTTCTGTTTCAAGTAGTTCCAATAAACTAATTTATACAATATTAAGATTAGCGTTTGAAAATATAGATCAAAAAGAATCACTTTTGAATATTATAGCTAAACTTAATGAGTACGAAGAAATTTTGCTGAATGATAAAACAGGAACTGCTGCTGTATTGAGAGAAGGATTTACCAATCTTCAGAGTGATAGTCTTAGAAAGACTATTGTTGAAACCATTTCAACTTTAAGAATAAAAAGAGAATTTAAAAAAGGATTAGGAAAAGATCTTCTTGATTTTTATAAGAATAATGTAAAATAGGTTGTACTTGATTAATAAAATCTACTATCCACTAAGATAATTCTTGGTGGATTATTTTTACGTTTTTTCTTCAAAAGAGTTAAACAGTTTAAAACCTAAGATTATTGAAGAATCAGATACTAGTACAATTTCTTTTGTTTTAACGTTGTTTTGACAGAAGGATATCAAATAGATAAAGGATGTGCTGACTGCTGGAGGTCAATGTATCTGCTCTTGGTATCTTCTTTGATGTTTTTTCTTTCCTAACAAGTTGATAGGATGAGTGCACTTACTAAGATTATAGTTTGTGTGGTGACGGTAGTTTGAAGTTTTCCATTAAGTGAGTAAACAAAAGTATCTGCTTATTGTTGAGTAAAATGAGCTAATGTTCTGTAAAAACGACATGAGGATTGAGTAGATTCATACGTTGTTCTCCAATCTATAAACAGAATAAAGAAAAATCACTTGCTCGTGATGATAAGTGGTATATAAGAGTTCCTTATTTTTGGGGTTCGGGTTGGAGCTAATGTACTAGATGAAAAAATTAAATTGAGGCAATAAATAGTTAAGTTGGTAATAATAAACGTGGTATACTTTTAGTAAGAGTAGGCAAGTAGTGTTATCTTCTTAAGTAAAATGATATTTGATTATACATCCAATAATTGTGTCTGTGTCCTTTTAAATAACAATGTGTCAAAACGGTGAAAAGAAAATTTCACAAAGTTTAGGTTGGTGGAAATGTTGGCAAAATAGTGTTTTTCTTTTGTGAAACATTGAAATAGTTTTTTTTCACAAAGTGAGGAGGGTTGCTGCTTACGGAAATGGGCTACTTGTTATAATAGTGGTTATGTAAACTAGCTGTTTTTTTGAATTAAATAACAAAATGGGGTTTGGAGAATGGAAATTGGTAAGTTAATGATTTTTTTTGAAATTAAAACTATTTATGATTCGGTTTCAAATATATGTTGAGGGTGACAGAAGCATATCTTAGAAAAAAGGATTATCGAATAAAAGAATTGATTGATTTTGATTTTGTATCGAAATTTTATGAGGATGCGTTAGATAGACCTAAAAATGAATATTTAAATTTTTTCTTTAGGAAAAAAACTTTTAATAATTTAAAAGAGGTAGAGCTGGATAAATTTCTTTATAATTATTATGCTTTTAAACAAAACATTGATAGCTCTAAGCAGTATTTCTCAATGAATATTACTGTTTTTATTGCTGTTTTTTTATCTGCACTATTGAATTTTGTATTGAATTATTTAAATGAAAATCTTTCAGCCACAAATGGGAAGACAATAGTTTTTGCTTTATTAGTTGTACTTATTGGTGGGTCAATAATGTCGATAATTATATGGTGGTTGCAAATTTACAAACCGAATCAGCTTTTTACTGCTTATAATTATGTAGCAAGTTTATTAATTGAACAGGGGGTTTTAGAAGATTAATTTGATTAAAAAAATATGAATGGAGTGATTAGATGAATGATGTGAGAATTGTTGGTTTGAGTGGTAAAGGTGGTAGTGGCAAAAGTAAGACGTTGTTTATTGTTGCTAACAGGTTGATTGCAAGTAGCAATTTCAAATTAGAGGCATACCGGTATTATGGTAAACGATTTAAAGGATCTTGGGAAACTGATGTGAACAATTTTACAGGGTTTACAAGAGTTAGGTCTGAGGATTTTGCAGCTGTTTTTAGTTTTAAGGATATAAAGATCGGTATTTGTTCCGCTGGTGATGACGATGCATTTTTAAAATCAGAAATAGATGTTTTAACTTCAGATCCATATGATTGTACGATATGTATTTGTGCTTGTCGTACTACTGGTGGAACAGAAGACACTTTGAATAGTTGTGATAGTATTGGGAATGCGCTTATTTTGAAAAAGATGTATGATAAGCCACGACACTCGATTGTAAATAATCAAGACTCTGATGAGTTATTAGATATTCTAAATATGTTATTGAACCAAAAGCTTAATTCTTTTAAGCAATTTGTATAATGATATTTTTACACTATCAGTGTGTTTGTTGTTATATGTTATAATATGCAAGTAGAAAAGTGAAAAGATGGTAGCTAATCTCTTGAAAAAGGGGTGATTGCCTATGGTTCATAGCTTTATCCCTAGAAGGGAGTAGCGAGTGACAACGTTTGAAGCAATTCAACTGATGATCGCCTTTGCGACATTAGTTTTGCTGATACTTGATCATAAAAGACCAAAAAAATAACCATCTTCTAACTTTGGCGAGTTAAGATGGTTATAAAACTATTTAAAACGAAGCCACCGTCTTTTTAACGGTTCTGCATTAGGGGAGTTGTTAGCGCAACTTCCCTTTTTGTATGTTTAGTATAGCATTTTTTTTAAGGAAATGGAAATTTTGCTTTCGTGTTAATTTATTGGAAAGAGATTATGAAGGCGGCTTCTTTTGGATTATTTTTTAGATGTAAACTTAAGGTTTTCTTAAGTAAATTCACAAAAAAAGACACGAACAAACGTTCGTTTTTTTGTTGTAAAAAAAATAAGCCTATGATATGCTTTTTTTGGGAAGTAATTTTGATAAATTGCTCTCGAATTTTTAAATGATGTTTTTCAAGTTGCATTTACTCAAAAAATAGTTTATTCTTTGGGTGAGTTGATTTTTGTCTAGATGAATATTTGGACAGAAGTCCAGTTGTTCGTTGAAAAACAAAAAACCGAAAGGCTATTTCTTATCAGGGACGGGAATCCCTAAGCGATAAGAAGGTCGCATTCACGTCTTGGGAGACAATGCGCATTCACCTTTCGGCGTTGCTCGAAAGCAACAGTTAAAGTATACCAAAAAAGGAACGTCAGTTCTATGCTATTTTTTTATTTTTAACAGGAAAAGATGGCGGAAGAATAGCACGTTTTAGTTGGGAATTTACTGTTTCTTAGGTGACGTTGAAAGCGGAGGATTTGCGTATAATGCGCTTATCCTCCGCTTTTTTTGTTGACAAAAATCAACTCCAATTATGCAATTATCCTTGATCCTTGACAACTGTATACACGAAACAAAAAATCCAATTTTAGCTTATTTGTTTTGTGCATACTTCATTTTGCTAGACGAATCTAACAAAATACAACCTTAGAAATTGTATTCTATCATGATTCTGCTAACTTTTGAAGTAGTTGGTTGCTGAAACCATTTATAAAATTCAGAAATCGCCCACAAAGTTAGGCGTTGATGATACTACATGGAATTTGTGAGTTCCGTAAGGATAAGCAAAGGTATTTGACTGACAAAGTGTCTGTAAGTCCATTAAGAGCAGTATTTGCCATGAGTTTTATTGGGATTTGTAGCGAGGGTTGCAAGGACGAATGGATTGAAAAAATCTAATTTTAAAAATTTTAAATGAGAAGGGGAATACAAGTGGAATTTTGTAAAGTAAACCCAGCGTTAACGTTTGGAACGTTATCATACGTTGGAAAAAAAGAAGAAGTTACGGAATTTGATCAGACTGCAAGAAGAAATAAAGTTGTTGGTGTTGCTGTTGCTTTATTAAGTTCAAAACAGCGGGAAACATTAGAAATTGTGATTCCGCCTCGGTTGAATTTATCGACGTTCAAGTATGGTGAAGTGGTTCATGTGGAAGATGTTCGTTGTGTGCCAGTTAGTGAAGCAGCTGGTGACGGTGCCGTTAAAGGTTGGTCAATTTTTGCTACGAAATTAGAAAAGGGGGCAGCGGTAAATGGCTAAAATTAACGAATTGAATGCAGGTTTGGAATTAGAAATTGTGGATTCTTTTGGAGAATTAACGTTTCTTCGTATGAAAAATCCTAACCGTGTGCAGGATGAAGAAACAGGAGAGTGGACGGACACCGATTATCGGTATGTGGTTCAAAGCTCTAAGCAGTTGAGTGAAGAAACAATTACTATTCCAGTTTCTATTCCTTTAGTTGAGTTAGATTTTGGGGATAAATTAGAATTAAAAGCCCCACATATCGAATTATTTGCATTTAGAAATGGCCGTTACACCAATAATTATATTAAAATTACAGCTGAAGGAATTAAAAAAGTAACGGATGTTAAAGCTACGGGTAATGGTAATGCTGGCAAAGCGAATAATGACGGCAAGGATAAGGCGGCAGCTGAAGGTAAATAATCCATTAGAGCATAAGGAGTGGACATGATGATTTATTCAAAACAGGAGATTTTAGATCGATGCTTACCAATATTTGAGAAGTATGAGGTGGCTACGGTGTATTTGTTTGGTTCTTATGCTCGTGGAGAAGCCACGTCCGAAAGTGATATTGATTTTTTAATTGATTCTCAGGGTTCAAAAATAAAGAATATTTTTGATACTGGTGATTTTCGTGAAGAGTTGGAAAAAGTATTAAATAAATCTATTGATGTAGTTAAAACTGGTATTTTTCAAGACAAGCAGATAATAGAATTTCGTTCTCATTTTTTAGAAAATTTAAGAAAAGAGAAGGTGTTACTCTATCAGAAATAAGGATCGTGTCGTGCTAAGAAGTATTTTAAATTATTGTAATGAAATTGATCGTGATTTAAAAAAAGCTCATCAAGTATCGAAAGAATCAGAAATGACTGGTACGATTAAAAATTCGATTGCGATGTGTTTATTGGCAATTGGTGAAGAGATTCGGAATGGATTATCTGAACAACTAAAAGAAAAATATTCTAATATTAACTGGTATAGGTATGTGCGGATTCGGAATGATCTGGCTCATGCCTATTTTAATTTTCAAGAAGAAGATGTGTTGCAGGTTGCAGGGGAGATTCGGCAGCTGCATGATTATTGTCAGTTCATTTTGTCCGATTTGAGGTGATAAAAAATGGATCAGGAAAAGAAATATTTAGTTCTTTATGATTCGGGACAGAGGAAATATTTAGGAGAACAATTGAAAGATGGGGAACCACCACTTTTGGTAACACGTATTGAAGATGCTTGGCAGTTCCCTTTATCTAAGGCTGACGAAGCGTGGTATTTGGCATATAAAGCCGCTTGGTGTGATATGGGTAAATTTTTTGTTCATGGAGTGTAGTTATTCTTTTTCGATTTTGTATTTGTCTTTACTGTCACTAAAAAGACCGCTGGTTTTGTCTTTGACATATTTCTCAGCTTCTTTTAAGGAAAGATTACTGATGACAGTTACCCAATTATCGAAAATCATTCCTTCATTTTTTAATACTTTGTAAGTTGTAAAGAATAAGCCCATTTTTTTCACCTCCTACCATTATTTTACCAAAAGTAAACGAATAATTTAAAGTTTAAAGGAGGATTTAACGTGTCAGAAATTAAAATTTATGTTGAATTGTTAGGTCAAAAACAAAAGGGGGAATGGTTTTCTTTACCAGTGGCGCCTAGTATAGTGTCGCAAAAATTAGGCGTGGATGATTCTGGTAACGAAGAAATTATCATTTCTGATTATGAAGCACCTTTTAGAATTAGAGAAACAGATAGGATTGTTGATTTAAAGGCTATGGTAGAGCAATTTAAAGCAATGCCAGCTGAGTTTCAGAAGCATGCAAAATATTTAATTGATGAATACTATACTGATGTTTTTATATGCTTCAGGAGTATTCTTTTGGTCGTTTTGTTTCTGGTGTTCAGTCATTTAGTGATTTTGGTAGATATTTGTGTGGAGAAGGTAATTCGTATCAAGTTTCTTCTGGATTAGAATCGTATATTGATTATGAGCGACTTGGTAAGGATTATGCGATTGATTCTGTTGTTGTTTTTGTTGATGATGGGGTATTTATCTTATAAAGCATGATCTGTGGGGGATTTTATTGACTGATAAAGTGAGGAAAAGCGGGTATTCGCTTTTAATTGCTTTTGAAGTGATCGACAGTCTGCTTGTCGAGGTAAGCAGTCGGTGCAAACCGAAGTGGAGGTGCTTATGAAGTTCGATGTTATAAAAGTATTATTGCTAACAGAGTTAACACTCTTTATATTTATGATTCTTGTATTTAACGGGATACATTCTGATGATGGAGGCAACCAAAAAGCAAATCTTATTTGTTTGATTGCCTATGTTGTTGTGTTAGTGGTCAATTATTTGTCAATTAAGAGCGAATTTAAACAAAAAAAGTAATCCAATAGGGACAATGATTAGAGTAGAATAAAGTAAAACTTTGGAAAAATTATTTTGATAATCCTTTGTCATTCTTAATGGATCAATACTTGTTTGCAACATTAATGTTCCAGCGATTATTGAGTAGAATAATTGAAAGAATACGGCCATACCTGAATATGTTTGTACTAATCCTTTTATTAAGTCTTGGTTTTGACTATTTAGAAAGAATGATGTAAAGGTATTTGAGTCTAGTGAAACCCAGTAAAGTAAAAGAAGAGAATTTGTTATAGCTGTAGTTGCAAAAAATAGCAGGTTTAATACTCTTTGAGCTCGAGTCATATTTTTTCTTATGAAAGAAAACAAGAGTAGAATGATGGCCATTAGTATTATAGATGTTATTGAAACTAAGCCAAAATTTATGCTAGCTTGAAAAGCATTATCATAAATTATTTTATTGGTTGAACTTAAATTAGATAGTGCGAAATTTTCTATTGGATTTGAACTAAAAGCTTCGTATAGAAAATAGATAAATATTGCAAAATAAGTAATAACAGTAAAGATATTGATTATCCATTTTATAAATGTGCTATTTTTTTCGTTAAAGTCTGATTCTTGTGGTATGACTTGGCTTGAATTTTCATTAGAGAAAGTTGACGTGGAAGAGTTTCTAAAATAATCTAGAATTTGAAATATTAAAGCGAATAAAGCTATGACAATTGATATGGTACCTTCTGTTGACATAAAAACAGCTCCTTTATTTAAGCATTATATAGATAATTAATTATTGTTCGCATTTAATTATATAGAATTTTATATGACTAAGTAAAGTAGATATTTGTTTTTATCATTTTTTGAAAGTTTGTGGAGTAAGTAGCATGTGTTAAAAGAAGTGGAGGTGTTTATGAGTAAACTATTTGTATATCGTGGTATTCGCATACGAAAATTTCATTTGCATATCTATGGTTTCTATCAGTTTATCTGGTTTATCCCGTTTCTAGTCGGTGCTGGATGCTATGGATATTTTGTACTTTATCCTTATTTTCAATTAAATAGTCAAAGTGATTGGCTTGCTACATTATTTCAGGTGTTACCTTTACTTGGGATTTTGGTAGGAGGTTTTTTTGTTGTTTATTTTTTGAGCCGCTTGTCATACAGTCGGAACGGTTTTTTTAGTCGGGTTCGAGAACGTCGGAATTTAGCGAATATGATTGTTGAAAATCGTTTCTTTACGTTAAAAAAGAGAAAAGGTAATTCAACAAGTGGCCGCCCAGCTGCTAAGGACAAGATGAAATTTCCACGGATTTATTATCGAAATAAAAAGAATTTGATCTCCATATTTCTTCCTATGGATGGTAACAAAAATCAGGAGAAATATATGAAGATGGGGACTTTTTTGGAAGATATGTTTTTGGCCGATAATATGGGTATTTTGAATCACAAAGGGTTTGTGGAATACCGTTTGCTATCGAATGTTGAAGCGTCTCGATTAAAAGTTACCGATATGAAAGCGACAAAAGAGAGTGTTCTTTTGATGCGTGGAGTATCTTGGAAATTTAATTCTGATCCTCATTTGTTGATTGGTGGTGGTACTGGTGGTGGTAAGACGTTTACCATGATGTCGATTATTTTAGCTTTGCTGCCTGTGGCTGAAGTGGAGATTTGCGATCCTAAAGATGCAGATTTATCTACGTTAAGTCGATTGCCTGTTTTTGAAGGTAAGGTATTTACTGGTTTAGGTATTTTAGGCTGTTTGCGGCGGGGCGTGGATGATATGGTGAAGCGTTACAAGATCATGAAGGAATCACCAAAATTTAAGATGGGGAAAAATTATAGTTACTATGATATTCCACCTAAATTTATCGTGATTGATGAATGGGCTGCTTTTATGACGGAATTAGAAACGATGGAAAATGGCTATAAGTTGTTACAAGAAGCGAATGGCTATATGACTCAGCTTATTTTAAAAGCTAGGCAAGCTGGCATTTTCATTATTTTAGCTATGCAGCGGCCAGACGGTCAATATATTCAAACAGCGTTACGAGATAATTTTATGTTTCGGATGTCTGTTGGGAAACTGTCAGATGTTGGTTACGATATGATTTTTGGTGACGTGAATAAGGATAAGCATTTTAAAACCAAAGATGTTAAAGGTCACGGGTATTTAGGAAAAGGGGGAACGTTGGCACAAGAATTTTATTCAGCTTTTGTTCCGAAAGATTTTGATTTTGCTGAAGCCTATTCGTCTTATGAATCGCAAGTGTCACTCGATTTAGCAGAAATTGAATTGAGTGTGAGCGAAAAGAAAGGTTTATTAAAAGAAATGGAAAAAAATAGACTTGCTACAAATGAGTAGAAAGTCCGTGACGTAATGTAATTGCATAGAAGTTTTTCTATGAAGTAAATAGTAAGGGATATCTATGAAGAAATTGTTTGC
>NZ_JBXPBQ010000014.1:0-22204 GCF_056924355.1 Enterococcus sp. LJL90 | reverse complement strand
AAAGTTGACCATGGCACTATTTCCTACAGCGTCGCTTTTCTCGATTGCCATGCCTGCAATAAACTTATTGGTTTCATCGACATACGCTAAGCACCATTCCCCTGTTTGTCCCATTACTCCGGTTTCAAACCACGCTCTAGCCCACAAGTAACAAGACTGTGCTGCAGTGGGCAATACAAGCTCTTTACAAGCGCCGTAATAACCGCCGCCATTATTGGTAAAACTACTCGGTAGTTTCCCTAACCAGCCGCCATAATCAGTTATAGACGACATTGTCGTCACTACTTTTTTAGATTGATTTTCATAAAAGACGGAAGCGTCTTTCCAATTAGCGAAAGATTTTCCGCCGTCTTTCTCGAATATGGTTGCCATTTTCTCTCGGACTTCACCATCCGCTTCATCCATATAACCTAATTGGGTGAGGAAGGTCGCTTGGTCTTCATGAATGCCTATTGCACTCAGATATCCTGTTTCCGCATTGTTATGGAATTTCAATTGTAATGGTGTGTCTACTACGCCGTCATAATTGATGTCCATGGATAAGATGCCATTTTCATCTGGTTTAGCGGTAGTTGGGGTTAACGTTAGATCATGGGCTATGCCATCAGGGACTAGCCAAGTGATAGTACCATTGCCGGAATATTCTTGATCGCTAAAATTAATTTGTCCGGTAGGAATCGCATAATATACTTTTTCAGTCTCGTTCCCAAATATGAGTGGTTTTGGTTCGGAGACGGTTAATATCTTTTCTAATTCCTTTTTTTTGTCTAGCAAATCGTACCTCATACGAAAAGGCATAGATATTTCTAAAGAGTTTGCCGATTTTGATACAAAATGCTGACCATTTTGAAATCCGATTTTTTGCAATTCTACAGATACATTCCCGCCAATATTCCGTTCGAAACCTGTTAGCACATCTAGATATTCTGAAAGATTATGTCCGTTGAATGTCACGCTTAAAAACATGATTTACCCCCTTCCCCAAGCTTTGTTTATCATTGTTTCTTTTGCATTCATTTCATTCATAACAGTTGGGGTGACTAATCTACCTACCGGGGTACTATCCATCATTATAATAGTCTGTTTATTCACTAATTGACTTAACAGATAAATCATTTGATTGTACTTTTCTTCTGATTTGCCCAGTTGATTAGCAACAGCAGCTTCCACATAAGCCATCAAATCGCTTAAAGGTGCAACCGCTTCTTTTCCAGCTTCACCGCCAACCATTAAACTATTTCCATTTTGCCCGAAGACAGTTGGTTTGGTTAAAATACCTCCGTTAGCGTACCAATCGATAGATAGTTTAGGGATACTTCCTTTCAACAAATCTCCAACACTCCAACCGCTCGGACTGATACCGAAATGTGGCATCGGAATATGAGGCCATGAAATAGAAAAATTGAAGAATCCTTTTATTGCGTCAATAGCACCCTTCACGATGTCTTTCGCCGTGTTGATTGGCCCCTCAATCGCAGATTTAATGCCATTCCAAATACCGGTAACTGTAGATTGGATGCCACCAAAAACACTAGAGATAGTTGAACTAATACCGTTCACTATACTGGACACAATACTGCTTGCTTGATTAATGGCGCCAGAAATGGCCGAGGTAATCCCGTTCCAAATACTGGAGGCTGTACTCGCTATTCCATTCCAAATACCTGAAATAAATCCGCTTGCGCCACTCCACAACCCTTGAATAACGGCTATGCAAGATTGAACAACACTTTAAATAGTTGTAGTGATAGCAGACCAAACACTGCTCGCCACCGCAACAATGGATTGCCACAACCCCGATAGCCAATCGGTAAAGCCTTGCCATAGACCTTTTAGCCAGTCTACAATCGTGCCCCAGTTTTGAAAAATTAGAATAATATAGGCGATTGCCGCAGCAATAACTGCCGCAATTCCGAAAGCTGTAGCCCCTATGGCCATGATGGCAGCGATTATCGGCGCTATAATAGCAATGACTGCTGTTAACCCTCCAAAAATTAATATAGTATTTTGCACAGGTTCTGATAGTCCGTCAAATGCGGAAGTTAAATCGGAAAACCAATCTAAAACAGGCTGTAAAGCTGTCAGAATCTTAGTTCCTATTTCTTGTAGTGAGGTGGTGAACGTGTTTAAACTAGCTTGCCACTCTTGTGAAGGGTCTTTTTCGCTTGCTTTATCTATTGAACCTGAAACATCATCAAAACCCTTTTCGACATCAAAAAGGGAAGTTGCAGCACCAATCCCTAAATCTTCAAATTGAGTAGACAACAAAGACAATGCTTGCTGCTGTTCAGACGGTGTCATTTTTTGTAAATCTGTTTGAATGCTTGTGGCTACATCAGAAACGGTGGCTTGACCATCTTTCCATTTTTGGAAAGTAGACTGCGTTTCTTCGCCAAAATTACTCAACACACCTTCAAGCGATCCGTCTCCCATCCTGATTTGAAGCTCTTTCACTGCATCAGCGGTTTTATCCGTGTTCATTGCGCCGTTTTCCATGCCGTTTTGTAAAATCGTTAACATTTCATCGGCTGAATATCCTGCTTGAGCAAATAAGGGTGCATATTCATTTAGAGTATCCATGAAATCGCCTGAATAATTTAAATTGTTTTGATATCCACTAGCCACTAAATCAAACGCAGTTGTGGCATCTAAACCGAAGGCGTGCATTAATTGACTTGCACCTTTAACGTTTTCTTGAACATCGGTGCCTGTCCGCTTACTTAGATTAATAACTTGTTCCGTTAATTTACCTAAATCTTGATTGTTTAATTCAGAAAAAGAAGACTTCATTAGTGAGGTAGCTTCTACCGCTTCGTCAATCGAATCTGTAACTCCAGATTCGAACACGTCTGTGGCGATAGCCTTCAACTTTTCCATCTCTTGGCCACTTAAATTTGTGGTAGCGTTCAATGTCCCAAAAGCTGAACTAAATTCCAATGCACTATCTTTTGCGTTCGTGCCTATTTCTAGGACTTTATCTCCAACACTAGATAACAATTCTGTTGCCTGCATCATTTTACCCGATGATAAACTGTCGGCCATGTCAGATATAGAATCGCTCGCTTCGTCAGCTTTAGGAGATAGCTCTGCTAAATCCGACTTCACTTCGTTTAACGAGCCTCCATCATCAATTTTATCTAGGGATTGTTTCATTTTGCTTAAATCAGTTTCAGTACCAAGCGCTTCTTTTCCTATTTTGTTTAACGCGACTTCAAGTTGATCACTAGTCGCTGTTCCATTCTTGATGGCCGATACCATTCGATTGCCTAAAATATCAGAAAAATCATCAATGCTTTTTCCAGTTGCTTCAAAAAAAGTATCTAATCGCTTGGTATTTTGACTAAGCTTGTCTTGCTCTTCTTGAAGTCCGCTCAATTGCCTTTTATACCCCGCCAAACTTTGCTCAGTTGTGACGATTTCCCGCTGGAAAGCACGATATTGTTCTTCGCCTATTTTTCCTGATTTGAATTGAGCTTCAACTTCACCTTGAGCAGCCTTTAATTGTTGCAACTTTTGGGAGGTGTTTTCAATTGATTTCGTTAGCAATTCTTGTTTTTGGGCAAGCCCTGTAGCGTTTGATGGGTCAAATTTTAATAACTTATTGACATCTTTTAGTTCGGAATTGAGTTTTACCGACGTGCTATTTACACCTTTTAGCGCCTTATCCAACCCAGTTGCGTTACCATCAATTTCAATTGTAATTCCTTTTATTGATTTATTCGCCATCCTTTCACCTCCCTAAAAGTTATTGAAATCATCTTGCGTAGCCTTTCGACTAACCGCTTTTTCTGACGGCTTTTTGGTCTGTGAATCTATCCATTCTTGAATGTGGTCTAAGCACTGACCAATATTCATTTTTTCCATATCGTCAATAGACAATCCGACTTGTCTGCAACAATAAAAAAAGGATTCTTCTGTAAATGGTTCATCTGAACCACTTACTTGATCCACTTTTTTTTAGATGCGATACTCGCTTCTAGCAGTCCGGCTACTTCAGGGAATACTTCCGCAATGGGCATAGAATCAAAGTTATCTAGCCATTCCATTGGCGCAGGAATAGTGCTATCAGCCGTTTTAGCTAACACCCAAATGAAGTTGTAAATGACTTCAAAATCCAAAGTATCTAATTCAGAAAATGAGATATCCATCAAATCAAATTCGTCTTCTTCTTCTTCGTTTTTACTTCCTGAACTTCCAAACTTTGCTAGTTTCAATAGTTCCGCAAAATAATCTTTTCGAAACTGAGCTTTATACCGCAACGGTGTAGCGGCAGTCGATTTTAAGCGAACTGGCTTGTCATCAATATAAATCGTTTTTTCCATGTATTTTTCCTCCAAAAAAAGAAGGATAGCGATTGCTACCCTTCGGCTGGTTGTTCTCCCACAAGATAAACCGTTTTGAACCAATCAGCATATTTAGCTGATTCTTCGCTAGTCGTCTGCGTTTTGATTAACTTTTTATCTTTGTAAATGAGCTGCTTCGATTTAAAAGGCAATTCTACCCCAGTGATATCTTTACCAGTTTTTGATGAAACCGTCGCACGACTTCCGTTGCAATAATAAATAAGGTGTCGGGTTTTAGTGACATCCCCATCAAATTGGAATAGCAAAGCAAAAGGACTGAACTTTGCGTCGGCCAATTCAGTGATTGTTCCTGCTGTTGTATCTTCTTCTTCACCTAAAATATCTTTGCGGAAAGACAACGGCATATTTGCAATCGTTAATGTACCGCTATATCCGTTATTCTCATCCGCTGAGAAATAGCGAGAATCGTTATCTGCCGCAAACTCAATCGCATTACTTTCTGGATCCATTGTAAATTCAACTGACCCTTTAATTGGCACAGGTGTTGCAAATGTTGGGACGCCATTATCCCCAAAAGTTAATTTTGCGTAATGAGCATTTTCTAACCCGTAGGTCACTTTATTTTCTTTTGTTGCCATGTTTCATCCTCCTAAATTACAATCTCATAAGCTACTTCATACATATCTTCTGTATTTAAATAACTTTCATAAGAATCGTATTCAATTTTGTTACTGTCAAAAACGGCTTCTAGTTTTCCTTCTAGTTCTGAGTCTTTTTCTTCTGAATATAATTCAATAGTCACGCTGCGAATCTTAGCATAGTTATGATTATCAGCTTTAAGAGTTCCTTCGTTACTCTCGACATAAAACAAAATGTAAGGCAAATCAGGTACTTCGCCAACTTTAAACGCACGATAACGAACTGGGATTGCCATACTATCGAGCAACGTTCTTAATTCAGTTAATGTCATGATTTTATGGCCTCCTCTGTTCGTTTTTCCATAGATGCAATAGCCACTCTCTCTGCATCAATAATGTGCGGTTGTGCTTGAGTACGACCACCATTCCTTTTTGCATGACCTTTTTCAAGAATGTGGGTGAGTCGATAATCAGTTGAATTATAAACGACGTATCCAGTTCCGTCCTTCTTTTTTCTCCAACCCTTAGCATACTTACCACGCCTGCCTTTTGGGCTGCTAGAGCGCAGATAATCAACCGTTTCATCTGCTACAGTCTCTTTTATGACTTCTAGCTCTTGCTTAACCTCCTCTGTGTATTCAGCGAGAGATTCCGCAATAAGATTGCCGATATCCATTAGCTCAACCCCTTTTTTGATTTGAGTTTAAGCTCAATTTCTTCATTTGAAATTTTATAGGTATTCACAATCTGATAAGGGACCCCATCAATTTTCACAAGTTGCTCATTGTTATATTCAAAAGAATGAATAACAATAATCTTAGAAATTTCAATATTGGATTGGCCAGCAATTAATAATTCTCCCCTAGAAATAGGCTTTTCGTATCCTAAAAGCTCTAATTCTTTGTATTTGGGGATTTCGTCACCACTTTTGTTGGTTTCAAAGCCATCTTGTTGTAACAAACTGATTTCTAAATCCCAGTTATCCATCACTACCACCGCCATATTTAATTATCAGATTACGCAAACGATATTCAAGATTACGTGGCATGGCACTAGCGCCTTTGTTTTCATAGCGAAAAGCTGATAAATCAACTACAAACATTAGATGAGTTATATTTGATTCATCTAGCTGAATGCCTTTTTCATCGATTAATTCATTTTTCACTCCATCAATTATTTTTTTTAACAACTCGTCACGGACTGTCGTTCTATACCCTAAAGAAGACTTGACAAGGGTTAGTGCGGATTCTTCAAAACTGCTACTAGTTGGCATTTTCTCCCACTTCCTTAACTAAAGGCTGGCCCCGAAGATTATCAGGCGAAAGCAATTCATCTAGTCGAGCTTTTTTCGTACGTCCTTTTACGGGATAACTATCTCCTTTGCGATAGATATGCTTTGTTTCCTTATCAGTAAAATCAACTAAAATTTGATATTTCATGGATAGTCTCCTTTCAAAAAAAGTAAAAAGAAGGGATGAATCCCCTCTTTTATCCTTCGGCAGGCGCTGCGGTGTATGTGATGTAGAAGCCAGCTTCTGAATCGGTTTTCTTCACGTCGTAACGAATAACAGCAGCTAATAATTTCCCATAAATGTTATTATCAACCCACTCTACTGAGGTTTGTAATCTGTCGAAAAATCGTGCAAAAGAAGCTGCTTCGCCAACGAATCCAACCATATCCCCAACTTTTGTTCCGATGACATCGTCATCCAAAACAACTACTTCCTTACCTAAAAGGACTTTACCGCTTGCAGCAGTAATTGATTCTTGCAGCAAATACCGTCCGTTTTTGTCTTTTAATTTATCCAGTTCAGCATAAAGAGAAGCCGATACAATAAACTTGACGTTTGAATAGACTTTTTTAATTTCTTTGTTTAATAAATCTTTCAACCCATCAACTCCAGTGACAGTTTTCGCAGGAGCTGTCTTTAAAATTGCTGCGATATCAGCGTTCACCGTATCAAGAGATTGCGTCGCAATTTCATCACGAATTAAACCTGTAATATCATAATCAGCATCATCAATCACTTCTTGAGAAATTGGAATGTACCCACGGCGTGTTGCAATTTCAAATGTGATAGGAGAAAAAGTTGGGTTAGCTAATTTAGGATTTTCTTCCAACTCTGCTACTGTATGCATCTTCGTACCTGATTTTTTGATTACAGGAAACTTACCAGTTAAACTATTAACAGGTGTTACTTTCACGTATTTTTTTAGGTCGATAACATCTTCCGGAACCATTTCGGGCGAAAGTAATTCTTCAGGGATTAAAGCCCCGCCTTCAACAGTAGTAAAACCTAAAGACTCCGCTCGTTTTTCTCCTTTAGAATGAACAAAGTCATTAATGCCAGATCGTAATGCTTCAATTCCTTCGGCACCTTCATTCGTTTTCACAGTTTTTCTTTTCATTGAGCGTTTGCTCCTTTCTTCTTCATCAATTTTTTGTGGGCTGTCATCTTCAATTTTTGCTAACTCTGCCTCTAGATCAGCTTTTTCAGCTTCTAGGTCTTTGATTTCGGCATCTAATTCTTCGATTTCGGTTGTTAATTCATCCGCTGACTTTTCAACCTCTTCGACATCTTCGGGCTTTTCGGCCTCTTTTAATGCCGCTTCTAAATCAGTTTTACGTGTTTCTAAAGTCGAGCGCTGCTCCAATAATTCTGTAAGCTTTGTAGAACGTTCATTAATCTTCCTTTTTAAAATAAGTTGTTTTAATGCCATATAATTTCTCCTCCAATTTTGATTTTCTTTTTTCCAATGTTTTCTTTTGCGCCGATTCAATCTGCTTGCTTCTCGCCTCTACTGCAGTGTCTTGATAGGCAGGAAACGTGACGACTGATACTTCATACAACTTGATGGATTTAATAATAAACTTGACGCTTCCATCAGAATTTTGAATCATCTCTTCATTCAAAATGTCAAAGCCAAAAGAACATTGGTCGACATCCCCTCGAAGAACTCGAGAATATAAATTCAGAGCTTCTTGGTCGTGTTCGTTCACCCGAATTTCTCCATACAACCCTTTTTCATCAACGGAAAGCCTTAGCGTGGATGATTTCGTACGTCCAAGCACCTTTGATGTGTCATGGTCAACCAATGCTTTCACATCGCTTAAATCGACACCCGACAAAGCTTCTGGTGCGACTTCTTCAAATACACGGTCATAAAGCTCTGTTTCGGAATTGAATACAATAAAATAACCACTGATTAGTTTTTCAGCGGCCTCCGTATCGATAGTCAATTCCCCGTTATCCCTCACCTGAAAGGAAGTTCGTTTGTTCATTTATTCCTCACCCCCTTTCGAGTTATTTTGGATCAATTTATTCTGCTTCGTTAAATCATTTTGTTTCAAGTAATTTTCTAAGACTAACAATTCATCCATTTCTGCATCTGGAGGCATACCTACCCAATTACGCAATTCATTGCGACGCAGTGAATTTACCTTAACCATTTCTACTCCAGAACTCACTAAATCTGTTAGGGAATAGTTATACAGGCTTCTTGGATTGAAATTGAAATACATCGTCGGGTCAAGAATCAATTGATTTAGCGTTTGTTGAATAGACTGAGCAAACGATAAAATCTTGGTATTCACAAAGTTGTTATACTCATCTTTGTTATACGTTCCAACTCCTAGCAAAAAAGGCGGTACGCCTAATAATGAAGCCACAGTCTTTTTGTCAATTTCTACTGCTTCATTGATAGCTAAATCCTTTAAAGAAAGGGGAGTGATTTTCTCTACTTTCATCATGCCGGCGGGAATAATCCAAGGAGCACCTGTTTTTTTTCTTGCAAGGTACCGTTTTTCGATATCTTCTTTCATTTCCTCGCCTTCAATATCCGAATCAGTGTCCAATGATATGACAATACTTGGCATATATTCTTTACTCATAAATGCCTTTTTTGTCACATAGGACTGTTTCAGATTACCTACCAAATCTTTTAATGCAACTTTGTAGCTACTCCCAATAAACGGGAGGTTAGGGTCAGGGTTTATCACAAAATGCAGTAACGTTTGCGGATCGTATTCTTTAGCTCCGATATTAATGGTGTAGTCGTCTTCTCCAATATTGAATGACACATTACTTGGTGCTATCGGAGTTAACTCTTGCAAAGTAAGGCCCTGAAATACTGGCTTTACAACTGCATTCCCACCACCTTCTAACAATAAGACTCTCGTGAGCCAAGCAATAAAGTTTTTTCGAGTCATATATCGATTTGGCTGGATATCCACTACTCGGGATAATTCGTTAATCACACGCTTGTCTCCTTTTTCAGAGTTTTGCATTAATTGAATAGTCATACTAGACACCATATCTGAAATACGTTCTACTGCCATCCTAACTTCTGGATTATCAGATAACCTAGTGTAGTTCTCTGAAATCAATTCTTTAAAATAATCCGGCGTTGTCACGACAATTTTTGAGGCTTCCTGTTGGTCTGAACGTTTGTTAATCTTCTTTCTAAACTGAAATGCCATTTTTTTATTTTCACCTCCTTCAAGATAGTGCGGAATAGAACTTAAATTCCAAACGCTTCTCTCGTTTGCTTGGTTTCACCACCTTCAAGACTAGCGACACAGGCAAACACGCTTGCATCAAACAAATCAATTCGCTGATTGGGCAATACCTTTTCAAATTGAATCATGTCGTCTGTCTTTTCTATGGCTTTTACGTTCGACACGCAATACTCATAAGCTCGACTGTGCAGATAATAGAACTCTGCATTTTTAGTTTTGACCTCAATATGTCGAAAGCCTTCTGATTTTCGAGTAAATACCTGCGGAGCATCTCGCATTTTGAACTTCGCTTTTTTCTTTTTTAAGAAAAACTCACGACCAAATTTTTTGTCAAAGTGTACTTCTTTTATTTTGAATCCTACTTCACGCATAGATATAAACCACTTCACGATGTCGTCATATAATACCGTTGGTGTATTACTTAAAGTCGCCCATCCCTCTTCTGACCACTCAAACAATGGGATATTATCAATTTCGGCCTTCTCGATTGCACCAGCACGAGGGAAGAACGCATGAGTTATCGCAATATCGATATTGCTTATCTGTTCGTTACCTTCAGAATCTTTGTGTTTATAATCTCTGAGTGTGCCGTACAAAGCGCCCGCCGTTAAATCATGGAGTTTGGACAAATCGGCCCCTCCATACCAACTAACCGGAAGTTTTGTTAACTCCTCTATTGTCCAGTCAAACTGCCCATCCGAATATTTAAACTCATCAATATCAAAATAAGCATTTTCTGCAGTTGTAAAGATATTCAACGTTTTATTTAAAAATTCCGATTTTAACTGCGGTTCTATCATTGCTTGTTCAGCGTCACTTATCAACTCGTCAAGTGTTGTCGTTTCGTTTAGTGAAGGTGTGACGGATTCTAAAACTTGCGGATCATCAAGTGTAGTTACTTCATGGGTAACTGGATTTAAGAGGTTGCCTTTTTTGTCCTGCTCAGCCATACAAAGATAAATAAAATAATTGTCATAAGCATTGCTAACTATTTGACCGTCTAAAACCTTTTTAAGGGTTTGAATACGTTGAGCCAAGAAACCATTTGCGACATCACCGGCAGTTGAAATACCGATTAACAATTTATTTCGATAGGCTTTCATCGCATTTTTCATTAATGTGTATTTTTTCGCACCTGCTCGTTTCCAAGAATGAATCTCGTCCAAAATCAAACAGTTACAGTTAAATGAGTCTAATTTATCTTCTTGGTTGGCTTTTGCAATTACCTCGACGCTATTATCTCCAAAATTAGCCAAAATTGAATGTTCCTGATTATTATCACGAATCCTCAACTTAGGTAACTCTTCCCTTAAAAACTCTACGTTATACGTTAAGAAACCAAAAGATTCTTTCGTTTGGTCTATCGAATTAGCCAAGATATATACTTTACTTCCTGAACTTCTATCAAGAATAGACTTAGCCCATGCTAATGAGGTAGCAAAAGCCGTTTTACCTTGTTTTCGAGGTAAAAAAATAAGCGCTTCGTTAAAACGCCTGATGTTTGTGCCTTTGGTAAAAAAGCCAAACAGATTCACAATAATAAATTTTTCCCAAAGTAATAGCTTTAAAGGTTGGCCGTTTAAATCTTCGCCTTTTAGGTTTTGGCCTTGTTTGTGTTTAACTGTCCCTTCAATTAGACCAATAACAAAATCGAATTGTTCTTGTTTGAAATCCCATTTTTTCGATTTTAAATCATCTAAAAAGCGTTGCGCAGCTTGAACACGCTCAATATTCACCAACGACTTTCCTTTGACTATGTCTTCAGCATACTTCTTAACCGCCTTGAAGTGCGGGCTAGTGAGTTTCATCTAACCACTTCCGCTCTGATTGAGAAATTGAGCAAGCGTGGATTGCTTAGAAGGTCCCTTCTTTGCACCAGAGACATTTGTTTTTGGGTTCAACATTAGCTTGTCAGAATAGACCCCAATATCTTTTCTTAAGGTTTCTAAGGTTGCGAGAATCGGGCTTTTTTTACCATCTGATTTTTCAGTTTCTATCATGACTTGATACCCTGATTCTTCAAACTCGTTGGTTAAATAATTATATTGATGCAACATATCCACAAACACGTCAATCAGTTGTGTATATTGAACTTTGTAGACACCTAGCTCTTTCATTCTCTTAACAGTTCGCCGTTTAATTGTGTCTTTTGATGGTAAAAGTTTACTCAAATTCTCACCTACTTTCTTAGCGGAAAAAATATTTCTGAATATCCCGTAAATTTGGAAATAGCTAACCTGCCCGTTCCTTTTTTTAAATTTAAATTATTTTGTTTGAAGGGGGGGGATATAAATTTTCAAACTCAGCTTTTCTTTTGGTTTGCCACTCAATTCCTAATTGTGTTGGTTTGTCGGTTAAGCGATTGTGCATCTTGTTATGACAGTCATTGCATAAGCTAATGAGGTTCCAATTAACCAATGCTAATGCCGAATAGTCTTCATAAAAATATATATGATGAACAGTCTTAGCTTCCTTAGTTTTGAAGTATCGTTTGCAGTTACAGCATTCGTACTTATCTCTACGCAATATATTTTCACGCTTTCTCTTCCAACGTGTTGATTTGTATAACTGTTGGTCATACTCTTTACTCATTGATTAAACACCTCACCTGTTAGTAGATTAATAGATAAGAATTTCTGTTCTGGTTCGTCTCTACTTATCATGTATGAAAATGTAATTAAATTCATTCCCGTTCCACCTGAACTACTGGTAACATAATGTCTGGACATAAATACGACACCAGCTTCTTGACCTTTGATGTATAACCTAGGTACCTCTCTGTTTAAGTCATAACTAATATCATCTTTAGATAAACGTTCATTGATCCTATAATCTGGTTTATCATTCCGAATAAAGTCATCTGTAAATCTTCTGACTACAATATCATCGTCTCTAAATTTTCCCAACGCTGCTAATAATCCAGGTCCTTGAGTAGCTGAGTAATCAATTAACAATTTCTTTCCACCAATCCCATCTGAATTAGATAGAGAAATTCTAGCCTCTGGATAGATTCTCCTTAACTTTTTAGCAAACCAAGGTGAACTGACAACGATTGTATATGAGCCATCTTCTATATAATCATTTAAAGTCTTACTTACCACCATTCATCATCCCACTTTCTTTGATTGCCAACGATAGTTCATTCGATCATGCCTCTTGTTATGACAATCCTTGCATAAAGTTCTAAGGTTATTAATATCCAATGCAAGCTCCGGATAATCTTCTAGCTCTTTTATGTGATCTACTTCTAGAACTGAATCATATTGAGTAGTAAGTTTTCCTTCGGCTTTGCACCATTGGCATTCAAAGTGATCTAACTCCAGCCGTTTCTTTCTTAGATGCTTCCACTTGCTTGACGAATAAAACTTTGCTCTGGTCTCTCTTGTTGAGGTATCCATATACTCGAATCTCCTCGCTATTGAATACATAGTATAATCAATACTAAAACAAAGTAGCCCTATCCCTTGTGGTGCTTAGGATTGGGCTACTCTATTTGAATCTATTAAACTACCGATTTTGTACAAAATAAAAACAGCCACGAGGGCTGCTGTTAATACTAAACTATTCTACATCCTCTTTAGGCATAAAGAATCTAATAAATTCTATCCCGAATTTAGAAATTTTAAGCTTATCTTTAGCCTTTAATTTCAGTTCGCTCTTAGATGTTAACTTTTTCAGCTTAGCATTTCTTTTTCCAGATAAAACAGATAAGATGCTATTTGCCACATCTCTTAATTCGTCAACACCAGCGATAATGTTCTTCAAATCTTGTTCTAGTTTGTCATCATAATCATTTTCTAACAAACCAATCCGAAGAAGATTTTGTCTTACAGCATTATATTGAGAATTATCTATGTCAAATTTTTCAGTAACATCTCTATAAGTTGCCGGATTTCCATCTATATCGTAAAACATTGTTTTCACTCTGTAACTTAGTTTTAATGTTTCAATATCCAAGATAGTCAATTTGTCTAATGTATCAAAATATAAGTACGCAGTGTCAAAAGAAGGGTTCTCAACTTCAAGTAATTCTGAGTATCCATTAACTAGATACTTAATTTTTTCTTCTTGCCATGTATTAGAAACTTTTTCCACCATCATATTGAATATATCATCTAATATTTGTTTGTTTTCCTCAGACTGTTTCTGAAATTTTACACTTAACTCATTGTTTCTTTCGGATAATTCTTTCATCATCAAATGCATATTCTTTAATTTTTTATTCAATCTGAAACTACTAATCGCTGGACCAATTGCAGGAATCATATTCCCTCCAACTTCTACCATAAACTGTCCTCCAATCTCTGCGACAGCTCCTAAAGATAAATCAGTCAAAGCTTCTTTGCCTAACTCTTTTCCATAATCTGCGGAAGCTTCTAAGAAAGATTCAAATAAAAAGCTTTTAAAACCATCAAATTTATCACCCATAAAATCACTCCTTTTTATAAGAGTATTTTATAGTAGTTAGAACATAATAAAAAGACCGCCGAAGCAATCTGTTATGTACTGGAGATAGCTTAGATTAAAGACATTAAATGTTCTTGAACTATCTCCGACAAGCTGTTTCCGCACCCTGTTTATTTTTTATAGTAACCAAAGTCGCTGATGCACAATCTTGGCTACTGTAATCAGTTATCAGTCGCACCGACGAACGCTTTAACTAGTATGTAGTAATTGAGATTCCGTGGCTGATAACTGATTTGTGAGCCTTAAACATTCATCTAACATGTAGCGGCATAAATACTATTTTGTATATATACACTAGAGAACATTTCTCTGATTAAAAATTATCCCAAAATGCCAGCTACAGGCTTTTGACCAGAAATCTGCTCAAGTCGTGTATACCAAGGTAAATTGCCGTTAAAGACATATTCAGGCATGTCTTTTCCATTATTGTCTTTATAAATTCTTTTCAAAATTACAATTTCATCTCCGTGCGCTATATATTTTGCACTAGTACCATCAAAATAGTACCCATCACTTGAACCTTTACCGTTTGGTCTCCAATAAATACATTGCATAGTTGTTTCTCCTTTCGAAGTTTCACCTGAACTTCCTTTTAATAGTTGATAAATACTATCTGCTGCTTCAATTCTTAATGCAACATGTGCTAAATCAACTCTTGGCCTTTCCCAATGAGCACAAAAGTTTGCTGCTGCTGCCGTAGTGCTGCCTGACTGCTTAAATTGATCAAGTGATTGTCGACTAACAACAGTCGAATGATAGGCAGTATTACCAACAGTTGACCACTGACCCGTTTTATCACCTTGGGCAATGATTTTTGCCTGTCCTGCTACAGTTTCTGCTTCAGCATTTGATATTCCTAAAAGGCTTGCTTGCGAATAAAGGTTGCTTTTAGGTGTCCATTGTCCTAATCCGTATCCGCCGCCACCATTTTCGTTAACATTTGGATTGAGAGAAGATTCCGCATACAGATTTCCGATTAGGCCTGCAGCTGAATTATCATTATAGCCAAATTGTTTTAAAATACCCCAGATTACTTTTGCCGTACTAAGCTGATTTGTAGTAAAATTTACCATTGTTTAACCTCCTTCCTCAATTTTTATTCAAAATAATTACTAGGTTCTAATCGTTTACTAAAATACATTAAAATTAGATTTTATAGATTATTTTGATACTACTATCTTACCCTGTAAATCCGTACTGAAACCGCCAACTTTCCGCCAAAAAACCGCCAAAATTATTGTTGGTCATCTGAACTCTATCAATTTCCCATTTCTATATGCCTCGGCAAATTCAACCAGCGCTTCACCTTTCATCCGCTCAATACTTCTTTCAGAATACCCAACGTCTCTGCCAATTGCGTAATTAGACATGCTATCGGGCGCACAGAACGTTGAATAAAGTATTTGCCTGCTAGTTAACCCTAACGACATTAAAGCGGCTAAGATTTCATTGCGTTCAGCCTCAGCGTCTGCATGTTGCAGCATTGCTTCTTCGACCCTGTTCCCGTAGCTGTCGCTTCTTGGCATATTTGTAATAATTGGTGACTTGATATCAAATGACGAGCGTCCGGATATCCTATCGAGCCTACGGTAGTTTTTCAACACTCTTTTAGCATTCATTTTAGTTTGTCGTATATCTATTTCTCTAAACAAAGTAACCAAGCAATCCCGCCCCTTTTTTGGTATAATTAGGTGTCAGATAATTATGCCGAGCTAGAGCTTGGCTTTTTTTGTTACAAAAAACTATATTCGCATATTTCTTGCAACAGCAACTAATGCTGTGCCGATTCCTTCCAGGATGTTTGAAAAGGCGTTGTTTATTCCTTTCAAAACTTCTGCTGGATTGTAATTCTCGTATTGGCTTCTGTATTTAAGCAACATAGACTGCCGTTGCGTGATTTTAGTTTAGCAACCCTACGGTGTCGGTTATTCATAAATTCCGCTCCTTAATTTTATTTGTTTAATTCATTCATCTGGCATCAGCTTAACTGCTGTGTAGCACTTAGAGGGATTTTTTCTCGCTTCAAACCTCTTCCTGCCTGTTGGCGTTGCAAGAAATCTGACACTGTCTTCTTTAACTCCTAATCGTTTTGCACACTCAGCCAGTGGAGCGATAAAGAGAAAAGTATCGCCCTTGTATATTGCATACTCAATCATTGCAGTTCCTCTACTATGCCGCCTAAGATATCTGCTTCTTTTTCGGCTGATTTCCTATCTTTATAAATTTTGGCGTTGTGCAATACCATTCCTGCTTGATCGTTGAAGACAAAAGTTGCTATAACTTCGGAATAGCCGGCAAAATATAAATTTCCTAGTTTGATTACATACTGCATTCACTTTCTCCTTTCTGAATCTGTAAAAGGGGTGGTTAGTAAACTTTTCTATTATTAATTTTGGATGTGGCAAAATATTTAAAATTCAACAAAACTGTAAACTAGTTGTGATGGCATTTTTTAAAACTTGCGAATAATGATATAATTTTACTTAACGAAAGAGAGGATTATTTATGACTAGAACATTAATTATTGGTAATGGTTTTGATTTACAATGTGGCTTAAAATCTAGGTACAAAGATTTTTTTGAATCAAACCTTTATAAAGATATTGACCTTTTTTTTGATTCTATTAACTATAGCTATTCTAAAATGCAAACCTCTAACGGATTAGAGCACATTTATTTCAAAAGTTTTGGAGGCAACGAATTAACTCAAATAAAAACAAATCCCTTATCTCCAGAAAATTATTCTGTCCCTGATACCTTAAGCTCGCTTTCTTTCTGGGATTTACTATTTTTTTTTGACAAACAACGTTTACCTCAAGAATGGAATATAGTTGAAGATAGGATAAAGGAAACTTTATCTGATAATAGAAAATTAGCAAATCTTTTTCAAAAAATTCAATCCCGGAGTTTAGAGAATAAAATATCAGCTGTTTTCTATTCTTTTTTTCCGAGTGATAGATGGCAACAATTTGATAATCATTTTGACTTTTTATTAGCTGAGCTCCACATATTTGAGTCAAATTTTTCTGAATATATTTTAAATGAAGTAGAAACTAACCCTCAATACTATTTCAACGCAAGGAATTTAGCAGAAACTCTATTACAAATTAATGGAACAAATAATGTTGTCTCAAAAAATGTACTATCATTTAACTATACTCAGCCCTTTTTGGAAGACAATTTAAAAAAAACAGAAAACTCTACGGGACTGCTTTTCGAATACTCAAACAATTCCATAATTAATATTCATGGTACGGCTGAGTCCAGTGACGCAATCTTCGGAGTCGATCCGAAGGGTATTTCTACAAAAAATCCATTGTTTTTCTTTACCAAAACTTATCGGCAACTTGTTACCAACAACATCTCTAAATACTCTCAGATGAAATTTGATTCATATAATAATTGGTTGGTTTTTTTTGGCCATAGTTTATCAGAAAATGATTATTCTTATTTTGAAGCTATCTTTGACAAGCTTGATTTATATAATTCCAGTACAGTTCTAATTTTCAAATTCTCGATCTTTGATAAGTCTAGAGAAAAAGAAATCGAACTTGATATGATAAACAAAGTGACACGTCTATTAGAAGCCTACTCCTCTACTCTTAATAATCATGATCACAGAGATAACTTACTTTCCAGGTTATTAATTGAGAGAAGACTTTTTATTAGTGCCATTTAGTTAGATTTAGGATATGAGTGTCACAAAACAATAGATTATTCAATTTTTTAGTTTTAAAATTTTAAATACTTTATTTTCTTCCTTTCTGAAGCTGTTAATACAGCTTTTTTTCTATTCCCTGAGTTAATTGATTAATTTAGTATTGTAACAACAACCGATTTTTTTCTCTGCCATTCTTGCTAAAGTGAGTTAAAGCGTGAGTTAACGGACTCGCTAATTTGATTGAATCTTCAAATAGGTTTACATTACTTTAAATATTACTCAACTGTGAAAAGTTAATTATGCTATAATTTTTATTAACAAATACACTAGTGAGGTATTCCTATGAAAAAATATCTTTTCTATTTATTGCTTTTAAGTTGCTGCGCAACGTTATTTGGCTGTAATGATACTGAAACTCTTTCATCCAATATAGAGGATAAGCAAATAAATCAGGATGGCCATACACAAAGTCTTAATGATTATCTTGGATTATGGCAAAGTCTTGACGATATGGGAGATAAATATATTTTCTTATCTCAGGGTGAAGACCAACAACTATTTTATGGATCTTCTGATGATATAGAAGAAGCAAAAAATAAAACAGTTAAACTAAATATTTCCGAATTTAATGGTTCATACCTAAATGCTTTAAATAAAGATAAGGCTACTGTTTATTCATTTATCAAGGAAGATAAATATGGTAGGACTCTTCCTGAAAATGAATTATTATTATGTATTGGTGTCAATACAGATAATTCTAAAGTCGAAAGTGAGGTAGGAGTATCCAATTTAATGGAGTATAAAAAAATCTAAATATTCACTTTTCGATAGATTTTTAAACATAAATTTTAATGTGACCACTTGTTATGTTAAACCTTCTTATATTTGGAAGGTTTTTTTTGTCCACAATTCCTTCCTTTTGCTGACTACTTATAAATTCGGTCATACCATTTGTAAAATTCTTCATCAGTTGACATATCTTCCAAAGGACAACCGCTTTGGTGGAACCACCAACCATCACGCCATAGAACTTTTGTAAACTCTCTATGACTAAGTCTTTCCATATCGTCAAATCCTGAGTAACGTTTGACCTCTACATCAATATAACTCTCTTTGGTATCTGTTAAATCAAGTGTTTGGGCTTGCTTCATTGCTTCTTTACTGTTCTTTGCCCATACAATCTCATTTCCGACATCAGGATCACTTTTCAAACCAATTTTATAAGCTTTCAAATTTATACCTCCTCCCGGTGGGTCAAACCCCACGTTTATTCACTGACCTCTACACTTGCAAAATTTGCGGGATTGATTGACACTAAGTCTCTTGAGGTTATGTCAGTAAAGACAAAGATATTCTCGTTCCCCCGCCGATAATTTTCAATGAATACTTTCCAGTCAGATACTGAATGTTCATCTGTTTCATAGGTCTTATCAAAATATGGATTGTTAGTTTTAATTTTCATGATTATTCTCCTTCAACATTTCTGAATTCTCATAAATGTTCCCAATTACTTCTAGTTCAAACAGCGGATAAGTTCTATTTGGATCCCCAGACCAAGCACCTAATGGAGTATCATAATAATCACATCCTGAGCTTTTAAGCATAAAACTGCAGTCTTCCCAAATAACATCAGTTAGATACTCTTCAAAATTCTCATTTGTGACCTCGATTATTTTTAGAATATCTCCCTCATAAATACTTGTTCCATTCTTGTCTATTACACCTGTGCATTGACCAATGCTTTTATCAAAAACGTCGTAGTTTCCGCCATCGGAATATAATACAAAATCAGCAGAACGTCCGATAGTTTGTGCAAATTGTTCCGAAAACTCAATTTCAAAGATTCCGAAACCATATACCCATTGACTACTTACCATGCTATCAACTGCATATCCTCTGAACTTGATTTCGCGCATAATTTTCTCCTCTCAGTCTGCTAAAGCCACAGTTTATCTACTCAGCTTTTTTTATAAACGGCAGTTTCATGTCTTCTTCCGAAAAATCATGAATCGTAGCTAACTCTTTTTTAACTGTATTGTGGACAACATTGTATTCCTTGACCCAAGCGCACATTCGCCAATTGTTAATTCCAAGGCTCTTGGCGATTTCAGCATTGGTATAACCCTTGCTTTTCAAATATAAAAAGTTTCCTCTTGTTAATGAATTTAGCCACATCCTGGGAAGCGGTGGGCGTTGCCTCGTTATTTTTTCATGTTTTACATTGCCTAGCCCTGTTGCTTCTGTGTACTTCACAACTTCAGCCGCTTTCTCCGGGTTTTTATCCCAATCATCTTCTTGGATAAGGTAATACAACCCTAAGCGTTTTTGCCTTTTTTCCTCAATGCGTTGTTTTGAAATAACCATATAAACCTCCTAACCAAAATATTTTTCATGCAATACTTTAAGATCGGTGTCACTAGTGTCAATGTAACCTTGTGTGGTTCCGAGGTCTTCATGACCTAGAAATAGCCTGATTTTGTTAATATCAAGATCTTTCTTATACGCTAAGGTCGCTGCAGTTCTTCGAAACTTGTGAGGGTGCGCATGAATACCCACTCTATACGCAATAGCTTTAATAATTTTCTGAATACCGGATATACTACATTTATTTTGATTTTTACCTAAAAGAATAGGCCCTAAATCGTGCGGAACTTCCCTTAAATAATTTTCAACGGCCAACTTAGCCTTAGCGTTCACAAAAACAGTTCTTTCCTTGTTCCCTTTTCCAATGACAGTTATGGATCCTTGTAGTCGATTGTAATTACCTAATTGAAGGCTACAAAGCTCTGAAACTCGACAGCCAGTTGATAGAAACAGCTCTATTACAGCTTTTTCTTTTACTGTTTGAGTAGCATTTCGTATCATTTCAATCTCATAATTCGTGAATGCTTTTTTTAACCGCTTTGGAACTTTAGTCTTTTCCACTCTGTTATCTATATTTTTAGATATAAACTCTTCAATGTGAAGCCATTCAAAAAATCTGCATATAGAGCCTCTTTCTCTGGCGATTGTTGCCTTTGAGACCTTATCGATTAATTCTCGATTAGCTAAGTAAAATCGGATATCATTTGTTGTAACATCGTCAAATGACTTTTTAACAGTCGCTAGAAAATGATTGATTGTCCGCATATAGAGTTTGATTGAGCCCTCAGCTAACCCTTTTAACTTGAGGGAAATAAAATATTGCTGATAGGCTGCTGTGTCTCCTGTTGCATCATAAACCATGAGTTCATTTTTGCTCTCTGCTATATCATATTTTTTTAATATTAAGGTCATTACTAGTTTAACTTTGCGTAATTGCTCACTATTAAATTCATGGTCCAAATTAGCCAAAAGATCATGTATTAGTTTGTCTTTCATAATACTTTTCCCCTTCTGTTCTCACAGTAACTGTCAAAAGGCGCTTAATATTGTCAGCCTGGTCCCTTCACAAAATCTTTCAACATATCATCGAGTTCAGCTTGCCTTTCTGGAGAAATTGACGCTACCGATTCAATTTCTTTTTTATTCTTCATCCAACTTGGTACTTTTTCTTTTTTATTCTTGCGACTCTGGCGATAATTTGATTGACTCTTATCTTGCCTATACTGTTTTTCGTACTCGTTTACTTGTTCAACAGTATTGACATTCGCATTCTGCCAATTCCTAAGAACCGCTTCAAGGAAGTTGATTGATTTATTCTTTGGCACATCATTTGTGCCAGCTATACGGATTGCTTCGTTTACCAAGTCATCTGAATAAGATTGAATTAGTTCTGCTAAGTCTTCAGTTTGAAATGCATTAGGAAACTTCCATAATTTCTGATAAGAAACCACGGACTTCCAAATTTCAGGTTCGGCAGTTGCTGTTGTCTCTTTCTTTAACTCTAACTCTATCTCTTTCTCTAACTCTATCTCTGGTGGATTTTTGTCTGACTTTTGTCCGGACATTTGTCCGTCTATTTTTAGTAAATTATTCTTTTCGTTTTCTATCCTCATACGATATTCCCTTTTGCGATCAGCTTCCGTACTGGAAGTACCTATAAAGTTTTGAATATCAGCAAGGTAAATAGCACCGTTATCTAAAATCTCCATTAGTCCTAAATCACGAAAGATAGTGATAGCTTTTTCGATATCTCCCACACTATGCCTCGTAACTTTAGCTAACATAGTTGAATTAAAAGGGATTCTTTCGTTAAACATCAAGCGTCCTTCATATTTTAAACTCCTAAGATACAATTTCAGCAATATATTAGAGTAAACATAACCGTCAGGCATACTTTCTAATACAATCATTTCATCACTATCAAAGAAATTATCTTTTAACTTTAGGTAATAATATTTTTTGTTGTCTGACATAATAGAGCCCTCATTCATTCCTAATTTCACGATATTTTTCACTTAATTCATTTGTACTAAGCTTCGTATAAATCGTGGTAGTTGCTATGCTTTCGTGTCCAAGCATTTGTTGTAAATCTGTTGAATCGCCACCGTTTGCGATAAATTCTTTTGCAAAAAAATGTCTTACAGTATGCGGATAAACTTTTTCTTTTTTTACCTTCGCTTTACCGGCAATTGTCTTCAAACGTTTGCGGTAAAAATCTTGCGACTTATGAAAAATAATGGTTGAGATTCGTC
>NZ_JBXPBQ010000013.1:0-24189 GCF_056924355.1 Enterococcus sp. LJL90 | reverse complement strand
GAAATTTACCATGGCGCTATTTCCCACGCCATCATTTTTCTCAATCGCCATACCTGCAATAAACTTATTGGTTTCATCAACATACGCTAAGCACCATTCCCCTGTTTGTCCCATTACTCCGGTTTCAAACCACGCTCTAGCCCACAAGTAACAGGACTGCGCTGCAGTGGGCAATACAAGCTCTTTACAAGCGCCGTAATAGCCGCCGCCATTATTGGTAAAACTACTCGGTAGTTTCCCTAACCAGCCGCCATAATCAGTTATAGACGACATTGTCGTCACTACTTTTTTAGATTGATTTTCATAAAAGACGGAAGCGTCTTTCCAATTAGCGAAAGATTTCCCGCCGTCTTTCTCGAAAATGGTTGCCATTTTCTCTCGGACTTCACCATCTGCTTCATCCATATAACCTAACTGGGTGAGGAATGTTGCTTGGTCTTCATGAATGCCTATTGCACTCAGATACCCTGTTTCCGCATTGTTATGGAATTTCAATTGTAATGGTGTGTCCACTACGCCGTCATAGTTGATATCCATGGATAAGATGCCATTTTCATCTGGTTTAGCGGTTATAGGAGTTAATGTAGTCGCATGAGCAGTTCCGTCTGTAATTAAAAATGAGATATATACATCTACCTCGTTTGAATTTTCTAGCTCTCTAGTATACGAAGTATCTCCGTCGATTACTACATTCCAATATCTATCAGAAAACAGGGATATAGTTAATTTTTTTATCAAAGAAAAATCACTTAATGGCCTAATTAACTTATCTCTATATTCTATCCAATCATCATGGAAGAGGCGAAAATGAAACGTATATGAGCGATCATCTATTTTGGTTTCTAAAATTTTCTTGTTTTTTATTGAATGACTGATTCTAGGTAACAGTCCGAAATCAGGGGACTCAACCAAATCCATATAGTCAGTCAAATTAAATTCATCTAACTTAATCTTTACGTCAGATTGCATGTTTACCCCCTTATCTTTTGCAACATTGTATTCCTCAAAGTTTGTTTTTCCGTTACTACATCAGCCATTACTTTTCCATCAGCTACCAATTGTATGCTTCTTAAGTCTCTGCTGAAGCTGGACATAATTCGAGTTAATTCATCTAATTTATTGACAATATCCTCGTTATCCAGATTTACATTTAACGATCGTTGGTTAACAGGTGTGTTAGATGAGAATTCCTTGAGATCATCAACTCTAGTTGAATCAATCGGTACTCCTACTCCGCCAGCATATCTAGGAACCAACCGTCTAGTTTGACTAGCGGTATACACTTTAGAACCTTTTGGTAAGTCCGGAAGAAATACATCTCTTCCCTCTGGAATAAAGGGTATACCTCCTTTAGGTACAATCAATTCACGATAATTAGCTCCACGCTGATCGTTTACAATTGCAGGGCCACCGGCGTGAAATGTTGTTCCTTTTTCTAAACCTAAAATTTTTGCAACTGAACTACCAAAGCTAGCCACAACAGATAAGGTTTTTGTAATGACTGATGGTTTGTTTTGGAAGTTAGTAATTGCTCCTGTCGCATCGCTTGCTGGTCCTGAAACGTTATCCACTCCTCGGAGATTCTTACTTGCGGGGTTGTTATTCGCATATCGATTTAGCGAGCCTTCTGCTGTTGAAGCGGCGTTTTTGACTACCGATGAGTCCCCTTGTAGATTTTTAAACAACGGGTTATTTACGTCGTATCTGCTTAAAGCGGACCCCCCTGTATCGGCTGCCTTTATAGCGCTGCTAGAATCTCCTTGTAAGTTCTTGAATAGTGGATTGTTTGAATCATATAAACTTAAAGCTTGCTCTCCTGTGTCGGCGGCATTAATTACACTCGACGAATCGCCCAACAAATTTTTGAGTAATGGATTGTTTGAGTCGTACATGCTTAATTTGACATCTGCCTCCTCGATTGAGTTTATAACATCATAATTATCACCAGTTAAGGTTTTAAGAGCAGGAATTAAACCGTTATACGTTTCTAAGTCTAAGTTACCTTCCGCTACTTTCGTTCGAAGGTCCTCGTTGTTCGCAAGCATCATTTTGACATTCTCAGGTAAATTGGACCAAACATTCCATGATTCTGTTGAATCAAATACCTTTGTAGAAAGGTCTTCGTTGTTTGCCAACATCTTTTTCTCTGAATCAGGCAATGTGTTCCATTTTTCCCAAGCGTCTTTACTCACAAATAGCTTATCCATCAAGTCGTCATTATTAGCAATAACTTGTTTTACTTCTGACGGCATTTGATTCCAACGATTTAAAGAATCTTCTGATGCGAATACTTTAATCATCAAATCTTCGTTATCTGCAATCAGCTTCTTTTCACTATCGCTCATAGCATTCCATGAACTATAAAGAACTTCCGAAGTGTAAATCTTAGTTAATAAATCAGAATTATCTACTAGCAACTCCTTTGTTTCCGCCGGAATACTTTGCCATTGGATTAGCTTTTCTTGCGATTCTGACAAGACTTGTAAGAATTCGTAATTATCTGCACCTAACTCCTTTATCTCCGGATTCATTTCTTCCCATAACCCGAAATTCAAAAGAACCTCAGCCATTGTTTCAGGAGTGTTAGAATACATAAAAGCGGTTTTAGCTTCAAGAGACATTTCATCCCAGTTACCGCTTGCTTTTAAGGCATCGTACATTGTTATAGAAAACTCATCTTGCAAGATGGCTGTCTTATCTTCATAGGCCATTCCATCCCACCAGTTATTTGCGATTGCCGCTTCCCCGATAATTTTCTTGGCATTGGAATTTAAATTCGCATCGTGGACAACTAGTCTCATTTGATTCCATGTATTTGTATCTTTGGTAGCCTCGATTACTGCTTCACGTGCATTTGTTTTGACTTCACCAGTTTTTTCATCAAAAACTAGGTTATTCCATATTGAGCCAGCGTTTGTCGCTTCGTCAGCAGTCCAGTTTAGTGTTTCAGCGTTCTTTTCTGCATTAGCCGCTAATTCGTCTGACATGTTTTTAGCATTGTCAATAATTTTTTGGTTACTGGCAATCATCGCTTGAGCGCTTGAATCAGAGGCGTTTATTAATTGTCCGTTAGCTAACCAAACTTCGTTAGCTAATTCAGGATACTTTTCAAGTATGATAGCCATTTGGGAATCAAATCCATCTACAGTTGTCTGATTTATTTTATCCCAAGATTCCATGAATTTAGTTGCAAACTCTCCGTCAAGATCATAACCCATATCTTGAAGATTTTTTTTCATGTCTTCGCGCATTGCGTTATTATTTTCCGCTGCTGCTTGACGTTGCTTACCTAGTGATTGAAGCCATGTTTTCGCTTGTTCTTCTGAAGCGTTTGTAACATCCGCATTCATAGCTTCTAGGATTTGTTTCTTTTCTTTTTGCGATAAATCTAAAGTCTCTACATAAGCTTGTGTCGTTTCTTTAGCTAAAGACTGAATCATTTTTGCTTCCGCAATACTTACTTCACGATTGTTATCTGAGGCAGTTTTTCTAATTTCATCAATCTTGTCTTGGTTTTCTTGGACAATAGTGAGCGCATTTTCAGTTTTAGTAATCTCATCTTCTAACATCTCTTGAGCTGCCTTGCTAAAGTTAGATGGTAACTCTTCAAGTAGTCCATTAAGACCTTCTAATTTCTTAGTCAAAGAAGATTCGATAGTAGCGCCAATAGTTGTAATATTATCAACCATTCCCGGAGTATCGTTGCTAACGCCTTGTGCCATTAAGCCAAACTGTCCGGCTGCCTGTTCAGTATTCGATTTAACTGTTCCTAACGTTTCAGCTGTAACTGCGCCAACATCCGTGCCCCACTCTTTCACTCTTTGGCTCGAGTTCCAAGCTTCTTCACCAAATAGTTTCCAAGCTCCGTAACCAACTGCTAGAGCGCCGCCAACCCCTACAATTGCCAAAATGGCGGGGCCTAGTGGTCCTAATGTAGTCGCCATAGCCCCGAGGCCAGATGCGCCACTGGCATTTGCTGCTGCAGAGCCGAATAATCCGAATTTAGTTGCTCCGCCACCAAGCGCCGTTGATAGCGTATCAACACTAATCGCCCCTCCGGCAAGCTCTTTGGTTAATTCTGTAATAGCTTTTTTCTTCGCCATACTTGCGGAAAGCTCTACAAAGCTCTTGCCGAGTCCGCCTATACCCGAAGACATTTTACCTGTCAAAGAAAGGACTGGTCCGGCTGCTGCTGCGAAAGCAATCAGTTTTAAAATCATTTGTTGCGTCTTTGGGTCTGCTTCGCTAAATTTTTTAGCTAGATTGCCAAGATTTTCGATTAAAGGCTTTCCAGCTTCAAGCGCATCTCGCATAGCGTCAACAAAAGGACCTCCGATATCAATTGCGGCATCTACGAACTCGTTTTTTAACATTTTAAGTTTAGATTCCGTGGTTTCGTATCGTGTACTAGCTTCTTTCGTTAATGCTGTGTTCTCATCCCATGCAGTAGAAGACATTTCAACCGCACTAGTCAAGGTATCTGAAGCCAAAGCCAGAGACTTCAGCATATTAGACTGACGAACACCAGATAACCCCATGTCATCTAAAACCAGCGTCGCACTTTCTCCCTTATCAGCCAAACCGTCTAAACCTTTAATGAAAGCTTGAATAGCCTCAATAGGTTGCTCTTTCCATGTTTGGGAGAACTGTTCTGCAGACATTCCTGCAATATCAGCAAACTGTTGTAACGAATCTGCAGAGTCATTGGCTTGAGTATACATTTTTTTCAACTCGGCACTTGTTAAACCCAAAGCTCCGGCAATTGAATCCAAGTTGCTTCCGCCTTCTTGGATAGCAGCCGAAATTGAATCTAATGAGATACCAGCATTTGCTGCTCGTGAACTCAAATCATCAAACGCAATCGAACCATTCGCAACAGCGGTTTCCATCGCACCTAATGTTTGGGTCATAGCCGTTCCGCCAGCTTCAGCCTCAATACCAACTGAACTCATTGCTGCTGCTAATCCTAAGATTTCTTGGTTAGTTAGACCTGCAATTGTTCCGGCAGAAGCTAATCGGTTAGCCATATTTAAAACATCAGACTCGGTTGTTGCGAAATTATTCCCTAGCGCCACTAAACTGGAACCGTAGTTCGTGAATTGATCAGCAGATAACCCTGTAATATTTGCAATTTTCGCAATTGCTGTTGCGGCATCTTCAGCAGAAAGGTTAGTTGATTCGCCTAAATCAATCATTGTTTTAGTAAAAGACACAATGTCTTCTGTCGCAATTCCTAACTGACCACCAGCTTCTGCTACGGCTGCAATCTCTGCGTGAGTCGAAGGTAGTTGAGTAGCAAGATTTCTTAATCCTTGTTCCAAATCGGAATAAGAATAAACTACTTTCCCAGTTGAATCCACTACTTCATCATTGGTTTTCTTGACACCAGCAAAAGCTGATTCCCAAGAAATGGCTGCTGTTGTTACTGCAGTTGCAGCAGCGGCAATAGGCAAAGTGACACCTTTAGTCATTGCTGACCCCACAGTCTGCATGCCCTTCCCAGCAGATACCATTTTTTCGCTCGCAGAGTAGATAGCGCCTGTAGCTCCGGTCGTTTTAACTTGAAGTTCAGCATATGCGCCAGCAGTTTGTATCAATTGCTGACGATAACTTGCTAACTTGCCGTTTGCTTCTTGGAGCTGCGTTGCTAATCTTTTAGTTGAATCAGTCGCTTTACCATCGACAAAGGATTCATCATAGGCTTTCTTCAAAGAAGTAACTTGTTTTTCTTGGGCGCCTATAATATTCGTCAATCCCTGATATTTTGTTCCTAAAGCACTCAGCTGATTACCCGCTAAATTAGCAATTTTTAGATTTGCTTGCATTTCTTTAGCAAGATAAGAGACTTGCTTTTTACTATTTTGAACACCTTTACCAAAATCTGTATCATCAAGACCTAGCTTGATGACCATATTCCCCAATGGTGTGGCTGCTCCAGACATTTAATTACCTCCTCTCTCGCCTTTGACTAATTCCCATAATGGGCGAACTTTTTTGTTTTTCTTTTTGGATTTCGCTGGCATGCGCAAGAGAATTTCGTCCACATCTTTACAATCTGTTTCCAATAAACCTTTTATTGTCATTCCTGACAGTTGGGTTATAATTCCTCGGACGAAATCAAGCTGGAGGTCGTAGAATTCTCGCCAGCTTTTGCTAGTTCCTCCAGAATTTTTTTTGTTTTAGCGTCCTCCTCCTTTTTGAATCCAAGGACGCGATATCTTACTATGTCGTATATTTGTTCACGGTCACACGAATCTAGACCATCTAATATCGCTCGTTTAGTCACTTTTTTGTCATCAAATAGACTAGCAACGAATTCCGTTTGTAGTTCGTCGTACTGATCAGCCGTTGGTTGGATAAAATTTCCTTGACTGTCTTTTACGGATTCCAATTCCCTTTCTAAACGTATGTAATCAAGTCGTTTTGAAAACGGAATAAACTCTTGATAATAGTCCTTTGAGACACCTTTCGAGTCCCTTAACGTGAGTTTAATCATTCTATCGTTCAAAAAAATCCTCCTTTTCAATATAAAAAAGGTTAGTCCTTAGACTAACCTTGACTACAATTATTCACCGCCACCACTTGGGGGAGTAGCAGCTTCACCAAGTACTACTTTTTTCAAAGCGGCCACATTCTCGGAACCAAATGCTCTTAAAACTTTCATTTTTTCGGTTTTTGATTCTAACGTGATTTCACGAGTAATTGCGTTGAACACGTATTCTCCAGCTTCTGGCGTAAATTCTTCGTCCGTTTTGGTCGCCAAAGAATATCCATCGCGATTAAATTTACCAGCTAACATTGCGAATGCTACAGGTTCTCCATATAAATCCTCTGCTTCCGCAACTGCTGCAATATACGGAGGCTCTGTTTTGTCACCAAAACCATCGATGCCACCATCTGCGCCAAATGTCACCAATCCAAGCAATTCTTGTTCAATTTTTACTGGTACATCTAACAATCCAAAGTTTGCCGCAACTGTTCCTGTTCCTCTGGCGGCAATCCAATATTCACGATCCCCTGCAAATACTTTTTGAATTTCTTTTGATAATCCTGTCAAATCGAAGGAAGTCGGTCCACCTTCTTTTTGTTTTCCTTCAAGTACCCGAATACTTTTAGAGGTGTCGGGAGTTAAATCATCTTTCAGGATGCGTGTTGATAATGTACTAAATCCATATGTTTCTGCCATTGTAAATTCCTCCTAATAAAATAGACACCGATTAATAATCAGTGTCATGTATTTGTGTATTTTTTCTATAACGCCTTGCGTCAACAAAGCGTTTTGTTTCTGAGAAATATTCGTCAAGCCCGCCGTTTAGCTGAGCATAACCAAATTCCCCCATCGCAGTTTTCACTGCTTTCGCAATTTCTTTAGTCAAGATTCTTGATCGAGTTTCAACATTAATTTGATAACTAAACGTTTGCGACATCTCTTTATTCGCTGCATAATAGGCACTAGTTGGGGGTCCTAGCGGCGTATCGATAATAATAAAAGGTTTCTCCGTATCTAGAGACTCTGGAGCTTCATAAAATTTAATGCGATAGTCGGTTTTGCCTTCAGGATTTTGAAAACTTGTGTGTTGCATAATCACAGAATTAGCAATTAATTGATTATAGACTTCCATCATCATATCTTTCATCGCCCTAATTCCTCCAACTCTGATCGCATTTTTTGCATTGCGGACCCTTTTGTATTATCAACTACGCCTTGTAATTTCCCCATGCCCCTTGGACTTACGTATTTTCCGAATCGAGTATAGCCAAATTCATTAAGATGGACCAAGCGCCATCTAGACCCTGCGCCCCAGCCGACTTCAACTCGTTTAGGTGGCCCTTTTTTTATTCCAGAAGTTACAACTGTTTCGTGGGTTTCTCCAGTATCGATATAGCTAGAAACTGCTTCTTCGACATCTTTTTTTAGCTCGTTTCCGTAATTTTTCAAAGCTTTATTTACAACACGATTAGTTCTAGAAACACCTAGTTTCGCTTCGATATTTTTCAGAATATCTTCCATGCCGGTAACAGATACACTCATGAATACACCCCCAAAATAATTTTAATAAACTCGTTTCTTTCTACATCAGGTGAGAAATCAACTATATCCCATTCGATTCCTTTATACCTGTAATCATCTAGGGTCACTTTGTGGGCATTATCCGGTAAATAGTCCATATAGGGATCTCGAATCTTAATTGTGACTGCCTTCTTTGTTCCTTTCCCATTAAGTATATCCCGGTCTTTTGACGAAGGATTATAGACTAGGCATGTGCAAGTGTACAATTTTTCTTTTTTTGCCTCTCCTGGTTCTGGACCAGTATTTGGAGCGGAACCAAAAAAAGTAACTGGTGTATTTAAATCACCAGCCACTATTTCAGGTCTTTTATATTTAGAATTAATTGGCATCTTTTTCACCTGCTATATCAATAGAAGCATCCATAATCATAGTTTGGAAGTTGTCATAAAAATATTCAAGCGCTTCGTTCCTTAAATAGCGAGTACGCTCGTAGACCAATTCTTTACCCTTTTCATATTTTTTAGGATCGAACTTCCCAATGATTGATTTTATATCAGAAAATCCGCTTTCCAGTTGGCCGCCGATATTTTCATCTTCTGAGGAATGGAAAATGCGAAAACGAGCTTTATATTCCTCAACAAACTCTTTTTCGTTCATTTGCTGTCACCTCCCTATTTTGTAGTGACAGTCACTTCGCATTCCGTGGTTAATCCATTCGCTGTTGTTGCCATGATTTTAGCCGTTCCTGCGCTGACTGCTGTAATTTTACCTTGTTTTGGTGTTACAGTTGCTATTGCGGCATCTGAGCTTGTGAACGTCACTGATTTGTCACTAGCTGTTTCTGGTTCAACAGTAGCGGTCAAAGTTTCAGTTCCCCCAACTACAAGAGAGACAGAGGTTTTATCCAACGTAACTCCTGAGGGGGATATTACTCCCCCGAACCACCATCAGTAGGAATTGCTAAATCCCAGACAGCAGCTACTTTGTCATCTTTTGCTTTTCCAAAAACAAATGTTTTTGCTGCGTACAAATCTAAATCTTCCAACGCAAGAGTTTGATCAAATTTTTTAATCGACACTCCTCCAGCCGCATAAGCATCATAACGTTCGCCTACAAAAGAAACGGCTTTTTTAGCAACTTGAGCAACAGATTCAATAATATTTAAGTTGTAAGGTAAAGCCGTCACATAAACACCGTTTGCATTTAAAAATGTGTACTGCGCTTTAACACCCCATGCATCAGTCGGGTTTACTACTAATGCTACTTTGCCACCTACTGCAAAAGATTTTCCGTTTTCTTTTGTTGAATGATATTTATACATTTCCGTAAGTTCTTTAACAGTAGTTTTTGAATCCGCAAATGTTAATTTACCACTTGATGCCTTTTCCGGATAAACTCCGCCAGTGATTGCTACATCCTTCTGAACTTGGCGATTTAATCCAACGGGTTGATCTTTACCTGTACCAGCTAAGAAAGCTAACTCCATTGCAACGGCAAAAGCTTCTTGGATTTGCAAGCGAACAAATGATTCCACCCACGCAGGACCAAAGCTTGTTAAATCTTTTGGAATAACAACAAAAGCAGTTAATTTATTTTGAATGGCTTCTTCATCACTGAAAGAAGCATCTAATTGACCTTTGATTTCATCAAAGATTTTTCCCCAAACCGCAACTCCACTTGTTTCTGATTTTAAGAACTTCAAGCGTAATCCTGCGTTTTTGAGGCCAATTGCGGAAAGTAACGGGTGTTCTGTAACAACATCTTCAAAAATATTGTCAATGGTTTCTTGCGGTAACAACGTTTCTTCTTTGTAGCCAACTTCCTTGTTGATTTCATTAAAGAACTTACGTTGTTCAGCGTTTAGTTTAGCATCTAGTGTTGACCCAGATGCATAAGATACCGCTGCAGTTTCACCGGCTTTTTTTGCTTCTTGAATCATTTGATCTAACATTTCACCGTACAATTCACCTACTTTTTCAATCGCCTCATTGTTTTGAACGGCTTGAATCCATGCAGCTTTGGCATTTTCAAAATCCTTAGATAATTTAATTGTCATAAATATGACCTCCTGTTTTCTGTGCTAGAAAATGAATTTAACAAAAGGTGAATCACCCTCCATGTTCTCATCTTCAATTTCAAAATCTTTTTTTATTTGTTCAGTTACATCATGGATAATTTTGTTTATTTGATCATCGTTGAAGTTCAACTGCATAGACGGTGGTTGCTGATTTTTCAACTTTTTAACTTCGTTAATAAGTTTTTTTGGAATCAATCCGTTGCCTGAATGTGCAATTAACTGAACACGTTCTTCGTTTTCAAACATTACCTCATCGGCGAATCCTTTTTCAATTGACTCCTCAGCGGTTAACCAAGTTTCGTTATCCATTAAAGCTAAAATTTCATCTTTGCTTTTTCCGGTTTTTTCTACATAAGCATTTGCTAGAGAATGATTTGCTTTTTGTAAAATTTCACTTGCTTTTTCCATGTCATGATAATCGCCACCAGCGCCCATTTGAACATTATGAATCATTATTTGGCCTACCGGGCTTATTGCAACCTTATTCGCTCCCATTGCAATAATTGAAGCTGCTGAGCCGGCCCATACAATATTGGCTGTTACATTGCCATCGTACGATCGAAGGGCTGTATAAATCTCGTTGCCTTGGTCTACTAAACCACCACCAGAATTGATTGTGATTTCTACATCTTCATTTGTTTCTGGGAGTTTATTCAAAACATCATTTGGACAAGTCGCATCCATATCAAGCCAATCGTAAATCCACTTATCATCATTTGATATAATCGGACCATTAATTTTAATTTTTACGGCCATAACCTTCATTCACCCCCTTTCACTACTTTTTGATAGTTCTTAGTCATAATTAATTCTTGGCCTTCTCCATTTGGCAAAGCATCATAATCAACTTCTTCACGAACTTCATCACGTAGAAATGTTCCGGAAGATACGACTTTATCAATTTGCGTGGCATTTTCTAGTATGCTAATTGGCAAGACCTTGGAAACAATAACTCTCTCACCTTCGCCATATTCATGACGAGTGATAATTTTTGCTGTTAATTCATCTTGCAATTTTTTAACTAAAGGCGTAATGCAGAGTTTTCTAAAAGCTCTAATGTTAGAGTCAAGCTCTGCTTTCTCACCGTAAATAAGCGCCGTAGGAACTCCTATGGCGTTGGCGATATCATCAATTAACGATGATTTCATTTTATTCAGTTCGTCTAACGACTGATTAGATACACCTTGCTTGTTGGTGTACTCTTCGTAGTCAACTCCTTTAATCTTTGCTACAATAGCGACTGATTTTGTTTTGAAGGAATTATAGACTTTGTCAATGTACTCTTGTAACCTTTGGCTTCTTGTTTTGCCATTTTTGTCAACATCTTCGTTAAATGCTCCACTAGAATCAATTGACACAGACGCTCTTATCTGATTGTTGCGCATCGCAACTTCTAATATACGTCCGAACAATTCACCGTAATCTTCAAATAATCCATTCGTAAACATATCCAACTTTTCATTATTGTATTCAAGAAATATTACCTCTGACATTTTAAATCTTCTCTCGAACGTATAATTCTTCACAGATACGAGTGAAAACACATCTTCATACACAGCGTATTTTTCACGGTAATAATCATCAGCTATTAACATTTGGTTATCATCCGTGAATATTACCAAAACTTCATTATCATCTAGCAAACGATAAAAGAACTTTTCCCAAAAAGTAGAAGCTGACATATCAGAATTTGGCCGTACATTCAAAATATAATTCCAGTCGGTAGTACCATCTTTATTTTTGAATTTCACTTCCATCGTTGACATTGTCCTAGCGACAAAGTCAAGAACCGTATTTTTGGCCATAGTTTTCAAATATGAACGGTTAGCTAAACTTTCAACGAATTCATAGTCCAGCATCCAATCTATTTCATTGTTTTTCTTAAAAATATCTAAAATCCCCAATAATTCTCACCACCTTTCAATTGAATTAGATGTCTGGATCACCTACACTTTCCGGCAAATCGCCTACCAGATTTGTTTTGGTGCTGTTCTGGCGGTTTCTTCTTGTATCCCAAAGGCGTTGTAGTTACTTTAGTGAAATAAACTGTATTGCCGGCCATTATGTTTTGTGTTTTTCGCTCTACATTTAGATAATGAGGTTTGTACATAATAATCACTCGCTTTCCTAAAAGTCTAATTCATCCAACATGTCGAAGGCTTCGTCATAATCAATCTGTTCATCTAATTCAGTCGCCTTATATAAAGCATGTACAAATGCTTGAAATCCATCTGTTTTGCGCTTTACTTCTTCTTTCTTTAAAAATTGTTTACCATCTTTTGTTTCTTTTACATACACGTTATTGGTAAACCATCTCATCAGAGGATTATCTCCGAATATAAATTTTTGATTTGCGAAACCATCTTCCACTCTCGGCGCTAACAGAGGGTGCAGATTTGAGGGTTTTTTCAACCTAATAACTTCAAAACCTTCTTTTTCTAACATCGGACCTAATATGTCAGCTTTATAATTATCCATTACAATCACCCTCACTCCGTACTCTTCACGAGCGTTTATAAACCAATCTAAGATATGTTTAGGATTCAAAGAAGGCTCATCTACCACTTTCATAAGCCCCATTTTTTCCCATTTTTTTATCGGTGCACGTTTCTCGCTACCAACTAGCTGCTCTTTCAACGAATAGCCATAATGGACATCACAGAATTGTTTTATTGCATAGGTAAAGGACTTAAAGGCATACTCGTCTTTTTTTCGATTTTTAAATAGCAATCCACAAGTAGCAAAATCTCGAACACTCCCAAAATCCAGCGATCCTATAGGAACCGTATTTAATTCAAAGAACGAACGATTAGTTGCCATCATTTCTTCTTTTGTAGCAACAGAGTTTTCCATATTGTCTTCAAGAAAATCCATACGTTTTGTAACAAATGCTGAGCGTCCAGAAGGTTCTGTAGCTAAAGTGGTATATTCTTTCATAATTCGATTGAGCAACCTTTTTCCACGTTTATTCAACGGTGGTTGCAATGCTGGATTAGCTTTAGGCCAATTCTCTGGATTATCCATTTCTTCAATCTCGTCTAACTCGCAAATATAAGGAAAGACACCTTTGAACTCGGTTAACCCATTCAAAATATCTTCGCATTGACGATATTTAATATCAAAATAACCTTCACGAACAAAGCCTTTTGTACCGATAAAAAATTGGCGACCATGATCCACTTTACCAAGCCCACCAGAAAACACATCAACAATATCGGTGGTTTCCATTTCGTGGTACTCGTCATAAATTACTGCACCTTCACGCCCGCCATCTTGCGAACTAGCATTACTTGTTTTGTATTCAAAAACCGATTGCGTTTCTAATCCAGTTAGGCTGCTTTTGTATGCTTCAAATTCTTCTTTTAAATCTTCGTTGCCTTTTTTGTTAATGACCCGATAGCATTCTTGGAAGCTTCGCTTTGCTTGTTTTTCACTGTTGGCCACGATAGAAACATCGTAATAATCTATTCCATGAAGCGAACTAACAAAATAATTTGCTAAGGTGGAGATAAAGCCGTTCTTACCACCACCGCGGCCCATATTAATTACGAACTCATCAAAAACAACTTCATCATCTTCTTTGTAAAACAAAAAAATGAATGCGGAAATAAACTTTTCCCATTCATCTAAATCAAAATACCAAGCTTGGCTAAACTCGATATAATTATTTATTTGTTCCTCGTCAAAATAATAAAAATCGTCACGAGGCAAGATTTCTTTTTCGATAAGTTGTAAAAGCTGCACTCTTTTTTCGTTTAGGACTAACTCACCAGATTTCCACTTACGAATGTAGGAATCGACATACTGATTAAAAAGCATAGCTATTTCCTACCGAGCAATTTGCTTTTTTTGTCGACTTTCGCATTTTGTGGCAATAATTCGGTGAGTTGTTTGATAATAGCTTGATACGATTTATCTCTATTATCGTAATTTTCGACTATCGGCCTTTTTCTATCATAAGCAATTTGATTTTCGCTTTGCTTAAATTTTTCGTATTCACCGTTTTCAATAATATCTTTCCAGTTATCATCTAAAAGAATTCTCAGTCTAGCTGCTTGAGTGATCAGCCCTTCAACTAAATCAAGCTTATCTTTAGGAACTTTTTCAAATATTTTTTTTAATCGAGTTTTTTCTTCATCTACACGTTTTTCTAAATCATCCATACGATCATTTAGTAAGAAATGTACACTCACATTCAACGCTTCAGCAATTTTATTCAATTTTTCAATACTTGGAGAATTTTTGCCATTTTCTATCATTCCATAATATCGACTAGACATGTTGCTTTTATTCGCTATATCAATCTGAGTAAGACCTAACTCTATCCTTTTGTTCTTCATTCGAGAAGCAACTGACTTCGTATCCAAACTAATCACCTTCTTTCTTTTTAGTGTAGCGGGCCCAGGGGGAGGGGAGGGTAAAAAAACATCAATGCATTTGCAGAATTAACCCCATCCACCGGTACCCATAGCCCCCACTTTGCCCCAAAAATATTCGACGGGGGGTATGTTAGTCCCCACTTTCATGTGCTATTCGGTCTGATTTTTGGATTTGGTTTCCACGAAATCGATTGACAATGAGAAGTAATCGTACGTTACTTCTTCTCTTTCTGGTACTGGATGAGTTTCGCTGTAGTCTCCACCCATTATGATTACATGACCATCATCAACTCGCTGTTTAAATGAATTTAACTCATCAATTGCATCTTGAATCCAAGCGCTGGCATCATATCTTGATTCATTTAGATTTTGAATTGCTGATCCTTTTTTAATAAATGTTTTTTCGTCTTTAGTCATTGATTGAACACCTCTCCTAAATTATTAATGGACAGAACTTTATTTTCAGGATTACCTTTAGTTAAATAGACAAACGTCACTGTCTTTGTTCCTGGCTCTTCACTGGCAGTTACATAGTGCATAGTCATTGATACAACGCCCACTTCTTTGCCTTTGATATAAAGCTTGGGTACTTCACCGTTTAAGTCATAACTAATATCATCTTTAGATAAACGTTCATTGATCCTATAATCTGGTTTATCATTCCGAATAAAGTCATCTGTAAATCTTCTGACTACAATATCATCGTCTCTAAATTTTCCCAACGCTGCTAATAATCCAGGTCCTTGAGTAGCTGAGTAATCAATTAGCAATTTCTTTCCACCAATCCCATCTGAATTAGATAAAGAAATTCTAGCCTCTGGATAAATTCTCCTTAACTTTTTAGCAAACCAAGGTGAACTGACAACGATTGTATATGAGCCATCTTCTATATAATCGTTTAAAGTCTTACTTACCACCATTCATCATCCCACTTTCTTTTCTTTTGTTGCCCACGATAGTTCATCCGATCGTGTCGCTTGTTGTGGCAGTCCTTGCATAAAGTTCTAAGGTTATCAATATCTAGCGCAAGCTCCGGATAATCTTCTAACTCTTTTATGTGATCTACTTCTAGAACTGAATCATATTGAGTAGTGAGTTTCCCTTCGGCTTTGCACCATTGGCATTCAAAGTGATCTAACTCCAACCGTTTCTTTCTTAGATGCTTCCACTTGCTTGACGAATAAAACTTTGCTCTACCTTGCCTCGTTGATGTATCCATCATTCAAACAAGCTACCAAACGCTTCTTGCCTAGTTTTAGTTCCGTTGTGCTTCGAACCTTCCGCCTTCACCTCATCCGCTCCAGTAATCTTTGCAATACGAGCTAAGGAGTCCGCAGCTTCCTCAGCAGACATAGACGATTCTATTCCTATATTTTTTACGCCAACCAATACTTCTGGAACTTTGTTACCTTCAATTGATAAAGAAATTCCAGGTTCAATACACTGTTTCATTTCCATTCACCTTCACTCTTTCCACTATTGAATACATAGTATAATCAATACTAAATTAAAAAGGCTCTATCCCTTATGGTGCTTAGGATTGAGCTACTCTATTTGAATCTATTAAACTACCGGTTTTGTACAAAATAAAAACAGCCACAAGGGCTGCTAATTAGACCATTTATCTAGCCGACTCTTGACCCTAGCTTGAGATTCTCGAACCTCTTGTTTCAGTTCGTCTCGGTCAAGATTAAAATTCTTTTTACGCCGCCGATTCTTTTCCTCTAATTTTTCGAGTTCACGTTTCATTTGTTTATTAGACATCCTAACCCCTCCGCTTTAATCTTCGTAAGAGTGAACGTTTCTTTTTCGACTGTTCAATCTTCCAGTCCTTATACGAAACTTCGACTTCCGCTAAGGGATATCTTATGAATTTATCAATATCATTTCTAGTATTGATATCTTGGTGTTCAATTTGCTCAGCTACTATTTTCATCCTATCCCCTTTAATTAATCGGCCATCGAAAATGTAGGTTTATGGCCATAATAAAAAGACCGCCTAAGCAATCTATATGTAATGGAGATAGCTTAGATTAAAGACATTAAATGTTCTTGAACTATCTCCGCAAGCTGTTTCCGCAGCCTGTTTTGTTTTTATAGTAACCAGTGTCGCTGATGACGATTTATGGCTACTGTAATCAGTTATCAGTCGCACCGACGAACGCTTTAACTAGTATGTAGTAATTGAGATTCCGTGGCTGATAACTGATTTATGTACGTGAAACATTCATTTAACGGAAGAAGACTTCCTCCCTTCGTTAAACAAATGTTTTTTTATATTCACTAGCAAGCGATTTTCTAAAGTCCATTTTAGTTTTCGATGACGCTCGCTGGTTTATATACTTTTTTGATACTACTATTCTACTTGGTTCCAATACAAGAAACACCTAATTAATCCCTAATTTATCCCTAAAAAATCCCTAATTTTTGAAAGCAAATAATTCTCCACCGTGATACGCCTCTGCAAATTCAATTAATGCAGTATCTCGATATAGTTCAATACTTTTGACGCTGTACGACTTTTCTACTAACCTGCCAAAATCATCGGCTTCATAAACAACTATACGTGCTGCAATATCTCTTAACCTGTATCTATCAGGCTTTCGATAGCTGTAATCTAAAATCTGCTGAGATATTGTCGGCAGCGAATCTATCGCACAATCAATATCATGCACTAACTCATTAGCCGCAATGTCTTTGCTAACATTTCTTAGTTGATAAATGATATTTTTCTCAACTCCGTTTGCATTGTTACGATGGGTAGGCATATCAGAATATTTAGGAGATTGCAGCAAGTTTTGTGTTCTGACAATCCCGCCACTAAGCCTGTTCGCACTGCGATACCGTGAAAGTAGTTTTCTAACATTGTCCTTAGTTTTCTTTTCATCTATTTCTCTAAACAAAGTTACCAAGCAATCCCGCCCCTTTTTTGGTATAATTAGGTGTCAGATAACTATGCCGAGCGAGAGCTTGGCTTTTTTGTTGCTTGTGCTATAATTTTGTTTGCGTGGATCACTTCAAGTCATAAAGGGATTTCTGATTTTAGGTTCGAATTACACCACGCTCTAACGTCTCTTTGGAGGCGTTTTTTTGTTACTCCCAATCCTTTTTCATATCCGACCACACCAATATTGTTTCACTCGAAACATCAATCAGTATCTTTTTACCAGTATGTCTGTCAGTCGCTGTAAATTGACCATCACCGTGTTTATCAAATTCTTTTAAGCTTTTATAGCCAAATCTTCTAGCGATTGCTCTAATGTGTTTATATGGGATATTTTTGTCAGTCATTTGTTCCGCTCCTTAATTTTATTGGCTGTATCTTTGACCTTCTCAACTGCATTTTCCAAATATGGCTCTAAATCATTTTGCATAATATTAAATATTGATTCGTCTAAATATTCTAAGGCCTCAGCCAGCGCTAACCATTCTGCTGCTGTTAATTCGTTTTTCATTCATATCATCCTCTCTTAGTCTGTAAAAGGGGTGGTTAGCCTACCCCTCAAGGTATTTATTGTCGAAATATACAAATCCTAGATTTACGGCAATAATTATCAATATCCAAAATATCCAGAAATAAATTGTATTTGTTCTAACGATATTTTTTCCGTGAGTAATCATTTCATCTAGTGTTCTTGTACTCAGCTCAATCTTTTTACTGTTGATTGGTTTGATACCATCTTCAGCGGTTTTAGCGATAAAACTTGCTTCAAACGTTTTCGGAACAACTCTGTAATAGTATCTGACATCTGACCTCTCGTAATAATAATCTCCGTAGCTTGAAGTTGGAATCAGAGAAAATAGACTTGAATCATACTGGTTTTCATAAAAACTAAGAGTGTTTGACTGCTTTTCTTCTGTACCGTAATAATCCCAAGTCCAATATACTTCAGTCCTATATCCCTTCAATTTGCCATCAGAATCATACTCAGCAACTTCACGAGTATGCATTGTGTAAACTTCTTTAGTTTTTGACACATAGGCATATTCACCATCTATTTCATCAAAAGAAACAGGATCAATAGCTGTAAAGGACGCAGAAACCATTATGTTCCCTTGTTGAGTTTTTAAGGAGTAATCATACTCGGCTTTTTCTCTTATTTTTATAGCTGTAGCATATACTTTTTCTTGGTCAACTGAGCTTTCTAAAATTTTATTTGATAATAGGAATCCGCCAGCTAGTAAAATTAAAGAGATTATCACACAAACTATTAATTCTCTTTTAGTTATCTCAATATCCCTCATAGCTACTTACCAAATAAATTAGTTGTTGCTTGATCGTCTACATCAAATTCCAGATAATCAAATTCTATTTGTTCATATCCGTTTAGAGATAGGAACTGCTTAGCTGGAAATTTTCTAACAAAACGCTTGTATTGTTTAACAAAGTCATTGTAGCTATCCCTATAATCGGCAATTCTATTTTCAGTGATAGAAAATTCTTGCATGATGTTTTGGTAGTTCTCTTGACTTTTTAATTCTGGATATTGCTCTACGACAACCGATAATGTTTCTGATGCATCAGTTAAATTACCAGACTCGGCGCTTTTCCTTGCCTCCACGATGCTTTCCAATGTGCTGCCTTCATAATCGTTATAACTTTCTACTGCATCCACTAGGTTAGTAAATAGGTCCACTCTCCGTTTTTCTTCTTTACTAATCGCAGCATTGGATTCTGCAATAGACTCCTCAAGCACAATTGCTTTGTTTTCAACGGATTTACCATAAACAAAAACGGTAATTCCTAAAGCCGCAACAACTCCCAAAATAATTAGGATTAATTTATAGTTTTTCATGTATTCCCTCTTTTCATTTTATTTGTCGGTAAAAGCGTGAGTTAGTCTACTCAAATTTTTAATCGTACTCACATTCGCCTAACTCAATCTCGCTCTTACAATATGAACAGGTAATACTTCCATGATTACCAGAATATAAATCATTGCCAAAGTAATCATGTAATTCTTTCCAGTCATAGTCATCTTCATAATCACAAACAGGACAAGTAATATTCACATGGTCAGGTACAGAGCATATTACATAATCTGCTTTCATTTCTTACCCTCCAATCGTTTAAACCTTCCTTCAGTGGTTACTTAACTTCTTTTTCTTCGATGTAATACATATCTAAATCAGAATTGCCTCTCCTAAAGAATGTCTTTCTTACCCAAACATCACTATCCTGTTTTTCTGTGAAACCGGAAAACAGGATGTAGTCAATTGCGTCCTGTTTATTTTTGAATGCCTCAGCTACTTCAATTTGCTTATCAATATCTCGCACAACGATGTAAATTTTCACGTTGATGTCTCCTTTCTCAGTGGACAAAAGCTTCCTTTAGCCGATTAACTTGTCGCCGCAATTATCACAATAATTCCTAAAATTGCCAGCTTGCCCTGCTCCGCATTTCTCACAAATTTGAGTATCATACTCGTACTCGATAGATTCACCTTCAAAAATATTAAGACCGCAGTAAACACAGTTTAAATGGTTTCCACTAACAACTTTTTTGCATTTTGGACATAAAAGATGAGTCGCTTTTGCTGTCCTTTTCATAATTTTAATAGACATTTATCTCACTCCTTAATTGGCTCCTTTAGCATAATCGCCAAAACATCTATTTTTTCTGGCTTAAGCATTACAAACTGGGTAATGGAGTTTTTTAACTACAAGCGAACAAACACTGTAGTAATACCCTCCGTTCCCATCATTTGCGTAACAATTTGCTTGGGCTACTACGTTCTGATTGTGAAATAGAACAATCTCTGCCCTTGATGTTGAACCGTCACCGTTATAAACTTTATGGCCTTTATCTAATCGGATAACCTCAGTTATCAGTGCATCTAACTCAACATTTTCGAACTGGCCTCCAGCACTAGCACAGCAATCTGATTCACTCATTTCGATTGTTACTTTGGTTCCATCCTCAAGAACAAGTTCATCTTTATCCCATGAAGCAATTCTTTGATTCAGTAATACTTTTCTCAACTCTTCAAAGGTGCCATATCCTTCTCTAAACATAATTTGACCTCCATACTTTTAAAATTATGTGACTTGATTTGTTGCAAGTAGCCTTTAGCTGACTTTTAAAACTATGTCATCTTGGGTAGTTGGAAAATATTCATATATTTCAAGATCATATTCTCCCCAATTTTTTCGCTCGTAGAAATCAGGTTCAAATTCACAATCAATATCAATAAGCGCTTGTATCATTGCCGTTTTAAGAATACTGTCATCATTCGTCATACATAAAATATTCCCACCGTTTAAATCAATCAAAACTTTTACTGACTTCATTTTCTTCCTCCTAGTGGGCTAACCCCCACGTTAATCTACTTTTAACAACTCTGGATTCTCATATACATTACCTATCACTTCAATCTGAAACTCATCAATACGGTACATATATCCACCGTCAAAACAAATATTAAATCCATTTCTAACAAACTTAATAATGCCTACTTCAATTCCAAATCGAACATAGAACTTACAAATATCACCTTCATAAATCTCAGCCCCATTTTTATCTTTTAAACCTGTAAACTGAATTAGTTTTATATCTTTCAAGTCGTATGAGTCACCACCAACTACATCTACATTTCCCCATTTCAGATATAATATCCCGACTGTTCCCATTTGTTTTTCTTCGGGAATCCAAACTCTGTACTTAATTTCCCCCATAAGTACCTCCTTCATTCATCTGAGTATTTTTGGATAATTTGTAATATAGAAATCATTCTTTCAATTTCCATAGCATTATTTGTGTCAAAATCATGGCTGAAGGCTGGATAAATTTGACTATCCTGAAGCCACAGCACCATTTCTTCTTTTCCAGATTTAATGTTCAGGTGATCTGCTTCAATTTCAATCTTGATTTGAGAATCTACATCCCAGAGTTCCATAGACATAGCCGCTAAATTATCAAACATATCTTTCTCCTCTCAGTGGACTAAAGCCACAGTTTCTCTACTGGGCTTTTTTTACAAACGGCAGTTTCATGTCTTCTTCCGAAAAATCATGAATCGTAGCTAACTCTTTTTTTAATGTATTGTGGACAACATCGTGTTCCTTGACCCAAGCGCGCATTCTCCAATTGTTCACTCCAAGGCTCTTGGCGATTTCAGCATTGGTATAACCCTTGCTTTTCAAATATAAAAAGTTTCCTCTTGTTAATGAATTTAGCCACATCCTGGGAAGCGGTGGGCGTTGCCTCGTTATTTTTTCATGTTTTACATTGCCTAGCCCTGTTGCTTCTGTGTACTTCACAACTTCAGCCGCTTTCTCCGGGTTTTTATCCCAATCATCTTCTTGGATAAGGTAATACAACCCTAAGCGTTTTTGCCTTTTTTCCTCAATGCGTTGTCTTGTAATCATATCTTCACATACCCCATTTCAATCAAAAATCCTTCTTTCAAATCCAGTGCTTGAACAGATTTCAACACAGCCTTTTCTTGCTCGTAAATCATCTGAGCTTTGCTAATTTCAACAAATTGGTATAGCCGATCTTCTTCGTCAGCTACGATAGCTTTATGCTCGTTAAAATAAATTCTTTTCATGGCCTACCTCAGAAAGGAAGGTCGTCGTCTGAGATATCGATACTCGAATTGTTTTCAAACGGATCAGATTGATTATTGTTAAAACCGTCTGAATTTCGCTGTGAGGCGTTTTGCTGATAAGACGATTGATTATCCATAAAATTGTTTTGCAAGCCTGTACGGCTATTTTTTTGCCCAAAATCGCTATTCTTGCTTTCTAGCAATTGAAAATTATTCGCAACCACTTCTGTCACGTATACTCGCTGACCTTGTTGATTTTCATAATTCCTAGTCTGAATAGCTCCTGTAACACCAATTAGCGAGCCTTTCTTAGCGTAGTTCACAAGCGTTTCTGCCGGCTTACGCCAGATAACACAGTTGATAAAATCTGCTTCTGTGTTGCCTTCTTGATTTTTGAAATTACGATTAACAGCTAGAGTGAATGTAGCCACTGCCACTCCGCTTGCGGTATATCGTAAATCCGGATTTTTTGTCAGTCTTCCGATTAATACAACGTTGTTAATCATTTGCTTTCCTCATCTCGTATAGTCATTTGGCCTTCTAGTATTTTTAAAGCATCATCAACACTTCTGGCTACTCCGTTTAATATTCTATTTTCGTTTGCTGCTGTTAAAAACTTGTATTGGTCATCAGATAGTTTGCCTTTGTCAAGTTTCACCTCGATGAAAAATAGCTGCGGCACACTGTCATCAGTCACTCTTGCGCCAAACAAATCAGGGAATCCTTTTTCTAATCCTTGGCCACGAGTTTTATACGTCAGCTTTTTACCTGAGTCCACTTGCCAGCACTTGTGACCAAGACTAATCAAGTGATTTTTAATTTGCTTTTGTAGCTCTAATTCGTTCACTGTCCGGCCTCTTTCTTCTCCAGCTTGTTAATCAGACCCACCGCAAACGCCCTGTTTTCGTCATAGGTCCTTTGAAACAAATCTTCTAACTCCCACGGCTTATTTTTCATGCTCCAAATTGTCATGAAATACATCCAGAAATACTTGTTGAAACACTTCTTGCCTTGCTCGTCATTGTCTAATCCACCGTTAAGAATGTGTTCTTTGAACTGGTCAACAGCAATCTGGCAAAATTCTGCAATATCAGTCGCTAACAGCGAATTAAGTTTTTTCGCCAAATCAAAGTTGCTCATTATCCTCACGCTCCCTAATCATTCTTGAGATTTCTTCGTCACTAGGCAGCTCACGAACCGGCGGCTTGCTTAGCTCTCTTGGTTCTACACGGCGTTTATACTGATTTCTTTTCCCAAACTGTTTCTTTGGTGTTAAATCATATTCATCGTTATACCTTTCATCACGAATCCATCTGAAAAGCTCCGCAGGAGAATACCAATCGCTGTTTAATTTGATATATTCAAGATAATCAGAGAAGCCTTTTCGGAATTGCGCAAGAGATTTATCATCGGTTACCTTCTTCATAAATTGTTGATAGGCTTTTTGCTTTAATGTCTTTTTGGGATAAGATTTCCAAATCAGCTCGAAGTCGTCTTTATATATATAGTTATTAATTGTATTATTAAATGTATTATTATCTGCGAAGTTTTCTTCCATAGGGGCGGGAAGTTTTTTTCGTGAGGGTGTAGAAGTTTCTTTCCATACCTCCCGAATGAAAATTCTACGCTGTTCTATCTCCTTCGTGTTATTTTTATATATAATTTCAACGCGAATATATCCCTTGTCCGAAAGACATCTAACCCAGTTCGTTATACTTCTGGTACTTACCCCATATAATTCTGCGAAATATTGATTTCCAGCCCAGCAATATCCTTTCTCGTTGCTCAAGGCTGTTATTTCTCCGTATAATAGCTTAGCGTTCGCTTTTAATTCGGTGTCATATCTGACTGAAGCGGGTATGACAGCAAAATAATTTTTTTGGACTTCCACGAGTTCACCTTCTATTCATTCCTGATTTCACGATATTTTTCACTTAATTCATTTGTACTAAGCTTCGTATAAATCGTGGTAGTTGCTATGCTTTCGTGTCCAAGCATTTGTTGTAAATCTGTTGAATCACCACCGTTTGCGATAAATTCTTTCGCAAAAAAATGTCTTACAGTATGCGGATAAACTTTTTCTTTTTTTACCTTCGCTTTACCGGCAATTGTCTTCAAACGTTTGCGGTAAAAATCTTGCGACTTATGAAAAATAATGGTTGAGATTCGTC
>NZ_JBXPBQ010000012.1:0-70792 GCF_056924355.1 Enterococcus sp. LJL90 | reverse complement strand
CGGCCGTTTTAGGGTTAGGTCGAATAAAGGTTCCATCTGAATCAAAGCCACTGACTAGTTTTGCATGTTCTTGGATATACAAGGCCACCTCATGATGGATAAAACTTGTTTTAAACGTCTTTGCATGAAAGGCTTCGTAATACGCTAGTTTATTTTGTAAGCGAACAAGCTCTTTTTTTGACATTCCTTTTCCCCCTTTTGGTGACCTTTGACTAGTCTACTCAGCGAAATATGTGGCTAGAGCCGTTTCTTTTCTGCTTTACGAGCTAACGTTTTGGCTTTTGTTTCACTGACTTCGGCCGTTTCTTGATACGTGACGTTCCCTTGTGGGTCTAAAATTTGAAGTGTCCATTTTTTTACGGTCTTTTTTGTTGGTTTTTTCATTTTTTCTATTCCCCCTCTTAATAAATTAGGTGGCTCTCAATCCGATAAGCCTTTATTTCTACGCCATTATCTATCCGGCGTCGTTGGACTCGTGTTTGTAGTTCTTCAAGTGCTTCTTGTACTGAATTGGCCTCAATATCTCGCTCACACCCATTCGCCACAGTCCCTAGTGGACTGGGTGTACTTATCCAATACACATCAAACTGATTCATTTGTCCCCCTCCTTCTTTCTTGTCCTGTTTTCAGGTTCGTTAGGCGGCACTTTGTTGTGTCACGTTTGCCTAACAAAACTCAAAATAGGGCATTCCCTATCTTTTCTTAGGTTTGTTTGTACATGTGTGTCTGTGCGATTCCTCATGTTACACTCCAGAATTGTCGTAGGGTTTTTAGCATACGGTACCCCAAACTCTGTAATACCTAGTCTAAATGCTCGCTCTTTCGAGGTCTTGGCAAGTGGTATTACTGCACGGGCTAAGTTCAAACTGCTGTTGTCGCCCACTCCAACAGCAGCCAAAGAAAAAGAATCATAGGTCTCTATTCTGGATTATTCTTTTTCCGGATATTCAGTTGTGAAAGATCCCCTGCTTGTTTACAAGCAAACCTAAGAAAAGCTAGTTATTATAACTCAATTGCCTGTGTAAGCCGCAATTGATCCGTTATCTGTTTTCGTCTTGCAATTACTCGCCCTTGTTTGTCTACCACTGTTTGAATAAACGGGTAGATATGGGCTAAGCTCACAATTTCATGGTTCTCATTGGTGTACGCTTCCGCTACGACTTTCTTTCTGGGCTTCATATGGCCTCTTTTGCGAACCGTATAGCCCATCATCATGTACATGTCATGGTTCAGTAATCGAACACTCTTTCCGACCAGCGCCAGAGCGCCGATTGATAACACTTGTCCCTTATCCAACACATTCACTACTGCTTGTTTCATCCTTTTCCCCCATTTCATGACCATGTTCATTTCCACAGTAGGGCGAACAAAAACAAAAAAGAGGCTGACCCTGATTTTCATCTAGGTCAGCCTCTTGCTTTTCTTCTTAAGCTGAATAATTTAACCAACAACCTTTTTTCGCTAACTTTCGCAAGAAAAATTTTTGTGAAGTACCAAAAAGTGGCCGTATGTGTTAAAATTATTCAGTCAAGTTTACTTGGCTAGAGGAGCTGTTCCAGAGAAAATGCACTGTTTTTTCTGCGGACACCCTTGACCACGCAGCAACTCGTTGAGAGACAAGTTGTTGCACCCTTGAGCCTGAGAAACTCATAGGGGGTTAGGGGGCTCTTCTATTTTTGTTTGTTCGCTCAAATCTAGCAACAAACAGATTTATGCCGAAAAAGTGTCAAAACACGTTTCTTTTTGTATGAATCTTTAGCAAAAGAGTAGCACGTTTTGAAATCTTCTGCAAGTTAAAATCTGCCTGTTTCTAAAAATTGGCTAACAATCGGTACGCTATTTCTTGTTTAACCATGGACAGTTTAGAGCGGATATATTTGAATTGCCTAACTATAATTTAATATTAGCAAACGCATGTTCGCATTACAAGAGTTATACTAAAAAAAAATTGACTTTTTTAAAATTTCTGTTCTTTTGATAACCATCTCGTTGGTGTTGTGTTGTTTTTTCCACCTCTCCCAGTCTGCCTGATCCACTCGTACAGGACGTGCAGTAAATTGTTGAGAATCCCAGTCTACCGCCAGCAAACGCATTTCAGCTGGTTGATTGAATCCTTTCGGTTTTACCACATACACGTCTCCAAGCTTAAAGCTCTCTACCCGTTTCACAAAGATTCTCCTTCCAAAAAATTGTACATAAGCACTTCGGGTGTCGTTTCTTTTTGAGAAGTAGCCGTTAGTTGGTGCGAACACTCTTGGAAGAAATAGCAAAAGCTCTTAAACATATAGTTATTCGTATTTTTAATTTTGTGGTCTGTCCGTATCTTTTGAACCACTCGCCGCAAATGTAACTCGATTTCTTCTTGCCAATCCTCCCCGATGACGACAATACCTGTTTCATTTTCCACCTTCTTTTTGGCACGCTGAATAATGCCGACGGTCTCATAGGCTTGGTCAAATGTTTTAGAAAATAAGGCGATAAATTTTAAACTGTTTTCTGTCAAAAAGGTTTGCGTATTGGTCAAGTGAAAGGTGGCTAACAATTCTTGATCCAATTGCTGGGCTTTGTCCGTGTCTATTTTTTTTGTATCTTCTTTTAATGTATCTTGTTTATTTTCTATATCTAGATTGTGTAAGTTTTTATTACTTCCTGAATTACCAACGGTTTGACCCTCTTTTTTTGGAAGTAAGTTTTTGTTACTTCCGGATTTATCAACGGTTTGGCCCTCTTTTTTTGGAAGTAAGTTTTTGTTACTTCCGGATTTATCAAGGCTTTGGATTGTTTTAAGATAAACTTCGTGACTTTGAACATCTAAATTCGCCAAGTACAACTTATTCGGTTTATTTAGACCCTGTTGTATTTGTTTTAGTAAGTGAGCTTCTTCTAATTCCTTTTTTATTTTAATTACTTTTGGTTTTGCACAGTTTAATAAGCCTTGCAATTCGTCATTAGTAAAAATAAAGTAAACTTGTTGATTTTCATCAACCCAATTATTTTGAATAGAGTATTCCAATCTATCTTTCAAGATTATATATGCTATCTTAGCGTCATTAGACAAATTTTTGTATTTTTGACCATACAGCAAGGCTTTTGGAAATTTAAAAAAAAGTTCTCCATATATATCTTGGATATTTATATAATCAAACATATTGATTCCTCCAAATTTTATATTTATAATATTGTATTTTTTGGAAATTCGCAACACTTATTATTGTTAAAATCGCTGTTAAATCAGCAACAATAGCAACATTGTACTTAATAACAATATCGATATTGTTATCGTCTATGACATTGACATTAATGTCAATGGTAAAAAGAAAGTAGTTTTATGATTGCATATTTACGCCATTAAATCAGCTTTTCAAATTGAATATTAACATTGACATTGATATCAATGTCAATGTATAATCAAATCAGAAAAAGAAAGAAGGTTAAATTAATGGCAAAAAAAATTGCAGTTTCCACCAATAAAGGTGGAGCATTAAAAACTTCTATTACAACTAATTTAGGAGGAGTATTTGCTAATGCTGGATTCAAAGTTTTACTTATGGACTTGGATAATCAAGGGAATATAGGAATAACATTTGGTATTAACCCAGATGATGTAGAATTTACAATATACGACATTTTAACTGAGCCCAATTTTTCAATAAGTCAAGCGATTATAAACGTATCCAAAAATCTAGACATTATAGTAGCAAATGATGATATGGCCTATTTGGAAATGGATGTATTAACTGATAATAATAAATTTCCTGACCCTTTAAACTTATTGCAGAAACCACTAAAAGCACTTGATAAATTGTATGACTTTATTATTATTGATACTCCTCCAGCAATGGGTATGATTTCTGCTAATGTTTTTAATTCAGTAGAAGATATAATTATTCCTTACCATCCTGAAGTATATTCTTTCAGAAGTATGGTCAAATCAATTAAGTCAATAAACAATTTTAAAAAGACCAACAATCTGTTAGATATTAAAGCAGTTGTTCCTGTAAAAGTCAGAAATGTATTAACGCATGAGGCTTTTTTACAATCAGCAGCCGCATTATGTGAACAGAATGGAATCACAATGACTAAAACTCAAATTCCAGAATCAATTAAGTATGCTGAATCTATAGGTAAATACAAAAGACCTGTTACACTTCTTCAAGATACAAATAGATCGGTAGAAGCATACAAAGAAATATATTTAGAATTGATGAAGGAGTTGAATTATATTGGCTAGAAAAAACAAAACAGATGGATTTTCATTTGAAGACATAGTAAATACTGAATTTAAAAAGAACAATATAACTAGTGGAAATGATATCGACAACAATATTGAAGATAACAACGACAATAATATTGATATCAACTCTGATGTCAATAACGATATCAATCCTAATGTCAATAGCGATAGCAACATTGATATTCTAGAAAAACTGAAAAGAAAAGATGAAACTAAGATTAAAACATTGTTGTATCTAGATTCAGATGTTGCCAATCATTTAGATCATTATGGGGATATGTTAGGCAAAAAAAACGGCGGTAAAAGTAAATTCTCGAATGAAAGTATAAAGAACTTTCTGATACAAAACTCTTTATGGGATAAAAAAATAGCAAACAAAAAAAGGAAAAAATAAATAAAAAACATTCAACGCTGATTTAGCATTGAATGTTTTTTTTATCATAATAGCTGTATATGGCGAACCGTATCATAAGGTATTGCACTAGTACCCACATAAAGTGCCACGTCATCATATCCTATTAGTTTTCCAGTTACGTTAGGTCTGAAATTACCTTCTAAATCGGTTTCGCCAAGCTGAATGGAAACAGCTCGGTCTTTTAGTAGCGCCTCCTCGATAACGTCTTGTATTTCTTGTTCCGTGAGTTGAGGTAAGCCTTTGATTGACGTATGACGAGTTGTGTGGTCGCTTGATAGGGTAGCTGTATGCTCACTTAAAAAGAATCCCTGATACTTTAACAACCCTCTATCTCGATATTGACGAAAAAATTCAGCTTCAATACTCATCTTTGGCTCCTCCTTGATTGATTCCTTCACTGCCGCCTGCATGGCCACCGACCAGCGACGCCCGTTTAATTGCAGTTCCAGCTTCTAAAGCGGAGTACCCGTGAACAATCGAAGTAAAGCCAAAACGATTGCGAATGTCGTCAATTAGTGAGTCGAGTTTCGCTTCTTTCAATTGCTGCTCCGGTTCTTCAAATAGAGAGAATTGAAAAGCTCTACTTTCGACCAATCCACCACAAGTAATGGAAATATTGCGTACAAAATAGCCCGGCGTATAAAATTTATGGAACAGCTGAAAGACTGCTTCCGCAAGTGACTTTGAGCGGTCTGTAGCGGGTATCTTTTGTTGCCTTGAAAAGCCGTCTTCTGGTGAGTTATATGAGTAGCCAATTCCGACATGTACAACAGTAGTCTGAACATGATGAAACCTCAAGCGAGTGGCAACTTGTTCCGCTAATTCTCGTAAAACAATCAACGTCTCACGATCCGTATAATCTTTTGGCAACACCTGACTATTTCCTATGCTTTTCTCTTTGACTCGTGTAGGCAAGACTTCATTAAAAGAGGTGCGGTCAACACCCCACGAGTGAGCAAATAGCTGTTCCCCAATTACACCAAATGTTTGTTTCAATAAATAAGGATTGTAATGAGCCAAATCTCCCATACTCATAATGCCACGATCATTAAGACATTTTTCCAACCGTCTACCAATTCCCCAAAACTCTGATAACGGTTGAATAGGCCAGAGCTTTTCAGGCACGTCTTCATAGCGCCATTCCGCAAACATCGTCGGGTTGTGTTTCGCTTCAATGTCCATTGCAATCTTCGCCAGCAAAGGATTATCCGCAAGACCTATCGTACACAACAAGCCTAATTCGGAATGTAGTTTGGCTTGAATTTCAAACGCTAAGGTTTGTGGCGTTTTTCCAAAATAGTTAAGGGAAGGGGAGAGGTTCAAAAAAGATTCATCAATCGAATACTCTAACAAGTCCTCATCGGTTACATAGTCACGAAAAATATTATTCACTTTCGTGTTCATTTTAATGTAGTAGTTCATACGTGGTGGGACAACAATCAAGCGGTCATCTGGCGGTAGCTGGTCAGCACGAGTCACGTTAGAAATGCCTAATTCTTTCTTTGCACGAGGGGACGCCGCTAAAACTAGACCATTTCCAGTGTTCTCCGCTTTAGACATGACGACCAGTAGGGCCTTTTTGGGATTTAGACCTCTTGCTTGACATTCACAGCTGGCGTAAAAAGACTTCATATCGACGCAAAGGTAGTTTCCACGAGGTTCATTATTGTAAGCATACATGCGAAACGCCTCTTTAAGCGAACGTATGTTCGTATTTAGTTTACCATAAATTAATCAAGAAAGGGAACAAAAAAGCATAGAAGTTGTCTATGCTTTTTCACTATTACGTATTTTGTAAATAGTTGGCCGAGATACACCTGTTTCTTTTGCAATTTCTTTAATTGGCCTACCTGCTGCTAACATTTCTACGATTCTCGTATATATTAGTTTCTTTTGTGCATTCTTAGTGTAGCTAGGGTAACTAACTGGGTGGCCTTTATAAACACCTTTTTCTTTCGCTATTTGTATACCCTGGTATTGTCTTTCTCGTATTGATCGACGTTCACTTTCAGCCTGGTACTTATAAAGTTCTAAAATCAAATTATTTAGCAGTTGCCGCAAATTTTCATCTTGAATATCACGAAACGAAGGCAAATTCAAAATCTCAATCGTAACACCTTTTCTTTTTAAGGTATCCATCGTTTCAGTTAGCTCTTTATTGTTTCTACCCAATCTGTCTAATTCAGATACAACAACTATATCTCCTTTTCTAAGGTAGTCCAGGAGTTCTTGAAATTTTGGCCGGTTCGTATCTTTTCCAGAAAGTTTATCTTGAAAAATGATTTCGACTTCTTCAGCTTTCAATTTTTCATACTGTCGGTCATAATTTTGGTCTTTACTAGAAACCCGAACATATCCGATTTTTGCTATCTAATTCACCTCGTTTTGAATTTATTTATTTTATACTTAAAACTTACACGAAAAAAGGCGATATACTAATATCGCCAAAAGTAACACTAGTAATAGTAAAGCATTTAAAAGTGAAAACCACTTATTTGTTCAGTTAAATCACTAGATTGTGATTTTCTACTTTAAGGTATTAAGTTTCTAAATTATAGGCATACAAGTAGGCGAAATAATAAACCAACGTTGCCATTTGATACCAAATATTAGGATTTAAATCTGTTGCTTCTTTTATTCTATTTAAGCGATAAGTTAAAGTATTGCGGTGAATGTGCAAAGCCTGCGCTGTCCGTCCATAATTACATTCTTCCCGGGCAAAAACAACCAAGGTGTCTAAGTAATCTGTATAAACTGAAATAACCTTCTTTAATAATTCTGGTTGCGGCTCTACAGGAAATGAGAACAACGTACTATAATGAAATTCACTTGTGTTAACCAAGCCGTGTTCTAGCTTAAAAAAATTTATAAAATACCAGCAGTCGATATTTTTTTGGACAATCTTCTTTAAGTTGCGCTGAGAGTTACTATAAATAATTAGACTTGCAGAATCAACATCCCCAACTACTTCTTCCGTGAAAAATAAATAAAAACCTTTATAAGCAAATATTTCGTTTCCTTGATTAATTTTCGTTAAAAGATTTTTCTTTTTACTCAGCACACAAATTTTTTCATTTAAAAGATTTAAGTTGTAGTATTTGATTCCTTCAGTAATGGTTTTTTGTGAGTAAGAACCATCACTATCAAGAATTCTTTTGAGAAACTCATTTTTTTGATTTTTTTTCATTTCCAATTGCTGATAATTAGTATGTTCTTCTAAAATCAGTCGAACGATAGTGCTAACTAATTTAGTAAAGGGCAATACTTCTTTTGGTTCGCCAGTAATTCCCACTACCCCAATGACCTGATTGTTATAGATAATTGGTTCGTTGGTTCCTTGTTTTTCTGAAATGGTATTTTCAAAAACATCAATTCGCTTTTTTTCCTGGATGGCTTGTTTAGCTAATTTATGAGTCTTACCAATCCGCATCTTATCTCCACTGGCAATAATTTTTCCCTGTTGATCCATAATGTTAATATTGTAAGGAATATCTTCCATTAATCTTGCCACAATCAATCGTGCTTGAGATTCGTTTAACACTTCCATGATCTAACCTCCGTAAATAGTTTCTAGTCCAATCATTAACTATGTAGGAAACTGAACTTTTGAAAAAATGACTCCTTAACCAAAGATTGTTTAGGGAGTCATTTATTTACAAATAATTATATTTCAAAAACAATATTATAGTTAATAATGTCTCTTAACATTTGAATTGTTTCCACCAGATATTGACCAATCGTGGTTTTTCCTGATAACAATAAGGCCTGTGATTTATTTAGTAAAGCATTGATGGCATCACTGACTTCAGTTCGTGTTGGTATTGGATCATGCTCGATAAAATCCTTGATTTGAGTCGTTACAATTAAATATCTATTATTTTACCGGGCTCTTTTCAGCAAAACCTTTTGAATGTAAGGCACTTTTAAAATCTCAAGCTCAAATGAAAGGTCACTTTTAGCCGCAATAATCCCGTCAACGAACAACAAGATTTCATCAAAATATTAGACGGCTTGCTTACTTTCGATTTTGACGATTACTTGGCACCTGGCATACAAGATTTTTTTTAATTAATCCTTGATAGTTGAAATATCTTGCGGATTACGCACAAAACTAACAGCTAATTTGTCGATTTTAAATTCGTGGTCGTCAGCAATTTTGAGTTGATTTTGTCTGTCACAGATAAAATAGACCTGGACAAAAGTCGAGTGGGAATATGCAATCCTTTTTTACTGAGCAGTAGGCCGCCTTTAGTCACTTTGGCTATCAGGCACTCTGGTTTTTTTATCACAAACCACAACTTCTAACTTGCCATTATCAATGAAAAAAATTGGTAATTCGATAGGTTTCAAGATTCTTTGATAATTAATTGAGATTTTATTATCTATATTTTTTGTTACCTTGAAAAAAATATAAATTTTGTTTGTTTTTCAATTTCATTGGATCTATTAATTGTCCAAACCTTTTTTGGTCCTTGTATATCAAATAAAATTTAAAAAGCATAACCTTTTTTGTGTAAACTGAGCCAACGTGAAAAATTTTTTTCGATTAAATCAGCTGATAGATGGAAATTATTTAGTCGAACAAGCGACAAATTATTTTGTGAGCCTTTTTCCAATATTGTGCTATCTTAAAGTGTCGGTCATAGAGTTTCAACGTTATCTATTTTATTCATCATAAAATTTGATCCTTAGTTATATAACGCTAAAACTCTGGCAACATTTTCAGTAGTTCGTGCTAAATTTTCCTTGCCAGTTAAAAGTGCGTCACCTAAGGTTGTAACCTTTGGCAGAATGCTAAAGATCGCGGTCATGCCTTCATCATATAAGACCTCCACATTTTCACCGATGTAACCAGCACAAGCGAAAACAGGTTTGTGATATTTTTTTCCGACCTTAGCTACCCCATAAGGTGCCTTTCCAAATTTTGTTTGATAATCCATCCCACCTTCACCGGTAAAAACAAAGTCAGCAGTTTTGATATATTCTTCTAATCCCGTAACTTCCGTCACAAGATCAATTCCTGATCGTAATTTAGAATTGGTAAAGGCTAACAATCCAGCACCTAAACCGCCTGCAGCGCCGGCGCCAGGAATATGTTCAATTTCAATTCCTAAATCTTGACGAATCACTTGGGCATAATGGGCCAAGTTTTGATCTAATAGCCGCACCATTTTATCAGTGGCACCTTTTTGTGGACCAAAAACGGTTGAAGCACCCGCCTCCCCCGTTAATGGATTGGTTACATCAGAAGCAATTAAAATTTCAATCTCTTTTAAACGAGGATTAATTCCGGAAATATCTATATGAGCCAATTGATTTAAAGCGCCGCCTCCTAAAGGGATTTCTTGATTTTCTTGATTTAAAAATTTTACGCCTAGGGCAGCCGCCATTCCTGCTCCGCCATCATTTGTGACACTACCGCCAATACCGATTATGATTTTTTCTACACCATGTTCCACGGCTGCTAGAATTAATTCACCGGTTCCATAAGTAGATGTTTTCAACGGATTGCGGGCCGCTGGTGCAATCAATTCAATTCCGTTAGCCTTAGCCATTTCAATAACGGCAGTTTTTTGATCTCCTAAAATACCAAAATAAGTCGTAACTTTTTCTTCTGAAAAGGGACCTGAAACTGACACTTCAATTCTTTTACCGTCAGTTGCGTCTACTAGTGCGTCTACCGTTCCTTCACCACCATCAGCCATCGGAACATGAATAATTTCTACATCCATTAAAATTCTTTTGATGCCTACTTCCATCGCTTCACAAACTTCTTTAGCTGACATGCTCTCTTTAAATGAATCTGGAGCCAATACAATTTTTAAAGTCATAATTAAATCTCCTCGATTATTTTTATTTTAAAATGAATCCGTACAAAACAGTAGCAACAATTGTCATCACACCACCAATGCAAAATTCATAAGGAATAACTGAAATTCTTTCTTTAATTGTCATATGAACGCTATCGGCGGTTATGTGGAAATAATTTCCTTGTGGTACACTATCAATCACCGTTGCACCTGTGTGAACCATTACAGCGGCTCCCAAAGGAGTGGTTCCCGTTTGTAAAATTGCATTCCCAAATGAGCCTGTGGCTAAAATTACTGCAGTAGAAGTTGATCCCACGGCTAAACCCATCAAGATACCAGAGATCGGAGCTAAGAATGTACCAGAAATTCCGATAACAGAAATTAACTTCACAACTTGTTCCGATAGGTCAGAAGAAGAAATTAACCCGGCGATTGCACCAGCTCCAACCAATATTAAAACGGTGTCGGTAATTTTTTTCAACCCAGCTGTAGTATAAAATTTAATTTTATTCGCATGTCCCATGGCAATTGTAGCCACGATTGAGGCAAACGGTAAAATATATAAGGCATCAATTTTTAAATTGGAAATTGCTTCGATTTTCAACAAACTACCAATTGGATTAATTAATAACAAGATAATTGACAAAACTGGAGCAATTAAAGCCTTATTTAGTGGCATTAAAACTTTTTGACTATCGTCTTGTCTAATATCAAACTCACTAATTTTCCCACCCTTATGGCGAATCAAATTGGCGATAATGACCGTCACAACTAGACCACAAATTGCTGGGATAAAACCAGCAATCATCACATCACTCAGATTTAAATTAAAACCATTGGCCGCCGCAATTGTATTAGGATTTGGTGAAATAATATTTCCAGCTTTCCCTCCACCAGACATCGCTGTTAACAAAGCAATTTTTCCGATTCCAGTTTGTTTCCCAACAGATAATGCAATTGGCGCCACTATCAAAACTGCTACTGGAATAAAAACTCCAACTGCGGTAATAATCATAGTGGATAAAGCTAAAGATAAAATAGCTTTCTGCTCCCCTAATTTATTTACAATCGCATGGGCAATTGATTCTGCGGCCCCAGATTCCATCATGACGCCGGCCAAAACACCGGCAGCCATCACTCGTATTGCTGTCCCCATAATACTTTGTGTACCTTTGATTAAAATATCGACTGTCCCTGTTAGCGATGCGCCCCCAAGCAGACAGCCAATAATCGCGCCTAAAAATAGCGAGTAGACTGGATTATATTTTTTCAAAATTAAAGTGATAGCTAATAATAAACCAATAATTGCTGCATACCAGGGTATCGTTAAATTGTCCATTTCTAATTCCTCTTTTCTCTCTTTGTTTGCGTTTTCATTATAGAGTTAGAAAAACAATTTGTTAATTGGCGAAACAACAATTTCTTTTGTAACTATTCACAAAAACAAGTTTTTTCTGTTTTATAAATAGAAAAAACTTGGAACAGCCTCAAAATTTTTCTACTGGTGATCATAAGTACTTTAATTCTTCATAATAAGATATTTTTCATCTCACAGAAAGTATAAAGCAATTTCACTTACTGCATAGTTTGTCAAATAATGTTCGATAGCGTAAAATTTTGTTATTTAACTATTAAATAGACATAAGGCCGATTATTCTAATTATATCGAAGAGTTATGCAAAAAAGCTATCAAAACTTAAAAGTATTGATAGCTTTTTTTTACTGTGGTAGAATAAGGGTTACTTAACTATCATATCTTACTCTCATAAATGGAGTAGAAAGTAGGCAGATTTTCATGATTTATGGTTATGCTCGTGTAAGTACCTGGGGCCAAGATTTAGAAACACAAATTATTGCATTGACCAACCAGGGCTGCGACAAAATTTATACTGAAAAATATACAGGAACAAAAATTGAACGAAAAGAATTTCAGCAGTTATTAGAAAATATCCATGAAGGCGATACGTTAATCGTTACCAAATTAGATAGATTTGCCCGGTCAACAATTCAGGGATTGAATACCGTTCAAGAACTTTTCAAAAATGGTGTCAAGGTTCACATATTAAATATGGGTATTATCGAAAATACACCAACTGGTCGATTAATACTTACCCAAATGCTGGCATTTGCAGAATTTGAACGAGATATGATCGTGGAGCGAACACAAGAAGGAAAAGCTCTTGCCAAGCTAAATCCAAATTTCAGAGAAGGCCGACCAAAAAAATTCAGCAAAGACCAGCTAGAGTTAGCAATGGAATTATTGAAACAGCACACAACCAAAGAAGTTTCAAATAAAACAGGTATTAGTGTGGCTACGTTATATCGAGAGAAAGCAAAAAGAGCTCAACTTTACAGTTGAGCCTTTTCAATTGACATTGAGTCCATGAAATCCATTTTTAACATATTATATTTTGAATTCAATTTTTCATACCACGGAAAATCACTCTTGATTTTTAGGACTTATAAATAAAATTTTTTCAGATAGTAGAAAATCAATTACATCTGTCCCCATTTTATTTGGATAAAATCAATGCGAGAGAATTTCATACTTGGACTATATGTTGTGTTCCCTTCAACAATTATATAATAATCTTAATCGAGATAAATATTTTTTTCTTAAAGCTTGTATAATACCCGAAGCAATCTAATCCGCTGTTGTGTAAATAATTTTGAATTGTAGGCTTCCTTCCTATCGGGATAAAGCAATGGAATTGTGGAATCTTTCAATTTTTCAGCGGACGAATTTTCCGTAATTTTTTAGCTCAATGATTATTTCAACAGAAGAAAATTGTTTTAATCATCTCTAAGTGTTCGCTCTTTTAGTGTTTACTTTATTGACATCGATCCAGTAAACGAACATGACGCAACAAACCAGTTTAGCGAAGATATAAATTTATATTTTAATACTTCAATGATTTACTTAAATCTATCTGTATTCTATGCACTGAATTGAATGCATCCCATCAACTTGATGAAAAAGACACTAGATATAACTTATCTAATGTCTTTTTCTTTTAAATTTTTACTGATAATTTAATTTTGTCCGTAATAAGCCGTTGCCCCATGTTTTCTAAAGTAATGCTTGTCCAACAAATAACTATCGATTGGTGTTATTTCTGGATGAAGTTGTTCTGTTCCCAAAGCCATATCCGCAATTTCTTCTAAAGCAATACTATTTTCTACTGCTTTTTGTGGCGTTCTTCCCCAAGTAAAGGGACCATGGCCATAAACTAAGACACCTGGACAAGCCTCAGGATCCAACCCACGTTCACGAAATGTTTCGACAATCACGGTACCAGTCTCTGCTTCATACGCCGTTTCAATTTCTGTTTGAGTCAATTGTCGTGTGCAAGGAACTGCTCCATAAAAGGTATCGGCATGAGTGGTGCCGTAAGCCGGAATATCCCGTCTGGCTTGTGCCCATTTCACAGCCTGCGTGGAATGCGTATGGACAATGGCACCTAGTTGTTCAAAATTTTGGTACAACACTGCATGGGTGGCCATATCAGAAGAGGGTTTCAGGCCGTATTCTAATGGATTTCCTTTTAAATCGGTCACCACCATGTCTTCAACTGTCATTGTATCGTAATTGACTCCGCTTGGTTTAATGACGATTATTCCAAGGTCCCGATCGATTTCACTGACATTGCCCCAGGTCAATTTGATCAATCCCGCTTGTGGTAAACCTAAATTCGCTTCAAATACTTGTTCTTTCATAGCTTGAATTTTTTTTTGATTCAAAATAACCCGCCTCCTTTAGTTTTGGTAATAGAAACTCTTTGGCTTGTTCAATTTCTTCTTCTGGCGTTTCACTTGCCTCGCTCCACATTTCAATGACAAACGGACCATTGTAATTGAGTCGTTTCAATGTTTTTAAGCAGCCATCAAAGTCGACACATCCTGTTCCAAACGGAACTTCTTTAAATTTTCCACCAAAGGTAGCCGTCACAGCCAAAGTATCTTTCAAATGAATTTGCGAAAGTTCTCGAATGCCAGATTCTAATTCAGCTCCCACATCATTTTCTGGCCACGCTGATAAATTTCCCACATCGGGATAGACTTGTAAAAACGGTGACGGAATTTGTTCTTTGATACGCAGATATTTAGAGATCGAATTTATAAATGGGTCATCCATAATTTCAATGGAAAGGACAACACTTTTTTCTTCCGCCATGGTAACTGCTTGAGTAAGATTTTTAATGAAAAATTCTCTTGAACTAACCGTTTTATCTTCATAATACACATCGTACCCTGCCAGTTGGATCATCCGAATCCCCAGATCCGATGCTAAATCAATTGCTTTTTGCATAATTTCTAATGCTTTTGCACGTTTCTCAGGATCTTTAGAGCCAAAAGGAAACCGTCGATGACCACTAAGGCACATGGATAAAATTTTGACTTCCGTTTCAAAAATCGCAGACTGAATTTCTTTACGTTGCTCTTTCGTCCAATCGAGACGGGCTAAACGAGCATCCGTTTCATCTACAGACATTTCGACAAAATCAAACCCCAAGTCTTTCGCAAAAAGCAATCGTTCTCGCCAAGATAGCGTTTTAGGAGTAGCTTTTTCATACAATCCGAGTAAGCTCATTTTCTTACCCCCAAATGCGTTTGATTTCTGCTTGGAATTCAGTAGCTGACTGAAGTGGATCTGGTGCAGCAGTGATGCCTCGACCAGTTATAAAGGTGTAAACATCAATTCCTGTAAATAATTTCAACGTATTCACACTCAAACCACCAGTCACCGACACACGAAAGCCCATTTCAATCAACTTTTTAACTTTCGTTAAATCTTTTTCGCCCCATTTTTCTCCTGCAAATAATGCATCGCGACTTTGATGGTAAATAGCTTGAGAGATACCCGCATCTAACCAGGTTTGTGCTTGTTTATACGTCCAATCCCCATACAATTCAACTTGAACTTCTTTGACTTCTTTCGCTGCAGCAATCATCGTAGGTAATGTCGCGGCACAAATGACAGTCATATAATCGGCTCCGGCATCCGCACAATTTTTGGCAACGGTTGTTCCGGCGTCGGCACATTTGGTGTCCGCAACGATGACTTTATCGGGATAAAGTGCTCGGAAACAAGCTACCACATCACGGCCAGCTTGAAGCAGTAAAATCGTACCAGCTTCAATAATATCCACCACATCTCCTACTTTTTTTAAATCTCCTAATGCACTTGGTAAATCATTATGATCACATGCAATTTGTAATTTTGGTCGCATTGTTTTTCTCCTTCCTAAGAATAATAAAGAAGACACTTTTACTAGGACAAACGTTCTAAAATTGGAATTTTCATCACATCAAGATTGATAAAATTAGAAACAATAATCACCTTATCTTTTAACGTATCTGGAACATTATCAGCTAATTCTTTAGTTAAAATATAGTAGTCTGCTTGTCGACCTGTTATTGATCCGATATCTGTATAATTTACATTGGCCTCTATGTTGGCCTCTTTTAAAATTTTTTCTACATTGAGTTTAGCAATTAAACTACTTCCCATTCCCATTCCGCATACAGTATAAATTTCCATGATTAATTCCTACTCTCTATTAATTATTTTTTTTAAATATTTATAATCCGATACTTCAGATAACTTTGAAATAAATCCTTTTGTATCTAAAAGATAGGCAAGCTCTGCCATAGCCTCTTGATGCACTGAACGATTAGTTGAACAAAAAATTAGTATAAATTGTACACTACTTTTCTTATACTCCAATGGTTTGTCTAGAGTAATTAATGCCAACCCGGGCTTTAATACGCTTTTACTTAGCCCAATATGTGGAAAAACAATTCCAGGTAAAAGCAATGTTTTTTTTATGTCAGTTAATTCCTCAAATTTTCTTATCAGAATATCGCTATGTTCTTTCGTGGTATAACCGTTATCTTTTAATAGCCCACAGCCTTCTTTTAGTAGTTCAATAAAATTTTGGTTTTTACTCTTAAAAATACATAGTTCCCTCGGCATAATCTCAAGCAATTTACTGGTGTTAATTTCTCTTTCAAAATATTGATATTTTTCAACTAAATTATTGATAACACTGAATAGTTCATTCTGTTGAGATACTGTTAGCATCGAGGATATCTCTACAGTAGGAATACCATCAAAAGAAATCTCTTGAACTTGTTCAGTTGTAATTATTAAGTCAACTTCATTATCTAAAATAAATTTTTTGAAATTATCAATATCATGAAAAACTACAATATCTAAATTGAATATGGATTGAAGTTTATAACGCAAAACTCGTATATTTGCATTTGAGAGATAGCTAAACAAAATACACTTTTTTCTTTCCTTAAGCGCATTCTGAATTTTTTCGTAACTTGAAACAAAATATAAAGTTAGATAGGTTAACTCATCTTCATTAATTCCATTGAAGATGGGTAGTTGCAACGTTATTTCTTTCATATCTACTAAAGTACTCTGATAATGATTTAAAACCTCTGATTTTAACGGGTTAGAAATTTGATTATTATTTTCTATTCTAGTAAGTGTTGCAGTTAAGTGATTTGTCAAAATTGATGGTAAATCACGATCTAGATAGTATGGGATATTTTGTTTGTCAGCCATTTTTTGAATCATTCTCTCTGAAGATAATTCAATTTCAAATAAATACTTATCTGAAAATAACCCTTGTACAATTTGAATTTTTGGAAGCGAATTGATTAAATGGTTTAAATTCAATAATTCATCTCTATTTAGATAAAACCCAAATTTACTAGATAAACTATCAAGGAATTCTTCCGTCAAAACAGATTCACTGTTAAGGCTTCTAGAATTTGTAAAATCTGATTTTTGATTTTCTCTCCCCCTTTCACTAAAAATTAGAGAAATATAGATAGCAATAATTTGTAATGAGTAGCTTGTCAATATATCTTTAAAGAACACAAGAACGAACTCTATCAAGCTAACAAGCTGATTTTTATCAGATATTTGGAACTTAAAGAAAAACTCTGAAACATAATCTGAAAATTCTATAAATGATAAAATATGATTCTCATTTATGACTTCTACAAGTTTATTTGCTATAAAAATTTTAACAAGTTCTTTAGAAGAATCGCTGATGTAAAACCCTTGATTATTTGAAAACTGAATAACATCCTCTTTCTCAAAATTTTGTTTCAGACTTTTAATATCCTTTTGTATTGTTCTGCTTGAAGTTCCTAAAAAATCGCTTAACATACCATTTGTTAGTTTTTCATTACTTTTTGTGTAGATTGAAATTAAAATGATCAGTTGACGTTCTATTGAATTTGTAAAATCGATTATTTCAGATAGTTGGAATTCATTTAAAAATACTGAGATCTCTTTTCTTACCCCGGTGGGTATAATGACCCCTGAACTTGGAATACTCTTGATAATCTCTTGTTTATACTTGGAAGAACGGTAATTTAATGAATCAATTAATGTTTGAGTTGTTCTCTTCCCAACATTGAGCTGTATCGCTAAGGATTCTAATAAAACCGGCTGTTTATGCCCCAACAGAAATTTTAACAGAGCAAATTCTTTTCTTGTTAAATCTTTCATTTCCAAACGAATACCCCCCTAAACAAAACCATTTTATTTAAAATAGTTTATTGAATAATTCTAGCAAAGGTCCCCAGAAGAAACTATAATCCGTTTGAGAATATGTCATGCCACTACCAAAGAATTCACCTGTAATCGGATACAAAAAGATAATCATAATATGTGTAAAAATTCCTAAAATAAAGCATGAAAAAATAGTACCTTTCCATCCACCATTCCTATTCGCAAAAACTCCCATTAATAATCCATCAAACAGTACAATATTGGGACTTGGAAAAATAACATAAGGTAAAAAGAATATTGATATCACCATTGCAACGATAGAGCCCGCAAGCATTGATAAAAAGCCGAGCATTGATCCTGTTGGAGAGAATGAATAAAACACTGCACAATCTAATGCTGGTATTGCATTTGGGACAAATTTATTAGCAATTCCTTGAAATGCTGGTAATAATTGGGCAATAAACATTCTTACACCTGAAAGTAACACTGAAAAGCCAACTGTAAATGTAATCCCTTGTAGAAATAGCCAAACAAGCCAGTAGGTCGTACCGGAAAGTTCTAAAATATTTTCTTCGCCAAGATATAACCCAATTCCAATAAAAATCGCAGGCATTAGAATAGCTAATGATATTGTAGTATCTTTTAAAATGGATAGTGCTTTAGGCAGTTGAATATTTTCTGCATCATCTTCTGGTTTACCAACCAATTTGGCAAGCTTAACAGCAAAGAATGTTCCAATTTGTTGATTATGACCTAAAGTAAATGCATCCTGTGTCATGTCTTTAGAGTATAATCTCGGTATTGCAGGACTGAATGTATTGTAGAGACCTAAAATTAGTCCAGACGTAATAATTGTATAAAGAGAAGTCGGCTCCCACTTAAAAGCTGATGAAATTGAAATAATTAGAAACGAACTTAAAATCAAACTAACATGGACAGTTAAATATACATTTTTAAAAATTTTCCATGGAATTATTTTTACAATTATTAAATTTAAAAGAAATGCTAAAATGAAGGCTGAAACAACACTAACAGAATATTCTCCCATCACCGCACCAAAAACTGCAAAGTTTTGCGGCACGACTCCTTTAACACTTGATACATCATTTAATTTTGTTATGAGTGGTGTTAGTGTAGAAGTTAGGAGATTAGAACCAGCAGTGAGCATTACCATACCGACAATTGTTTTAATTACTCCATCAATAATTTCATGTATTTTCTTTTTTTGGAGTAACAATCCTAAAAAGGTAACAATTCCCAAAAATATCGGAGCTTGTGTTAGTGTCCGTACTGCATTTACAATTCCCTCATTCATTTACTTCTCCCCCATTCATAAAATTCAAAAACCCTTTTAAATTCTCATTAGTCATATGCTTTAAAGTTTGAATATTATTATCATCAGATAAGTACAAACTAATTCTTTTCAAAAGCTCTATATGACTAATTCCATCAGTTGAAGCTATCATAAAAACTATTGAAACTGGATCATTATCAAGGCTTCCAAAATTGATAGACTTTGATAAAGTAATCAAACTGATGTTTGATTCTAAAACGTTTTCTGATGGCTTAGAATGAACAAATGCGATACCAGGGGCAATTACAAAGTAAGGGCCATATTCTTCTAAAACTTGTAAGCACTCTTCGATGTATCGCCTGGTAATACTACCTAAATCAACTAATATATTCCCCACCATCATAATAGCTTCTTCTCTATTAGTTGCATTTACATTAATCCTCACATTTTCTTTATTCATAAATCCCCCTCCTATAATTCGCTAATTAGTAATTAATAAAAATATTTTTATTATTGCTATAGGTTAAGTATATATCCATCAAATTGAAAAAAAAGAGACAAATTTGCGTCTTTAATTAACGCAAGCGCTTCCTACCCATGTAATTATGAAAATGAAACCCTTATATAATTAAAAATTAGGTATTTACTGCCTAATATTATTTGCAATACAATCTTATTCGCGAATACCTCTTTCTTTAATTGGCTCTAGTCACGTTAAACTCATTGGCTAAAAATCATAAACGACATAAAAAAGACACATAACGCAAAAGTATTTCTTCTAAAAAAATCTCAGAAACTAAAATGTTCAGAGTAGGTGCCTGTCTGAATCACTAGCTTTGCAGCTTTTGCCATTTGAGATGTAAAAGGCCAAAAAAAGATGTAGGTTTCCTACATTTTTTTTGGCCCTTTACAATTTTGGATTTGAGTCAATATTGAGTTAGTCAAGAAAATTTTACACTGAAAAGTCTATATTTCCAATCTATTGTGCTTTTTTCAAATTATCTAGTTTACACTTAAAATTTGCACGAAAAAAGGCGATATATCAATACCGCCGAAAGTAAAGATAGGGTATACCCTAACGTTACGTAGAATATATAGCAGCAGAACTTACTTATCTTTATAAAGTATAGTACTCATGAAAAAAAGACGTAACTGTTATACGTCTTTTCTGTTGCATATTTGAATTTGTTTCAAAAACGTCAACACTATCTACTATGACCTAAAAAGGAGTAGCTTTCTTATTGTGATTAGAGTGTAAATGTCCAGAAAAACATCCGCAGCCCGAAACCTACATACCTTTTGGCCCTTTAGTTTTGATATTGTGCTTAATACCCTGAGTTTTTATATTATTTTTGCTAATTGAATATTTGTATCTAGGAACGCTTGATTCCTACGTTCCTAGATATGAAAACGATACAGTATCAATTTTGCATTCTGAAAAATATTTATGGAAAGTTGAAAATGGGTGACATTCATATCCGAAAGATTATTTCATTATTCAAGTACCCATTGACTTCTCCAGGCTCCTTGATGGATATTGCCTACTTCTAAATATCCAAGGTTATTTTCTGTATGAATAACTAGATTGGGCTTCCACCGATTCACAAAGCGTATATATCCATCTACATTTTCTTTCTTCCACTGTGCACTATACGCTGTAGGCTGAATGTCACTATGTTCAACATATCCTTTTTGATTTTCGACATTTAAAAGTTCATTTGTTAAATTATTTTTAATTAAGAAATACTCTCCCTTTGGTATAACCGTAAATTTTGAGGAGCTAGTAGGGTTATTTGAGACTAATATTTTATCGGATTGGCTATCTAAACTAATATAGCTGGTTGTATCCCGATTTCTAATCTCTTGGAGGGGCAATTCATATCCTGATTTTTTCTTGTAAACTCGAACGTAATCAATAGCCCATTCCTTAGGAAATTCTTCATTATGTTTTCCAGACCCAGCATCAGTGTAAATATTTAAAATCATTCCCATAGGATAGTCCGGTGACTGATTGATTTGTCGAAATAACTTTCCATCAAAATAAAATTTAAGAGATCCTGGTTCCCAATCCAATGCATAAGTATGAAATTCATTAGTTAAACTTTCTAATCCTACAGCTCCCGGAACTACCGCCTCATTACCACCAGAAGTTGATGTAGTACTATCTGTCCAAGATGTAGAAAAGAACGGATCATTCCAACCATAAGTACATGTTTGCCATATACCCTTTTTCCTATTTTCCTCCGTCACACCTTTTGTTCCCACTGGTCGCTGTACATTATTGGAGTAGTCAAAGAAAGTTTCAATAATATCTATTTCGCCAGTCTCTTTTGAGCTAGCCCAATCGTTTGTGTCATTTTGCATGCCTACAAGCCACCAAGCCTGATGTCCACCACCAGTAGATTTACTGAGTTTAGCTCGAATTTCAAAATAGCCATAAGTAGTGGCATATCCACCTGTCTCACTATCTCCAAGCATTTCTTCTTCTTTAGGTATAGGAGAAATTAATACCTCAGAACCAGCAAAATTATGAATCCAATTTTTGTTGAAAGATTGAATTGCACTAGATTTTACTCCATCGGTTGCGTAACCATAATTATCCTTATCTAAAGATGGTGACCATGCTTTCTGATCTTTCTCTATTCTTTGAATTAAAGCGCCATTTTGAAATGTGTAATTTCCAACTGCATCTTCAGGTGTATCTGCCCAATGTTGTAAATAACGGTCTGTCCATTTACTTCTATCCAGACTATCACCATTAAATTCATCATGAAAGTCAAGTTTATACCCATCTTTTTGCGGAATTTCTTCTGAGGCGAATACAACATCACCCAATCCTAAAGAAAAAACTAATAGAAGTAAACTTAAAAATATTTTTTTCATAATTGAAACCCCTTTCATTTATTGAATAAAACTTACCATATTGATACTTGTTTTACTATTATTCAAACAAAGATTGGAATTAGATTCATTAAATGAAAGTAGTTTCTTTCTTTTACAAATATGTTGAGTTAGCGCTTTCTTTATATTATGCTTTTTTCAATTAAGTGTATTTAATATGTTTCATATCAAAAAAGGAGTGTTATAAATGAAAGAAAGTATTCAAAAATCTATGCGAACTTTCGCAAGAGCCATTATTCAGCCAGTTATGTTTATGGCAGTCTCTGGTCTAATTATTTCTATCGCTGCTATCATGCGAATGGAATTCGCGCCAGACGTTATTTCAAAAATTGGAAACTTCTTTTTTGGAATAATTAACAGTGGAGCTATCGGATCACTTTCAGTTATTTTTTGTGTAGGCATTGCCGCTGCATTAGCCAAAAAGAAAACAGATGGTGCCATAATAGCCATTACATGTTTTATGATTTTCCTCTATGCTAATAATTCTTGGTTAGCTTTAACCAATAGGTTAGCTGAACCTGGTGAGCAAGGATTGTTTGGTACTGGTCAGAATATGGTAATGGGAATTCAAGTAAATGATATGGGCGTTTTCTTGGGAATTATTATAGGGTGTATGGTTGGTTTCATCATTAATCGTTTTGGCAATTTTAAATTTCATAAATATCTTGCACCGTATGAAGGAACAAAGTTTGCTTATGCAATTGCTATCTTTTCAACAATTGCATTAGCAATTGTAATCACTTACATTTGGCCATTGATTAATGCAGGTGTTAATGCTGCTGTTTCTATTATGTCTAGCTCAGGTCCGTTCGGTTTCTTTGCTTACGGTTTTTTAAACAGAATGTTACTACCAGTAGGCATGCACCATTTATTATGGATGCCTTTGTACTATACCCCTATGGGAGGGACCGCTATAGTCGCTGGAGAAACGGTGAGCGGTGCTTTTAATATATGGCTAGCACAGTTAGGGGATATTAGCCAAGTTACTCAGCTAAGTCCGTTTATAGGATTTTTGACAAACTTTGGTCCTTTGGCTTTTCCAATTGCAATCGCTGCTGCTTTTATAAAAACTGCACTACCAGAGAACAAAGTCAAGGTCAAAGCAATTGTCATCCCAGCAGTCATATTGGCTGCTCTAGCTGGTGTGACAGAGCCGATAGAATTTCTATTTTTATTTGTGGCACCTGTTTTATGGCTAGTCCATGCTCTTCTGTTTGGACTTAGTTTCTTTCTGGCCAATATACTCGGATTAAGGGTAATGGTTGGAAGTATTCCTGAAACTATTCCATCCTTATTTGTTCCCATGGAACTTGGTCATACATGGGCGATTATTCCTATCATCATAGTATGCGCATTACTGGAATATTTTGCTTTTAAATATCTGATTGTAAAATTAAAATTGCCCACGATTGGTACTGAATTTTCTGAAAAAGAATCAAAAAATGACACTCCTGTTCAACTAAAGGATAACGATGAGAGTCTTGCGATAATTGTTCAAGGATTGGGAGGAGTTGACAATATTCTGGAAATTTATAATTGCTACACTCGGCTTCGTCTTGACGTGGTAGACGATAAGAAAGTAGATATTGAACTATTAAAAACGTACCCTTCTTCAGGTGTAGTTGATAAGCAAAAGCATATCCAACTTATTATTGGAATGGGTGTTAATGAATTACGTGAGTCATTAGAGGCATATGTGGAAAATTTACGGAGTGCTAGCATAGATTTGCACTCAGAAAAAAATATTAAAAATCTAATTTATGCACCTTCAGAAGGTGAAATTATTGAAATTACAGATGTGCCGGATGAAGTATTCTCAAATAAGTCATTAGGAAATGGTTTTGCTATTAAAGATCACGACGGTAGAGTGTATGCCCCAATAAAAGGAAATATTACAACAATTTTTCCTACTCTGCATGCTATTGGTATAGAGGGGGATAATGGTGAACAAGTTTTAATTCACATGGGGATTGATACCGTTGATTTAGCAGGCGCACCATTTAGTATCAAAGTAACAAAAGGTCAACTTGTTCAACAAGGTGACTTGTTGGCTGAGATGGATATTGAACAAATTAAAGAAGCTCAAAAAGAAGACATGATTATCGTTGTGACTCCCGAAAAAAAAGAAGGAAAGATAATTGCAAAGTTAGGAAAAATCACCTGTAATGATATTGCATTTGAGTCGTAAATAAGAAAGAAGACAGGACATCGTGGGCAGATATCATCCCACAAGTCCTGTTATTTTAAAAAAGATAACGATCAAAAAGGTACTCTAATGCATTCAGACAATTACCAAAAAAATAATTTAACGTAGAATTTTCTGAATTTATATTACCGGCTTCTGAATCTATTTGAAAAGATGCATCCCCTTCTTTGATAAATGAACTATTGGGAGTAGCGGTAAATGTGATTATTTTACCGCCTAATTCACGGCATTCTTTAATTCGCCTTAGTCCGTCACTATTCTCTCCTGATTGAGAAAAAATAATTAGACTTTTAGAAGTGTCGTCAGAGACTAATTTAATCTCCATATCTTTCAAATCAATTGCATAAATTTTCTTCAATAATAATTTTCGATAGGCATACTTTACTAATAGGTCACAAAATCCTTCACCAGATACATACACCTGTCTTTGTTCTTTTATTATATTAAAAATCTCATCAATTTCGTCCCAATTTTGTTTGGTATTTAAAAACTTCTGCTGTGTAGATGATTTCTTAATAAGCTGATTTTCTTTTGTTTTTAGTGTTAAGAAAAAAATCAATTCTTTAAAATTATTAAAGCCAGCTCTTCTAGCAAATCGAGAAATAGAACTAGGAGAGGTAAAGTTTTCATTGGCAGTTGTGCGAATATCGACATCTTGGTTTTTTTCAATTTTTTTAATCAAGTACGAAATAATTTCTTCATCCTCTTGTCGTAAAGTATTATTCGGCAGTAATCTTGAAATATGGTAGAGACCCATGATGCTTCCTCCTATAATGAAAATAATTCCGATATTTGAAAACGATACCTCAATGTCTATTATTCATTGTTTACGTTATTTTTCTATACTATACTCTATTTGCAGAACAACAACAACCTGAAACAAATTTTCTAAGAAAGAAGGTATTGATTTGAAACAATTAATTATAAATGCAGATGATTTTGGTTACAGCCCAGCTGTGAATGCTGGAATTATTCAAGCACACAAAAATGGTGTATTAACTTCAACCACCTTGATGGCCAATATGCCCGGCACTGAAGAAGCTATAGAACTATCGAAACAACATCCTAATCTCGGCATAGGTTGCCACCTTGTGTTAACCAGCGGACAGCCACTTCGAAGCCAATGTAGAAGCTTACAAGACACTAATGGAAATTTTTATAATCTATGTGACTACTCTAAAATGCGAAATACTTATTTAGATGAAGAGATTTATGATGAGTGGTGTACACAAATCGAATACTTACTTAGCAAGGATGTGCATCTTACTCACTTTGATTCCCATCATCATACTCATTTTTTTCAAGAGAATCAAAGTATTACAATGAAAATTTCGAAAAAATATGGATTACCATTTAGAAATTCATTTGGTACGGAGAATTTTGAAGCCTTTAGATTTGATCATGTGAATGATTTATTACTAGACATGATGAACACGGAAGCTATACGTGATATATCATCTGTGTATTCAACTATAAAGACTGCTTGTTTCTCAGAGATTGAAGCAGTCTTTGAAAGAGGAAAAACAAGCCAAATTCTTGAATTGATGGTACATCCTGCATTTGTTGATGAATATCTTTATACGCATTCATCTTTTAATCTTGCAAGAATGCGAGAAGTTGAAATCTTAACTGATCCAGATTTAAAAAAATTAATTCATTTCTTTAAATTTCAATTAGTAAATTATAAGACGGTAGTAAAAAAACAAGCTATAACTGTTTAGGAGGAAATATAATGGGCAATAAATTTGTAATGGTCGGCGGAGGATCTACACAATCCCCTGGCATCTTAGAAGTACTACGTCAAAGAGCGAAAGAGTTAGATTTAAGTGAGCTTGTCTTATATGATATTGATGAAAAACGTGTAAACTTATTAGGACAATACACTAAAATGTATTATGCCGAGACTAACTCTAAAGTTATTGTCAACTATACAACGGATATTAATAAAGCACTTAGCAATGCTAATTTTCTTTTTATGCAAATTCGACCAGGTTTGAATGCTCAACGTGCGGTGGATGAAAAAATTTGTTTAAATCATGGTGTCGTTGGCCAAGAAACATGTGGATTAGGTGGTTTTTCATTCGCAATGCGAGTAATTCCAGCAGTCATAGAAATTATTCGTAAAGTTAAAGAGTTGTGTCCTGAAGCCTGGATTTTGAATTATACAAACCCTGAAGCAATTCTTTCTGAAGCAATTTATAGTGAGTTTCCAGATGCTAAATGCTTATGCATCTGTGACATGCCTATATCAATTGAGGGAGCTATTGCCAAATATTTTAATAAGAACTTACGCAATTTAACATTTAAATACTTTGGCCTCAATCACTTTGGTTGGTGGACGAATATTATTGATAAAGATGGTACAGATTTATTACCCAGGTTAAGAGAAGATGTTCTATCTGGTAAAATCGATACACTGATAATGTCAAATGATGAAACAATTGGAGATCAATATTGGATCGATACTTATAAACAGATGATTAAATTATTTAAACTATTTCCTGATTATTTTCCGAATTGTTATTTACAATATTACTTGACACCAGATGAAATGGTCATGCATGATGATCCTAGCTTTACTAGAGGAGACTATGTTACCAGTGGTAGAGAGAAACGTATATATGAAGAGTGTGCACGAGTTATTGCAAACGGTACAGCAAAAGACTCCAACTTGCATGCTGGAGTTCATGGTAACTATATTGTAGATATTTGTAATGCGATTATTCATGATACTAGAGAACGTTTTACTGTCAACATTTCTAATAATGGTTCTATTTCAAATTTTGATCCAAAAGCCGTAGTTGAGTTACCTGCTTATGTAGGAGCTTCGGGTGCAGAACCTATTGTAGTAGGCGAAATACCAACCTTCCAAAAAGGTTTAATGGAAATGCAAAAAGCATACGAAAAAATGACTGTCAAAGCTGCTCTAACTGGTTCTTATCAGGTCGCTTTAGAAGCAGTTATGTTAAATAAAACTGTACCCAACTATAATGTTGGGAAAGCAGTACTAGACGATTTATACGCTGCTAATAAACAGTGGTGGCCAGAGTTAAAGTAAATCAGTTACATGTAGCTTGATTATAGCAAATTATTATAGTGAAATTCGTATTAGATAATCACAAGAGGAATTGATCGATTGAATTCTAAATAAGAATGGTAAATTCGAATCAATTGTTTTTACAATATCTTTTTTAGCTACTATGATAAGAAAGATTATTAATCTATTGATAATTTATATTCATTAATAAGGTTTCTTTTATCTAGAAAGAATTAGAAACACAGAATTGATGACACCTGATGGATGTTCTACTGTGGGAAGCCAACTCGCAGAGTTGGCTTTTACTTTACATAGATCATGTTATGCCAAGTAAAACTAGGGAATATTTCTAATAGACTACTTGGTGATTCAATCCAATTAGTTTATCTCCTTCATATTGTCCTAAAAATATATCTGGCATTTTCATTCTTGATAGTTCATCAATGCCATAATTTCCCTTTAATAAATAATGGAATAACGCCGCAAAGGCAGTACTATGGCCACAAATGATAATATCATTCCCTTTTTGACTGAGAATTTTTTCATAAGCTCTTACTATGCGATTTTGTACATCCCTCAATGATTCCCCATTTTCTAACTTAAAAGAAAAATCTTTCCACTGTTGGGCTGAATATTCAGAAAAGTTGTCAATCCATTTACCAACAGCTCGTTCTTTCAAATCTTCAACCTGTATTATTGGCAAGTCAAGTAAGTTCGAAGTGGGAGTAATCGTCTGAATTGTTCTTAAAAATGGACTACTATATATTTTAGAAATTTTTTTATCAACGAAAAAGTTCGTTAAACCTTCAGATAGCTCTAGGCCTCTTGTTGTTAAAGGATCTTCTCTATCGTTTTTTTCTTTAAAAGCTCGTATAGAATGACGAACAAAGTAAACTTTTTTCATGCAACCCCCCCTTTTTTTTAGTTTATCACACTATTTAAACAATCTTTACAAAAGGCGACACGATGTTGATATAAAATTAGATTATATAATTGTTGAAATTAAAACACTGCAATTTGTTTTGAAACCTCACTTTTATGCCACTTACTTTACATAATTTTCCTTATACCAAGCAAAAAAAACGATCTACAGAAAAAAATCGTTTTTTTACTTGGTATTCTTATTTAAATCTGAATTTACTTAAAGAATAAGTTGACATTAATTTTTAATTGATTTTATACAAAGACTTTCTATCAAATCAATCTTTTAGGAATAATAAAAACTGCTCCTCATTTTGTTTTAATACATTAAAAAATTCCAAGTCGATTGATTCAACAACTTCAGTTGCTTTTTGAGTTGTGATTAAACCGTTAGGGGTTAAATCAACAACTTTAGCCCTAGTATCATTTTTTGGATTCATTCTTTGAACTAATTTTTTCTTTTCCAATAATTTTAGTATGTCTGACACTGTTACTGTGTCAATATCTGAAAATTTAGCAGTATCAATTTGTCTGACTTCATATAGTAGGGTCGATTTCAATGTATTCTGTTAATTATGAGAACCAAAATTGCGAGATAGGAATCTCCATTTCTAATACCGTAAGAGGAAATAGGTATGGACAAGAAGCAATGGAGATACTAATTAATTTTTTATTTATGTATATACCAATGAACAAAATAAAATTACAAGTATTTTCATTTAATCCAAACGCAATATAGCTATACAATAAACTAGGTTTGAAACACGAAGGAACTTTAAAGCAAGAAATATTTAGATTCGCTAAATTTCACGATTTAGAAAATTTTTCTTTGCTTAGACAGGATTGGAGAAAAAGTAAGAATAGTTATTTAACCAACAAGTCGACATAATGCGTATTATAAAAGAAGCCAGTTCATTGATTGCACTGGCTTCTTAGATTTAAATAAATTATGTTATAACAAGTAGTTTTTTTGTATGTCCAGCGATTTAATTTCTAAGAACACTTAAAAAATAAGTTATTTTATTTTCGAAGAACCTTTTTAAATATTATGCAGTTTCAGGTTAAATTAAGTGGTGAAAGCTAATTGCGTTGATAGGTACTTTGCCGACGAGCTATCTTTACTCGAATAATTTAACTCGTTCACTCTGATTTTCATAGTCGTCTTCGTAATTATAAGCGGGCGCATCTAAAAATAAACTGGTAACATCACTAGCAGGAACCAAGTACCCAAACTCAAACGTGATTGCTTCTTGACCGGAAATAGATCCTATATTGAGATATCCTTTCCCCTCACCATGATTGCTAAGATAGACAATATCAAGAGAATTTTGATAACCAATCTGCGCATACTGTTGCTCCCAATCCAAGAGATATTTTGGCTGATAGAAACCATCTATCGCTGTTAAGATTGATGCATTGGCTTGAAAATAAAAATCAGAAAACGTTGCTGAACTTAAATTTTTCAAGGTAACATTTAGTTTAACCAGCTTCATTTGGTCTTGTGTTTGGGCGGCCACTGTATCCAAAGTATCCTTCCCGTCCCCACGGTTATAAAGGGTAGCCGTGTAAGGTAAGAAATAGCCTGTGTCATCAACCAAGTTATCCTCTTTTAAGCGATTAAAACTATCTTGTACGGACCAGTCACTATCAGCGTTTTCAACCTCAAATAAGTTGTCACTAACCGTCACATCATTGACTGTCAAGGCAAAATCCGTCTTATCATCCTGCTGTTGATTCAGGCTGAAATGCTGCTCTTCACCTACTTTTTTAATTAAGTCGCTATCTGTTGGTATGCGACACGGTGCCTCAGCGCTGACTTTTTCTGTTTCTTCCGCAAATTCTGAAATTAGATAAGAATTTGATGCGGGACCACCACCTGCTGGAACCAAATCGAGATTTCGAACAACTTCAAGCAGCTCTGACTCAGGAATATCATTGCCGATATACATCTGTAGCACATATCCTTCTTCTTCGAAAAGAACATAAGCCGTACGATTCAGACTGTCTGACGCTTCATTTGCTTTTTGATTAATCATCCAGACCTTACGACCAGCCAGCACCATTTCTTCAGCCGTATCGGTGTAAAGAGTTTCTAGATCTGTCTGCCCCTCATCAATTTTCAGCAGTAGAGTGGAGATAGTCGCATCAGTAACATCTGGATTATAAAATTTTGCCGGTACTTCCCCCTCATTCTGAGAAATTGGTCGCAAACCTTCCGGCAAATAATTGACTTCTAAGCGATATTCTTTCTCTTGCTTTTTATCCTGATTAGTAATTGAAATCAGGCTGCTAAAATTATGTTGTGAAAAGTACGTTTGCCAAACTTTACTGGCCCCATAAACTGTTCCTGGAATTATAAAAAAACTAGTCAGTGCAACAACAAGCGTTAAATTTCGCTTAGAACAGCGAATTTTATCTAACCAAGTAAGCTTTTCTCCAGCTGATAGAACCCGTTGCTGGATATTTTTTTCACTAGTAGTGTCAAATTGATGCCCCATCATGGTGATGAATTGATCCAAGCTTTCATCGGATAGGCGGCTTAAGGGTAACTCTTCGTATGCTTTCATTTGTTTAGACCTCCTTGGGCTAATAATAAAAATTCCATCTCTTTACGAATTTTTTTCTTTCCTTGGTACAGACGATTTTTAACTTCCTTCAAATCCATTCCCATATTTTCAGCAATGACTTTCGGTTTTAGTTCATAAAAAAATCGCTGCAGGCAAATTTCCTTTGTCGGCTCATCAATCAATAACAAGGCTTCAAAAAAGATATCCCAAATATCTGCATTTTCTTTTTCCTCCTCCGGTAAATCCTCTAATGGAAAATCGGTGATTTTTTCAAATAGGCGTTTGTTTTGCTTGAGCTTGTTTAAGCTCATACTTTTCGTTAATAACGCTAGATAAGTCTTTAAAGATCCCTTTTGCGGATTGTAATTACTTTGATTTTTCCAGTAGCGCAAAAAAACATCACTCACCAATTCTTCTACGTCTTCTTTGCTGGCATGACGGCCTAAGATTGATAATGCCACCGCATATAACAGCTTAGAATATTCTTGAAATAAGTCCGTTAATTCATCTCCATTGTTTTCAGCAAGATTCTCTATCATCATTTATGAAATCCCCCTTTCATATATATATACAAAGTAAAGTTACAAAAAGACTTAAATCGAGGTATTTTTTTTATAGCGTAAGATTCTGGTAATAAAAAAATTTTTGAACAAAAAGAAACGAAACCTTGTTTACAGATTTATATTCTTGTTATTTGAACTCCTCGTTGACATAATGCCGATTAAACCAAGTAGCCCGCCAGACCAGCGTCTGACGGGCGTTTCCTTGTGAATTTCTGAAATCGAGCTGTTTTGACATTTTGAAACGTGAGCAAGTCGCGATTCCTCCCTCAAATAAGTTTGTGAAATTTTTCAGGAAGAAAAGTGAGGACTTGTTATAAAAAGTCACTATCTGCTAAAGAAATTGGGTACTGATGGGAAATTGATTGACTATTTGAGTATATGAAATCCATTTTTAATGGACTAACATGATAAATTAAAGGATATAATTACTTTATGATTATTTTGATTGGGGTGCATTTTTCTCCATTACATTTACTTTCTGAAACGCTACATGCAGCAATAGAGAGCAAAATATCCATTTCAGCTCTTAAAATTATCTTATCACCGGGTTTTGAAACTGGTTCCTCAACCGTAATTTTTCCATTAGGTAAAATTTTAGTGTGCATAAAAATATTGAAAGGAGTAATTTGAGCTTTTTTTGTATCGAAATTTTCGCTAAGGGATTTATTGATGTTTGCTAAACAGCTTGGATGGTTTTCACCATTCCCGTAAAAGAAATTATACATTTCTGGTCTGCAACAAGGGTGAAGTAAGTCATGCTCTTTCACGTCATCTTCTATAATTGTAAACATCTTGTTATACAAATTACTGTAAATAGAATCTCCTATACTGATTTTTAAGGTGTCGTTACAATCAATAGTTACGCCTGCAGATAAATATTCTTTTGAGGTTAATTGATTTGTAGCGAAAAAATCTACAACTTGCTTTCCTTCTAAATCAATGATTTCTATCAGTTGTCCTTTTTTTACTAAGGTGCTAAAGCCTGTTTTTGGTTTAACAACTTGTTCCTTAATCATGCAATGTCTCCATTCTCTTTTTAATATATACAGTTTAACATATGGATCTTATGCTTTTGTTTGAATATATAAGTGGAAGAATTACAACTTAGATCAGCTAGTGTTTTAAAATTTATTTATGTTGATTGGCTTTTTTATAAAAAAATTGAATCGCAATACCATAGAAGTCTAGTCCTTCGAATACGGCAGACAATAGTTGCTTAATCTTTTTCATTTGGGAACCCCCCTCTCAATACCAGATATTTCTTTAGAGTAAATAGCAAATCTATTTTTTACCATTTGTAAGGAAATATAACTTTTACTGTTAAGCAAAACTAAAAATATAAAAAATATTTATCCTATCACATGTTTTAAGAAATTCTAAGTGGTATAAAATATGTAAGGATTTCAATAAAGAATCCGTTAGGAAATAAACTTTTTCTCAAATGCAATGTTCGCCCTATCAAATGGGAATTTTTCTTTGTCAACAGGAATTTCGGAAAATCCAAATTTTTTATACAAATGTATTGCTTGAATGCAGTTTGTATTTGTGACAATTAATAATTTTTGGATTTTTTTTTGTCTAGCATAATCAATGCAGGCTTCCAAACAAGCACTTCCTGCTCCAGAACCTGAATAAGCTTCTTTTGCTGCAAATTTCATGATTTCCCAATCTCCATCATCTCTCGGAGCAATCATACAACATGCCATAATAATATCATCTTCATTAATTGCGAAAAAAATTTGACCACCCGCTTCAATATAGCTTTCTATATTTTCCAATTCTCGCAAATCTTCAGTTTCAATCACAAACATTTTAGCAATCCAAGCTTTGTTCATCTCTATAAATTCATCTTTATACGCCATTTTATATGTAACTATTTTCATTTTAGTTTTCCCCCAAGCTTTTAACTATAATATTTGTCAATATTTTTATTGCTTTTAGAAATTCTGTTTGATCTTCTTCACATATGTCTTTGAATTTATCCTGTATTTCAATATCTGATTTTTTTATAAAATCTTTTACTTTTAATTCTCCCTTATTTGTTAAAGAGAGTGTATATGATCGACTATCTTTACAAGAAGGTCTTTTTGTAAGGTACCCTTCGCCTTCAAAATTCTTGACGATACGGCTTAGGTAGCTTTTGTCAATGTTCAAAGACTTTACAATAAAAGAGGAAGTACATTCATCATGCATATATACTTCAAAAAGAACACGTGCTTCGGTTATAGAATAATTGGAATTCAAATATTTATTTTTAAGTAAACTCATGAAAGGCATGTAGACACGATTAAAAGACCTTATCTCCTCTGTTCCATCAATTTTTATAATGACTCACCCCAATCTTTCAGATTAACGTTACATTTCGTATTATAGTTGATTTTGTCAACTATATCAAATGACGAGAAATATTCTCATTTTTCTAAAAAACGTTATTTGGTATTCAATGACAAGTTCACTTAATTTAACCTATCAAAATAATCCCGCAAGAACAACATCTTGCGGGTAATTGCTTGTGAATTTTTAATTACTCTGTCTTCTAATTTTAAAAATATAATGTGCAAGTCTTTTTAAACTTTAGAAGTTAGAGGTAGTTTATTGACAGCTAAGTGGTTTTTTGTTGTTCTAAGTCGAAGTTTGTGTTCCAACTTGTTTAAGTAGTCTAGATCATCAATATGTCGGATATATTGAAGCACCACTTTCAAGACTGTCTTAGAAGGTAGTACGGCCAAAAGATAGCTAGCCTCAGAAAGGGTAGGCACAAACTTCCGTGCTAAACTTTTACCATAAATTTCGACCGTATCAATCTTAAGGTATCCTTTCTTCAGTAGTTTGGTAATAACAGCTGTAACCGTATGTTTACTTTCTTCCGGCAGCAACAAACTTACGTCTGATACAGACAGACTTTGGTCATTATGCCAAAATGTTTCTAGTATTTGTCTTTCTTTGATTGTAAGGCGTTCCACTTTATTCCTTTCCTTTCCATAAATTCATTTTTGTGCTAAAATAAAGACAACAAAAGAGGACATACGCGAATATGCCCTCCATGTAGAACCGTTTAAGACGGTAGCTTTTCATATTATTTAAAAATAACCGAACTGGCTAAAGTTGACGGTTATTTTTTTTTGTCGTGTTTAAGCAAGTCCACAATCAATTTTATCAAGGCAATGGTAAACATACCAAAACTCAATAACAATTGAATTGTCTCTAATGCAGACAAAAGGCGTCTCCTTTCGTAGATTTCAGCACTTACATTCATAAGCACCACCACCTCTCAAAGATAGCCACCGTCATAACTTTTCTACCTGTTTAGTATATCAAAAAAAGTCCTTGTCATGTAGCTTTATGACAGGACTTTTTGATGTTGCGGTCAATTTTTAATCATCTATATACTGGTCGTCTGTTTCGGGAAAATCATACAGAATGGGTTTGTCAGGTTTCGTTTTCTTTCGTTGGTTCTCCTCAATTTTCCGATTACATTGCTGGTGTTTTTTCTTTAAAAACTCAATCTGTTCAGCCAAAATACGGGTCGGAATAAACCCTTGCTTGTCATAAAACAGCTGCTCTAGTTCCTCACGGTAGGCGGTTGCCGCTTGTTCGCTCTCTTTGTCCACTTCTTCTGCGGTCGCCCGGTAATACATACCCCGTACATAGACTTTTTCCTTGAGTCTTCGTTGTTCCTTGCGAAGTAAAGACAAACAAATGGTTAACTCAACTAGATTCATCTGCGATAATTTCTCAATCGTCGTATACTCGTAAAATTTTGGATTGGTGATAACAGTCAATTCTCTGGTGTTCATAAAAATCCCCCTCTTTTCTTTTAGTATAATATGCAGGTTAGCCAAAGGACAAGGGTATCTCTGTCCAATTGGCTTTCCTGTCTAATTACGCCACTTCTTGCACATAAGAGGTGTCGTGTGGGTTGTGTTGAGTGACTTGCTGTAGCCACTCCTCTGCAACAGCTTGAAGCCGTTCGTCAGGGCTTTGGTTGTGTTTGCCTCTCAGTTGGACAATTTGATTGCCTCGATATTCTAGGGTGAAATACGGCGTATGGGGCGCTTCCTTCTTACGAACAAACAGAATAGTGATGTCTCCTGTCCGATGACGTTTCAGATAGTGGCTAGACCCAACGCAATGGTGAAGCTGGTAGCCTTCCGTGATAATATCGTTTAATTCTTTTGGTAGTAGAAAGACAAAGCCATCCAGTTCTTTTTCTAAACGTCTTCTTGTCACTAAAGAGCGTTCATAGTCTTGCTGAAGGCGTTCATTTTCAAGACGCTCTTTCTCTCTGTTCAATTCATTTAATTGTTGAACAGCGTTGTCATGGGCTTGTTGTAATGACTTAGGGAGAATCAAGTTTTCGTTATTGTCTGGGTTGAGACCAAGGTCATGCAAGACGTGAAGATAGTCAAAATAGGTAGCCATATGGATACTGTTTTTGATGACCCAATGCTGAAACTTCACCATGCCAACGCCTTTAGGAATCTTGTTAATGTCATGAAAGGTTAGGTAGCGTTCCGCTCCTGCGACAAGTGACCCCTGTCGTTTCTTTATTCGCTGTTCCAGTTCATACTCCGCAAAACTCTTGTCAGTGTTGCGGATAAACGGTTTGTGTTTCTTAAGCCATGTCAGATTAATTGTCCGCATATCTACTTGAGAATGCCAATAGACTTCCTCTGCCATGTTACTCGCCTTGATTTTTTGTAAAAATTCAATCTCCCTTCTGTATTGGTAGAGATAACGTATGTGACGAAAGTCTACCTGTGCCAACTTCACATAACGTAATTGGGAACAAGTCGCTAGTTTCTCTTGCCAATTATTTGGATAAAACAACGTGTTGGTGTACGCACTACTCATCATGCCATAGTTGGAAACCAGCCCTTCTGAAAAGCGCCCGCCATAGCTTCCTAGTCGGACAATTTCATCATTGGCGTAGTGTTCAAAGTTGACCAGTTCACTCTCAATGTGTTCCTTCCCGTCTTTAATCGTGACCCAGTAGGCATAGCTTTGCATTTCTATCCGTTTCGACGTGACGAGAATAATCGCAAAACTATAGAATTTATCGAAAAACGTGAGGGTTGTCGTGGTCATCAACCGCTTTTTCATTACATGTTCAGATTGTCTATCAGAGGAGCGTATGGTTTGTGATTTATTCCGCCATTCATAGACTCTCATTTGGCTGTCGCACCACCTAAAGAAGTCTTTAGGTGGCGTCAAGCGCTGACGAATATAAGTTTCAGGTCGTTTTTTCATAACATATCGAACAAACTCAATTGTTCTTCTTCCCCCCTTTCAGTAGTAGATAGAGTAGAAACGGTAGCGGTCACCTTTGGCATGGGGTGACTCGTCACCTTGTTTTGGTTAGGTGGTGTCGTAGGCTGTACAGGTTCCTCTTGTTTGAGAAAGTAGTCTCTGACCCATTGAAAAACGGTGTCGTCTGAAATCATGGCGACATTGCCTTGTTTTACTTTCGAGGCTTCTTGGTAACAATACGCCCATGCTTGTTTAATGGTTTTTCCTTCGGTCAGCACGCCCGCAAACAGCGGGTCATCTTCTTGGTCACATAACCAATTATGCACCACATCTTCATAAGCTGAATGGCTTTCCGTCATTTCCCCCATCATTTTAATTACGGCTCTGTCTTTCAGTGTTTCACTCATCTTGCTCACTCCTCACGTTTTTTAAGAGTAGGCGTTGAGGGAGTCTCAACGCCATACTTACTAGAAGGGATAATCTTGGTTGAAAAAGCCTTCTTCTCGAAAAGAATAGTATTTTGTAGGGGTACTAGACACAATAATATGGTCTAAAATCGGGATTCCCATCAATTCCCCACACGTTTTCATGCGTGTTGTCATTTCCTTATCTGCTTCGCTAGGTGTCGTATCTTGGCTAGGGTGATTATGCCCTAGTACAAGGTGACTGGCATTGTTTAATAAGCCAAACATGAATACTTCTCTAGGGTGTGCAATCGAGCGATTAATCGACCCTTTGAATAGCTCTGTATACGCTATAATCTGGTTGCGTGTATTGACACACGCTACAAAAAGCGATTCAGAAGCATTGTTGCCAATTTCCTTGGAAATAAAGTCAGCTAGTGATAAAGATGTTGTGACACGGTAGAAACTCCGTTCTTCTGCGATAAATTTTTGTTCGATTTTGATTACCTGTTTCATTTTTTCTGTCATCATAGGTCACTCCTCGTTTTTTTCTTTTTTTGAACAGTCATTCATTTTGTTCAGATTAGGAAAGGGTGGGGTTTTGATTTTCCTTCTCTTCATGGATCGCTGTAAAAAGTCTCCTTTCGTTTGTAAATTTTGGGTACATTCTTTTCGACGAGTTGAGGTTTCGGGTGTGAGGCCAACCAATCACGGCCGATTCAAAACGCAAGGGCGAGCTTGCTCGTACCATTTACCCTTGCGTTTTGTAGCGGTTGTGATAGGTTCAATCACCCCGCAAACTTCTTACTCGACGATAGAATGCCACCAATAAAACGTGACGAGACGTGACAGCGGGCCATAGAGGAAGAGAAGGGCTTTTTCTTCCAATAATTGCGGTTCTTTCTGCACGGGTTTGGCAGAAAGAAGGCGTGAGCCAGCAAGTGTAAAAGTTGTTCGGGTTGAGTGGCGGGCAACTGCACCGCCAACGAAGAACAATCTTTTCTCTATATGTACAGTCTTAGGGTCAAACATGTTGGTGACCCTAAGACTAACCACGTTCCTTTTTAATAGAATTGGGTGTTAAAGTGACAGGTCAATCATTGCTTCTGCTAGTTCATGTAAGAGTGCGTCATGGTCATCTAGAGGTGCTTGCGCTGTATAAAGAGCTTCGCCGGACTCTTCTCCTCGTATAGTTCCATCTGCTTGTAGTTCGTAGCTTTCAGGCGCCACTACTTTCATAAAGTCTGGTGTCTTAGCAGCTGTTTGAATGTCCTCAATGACGAGTTGAATTTCTTTTTCGGTAAATCTATCTATTATGTTAATTGCCCTCATGTTCATTGTCCTTTCCTTATCCTATATTGGATAGTCTAGTGCTTCCATGTCACATATAAATTCCTTATGCCAAGAGGTTTTCTTGGCATAAGGAACACGTTTGTTAATACGGCAATTCTGAATCTGGAATGTCAATGTAATGGGGTTCTACATTGTCATAGCCATACGGCTGTTCTTCCGCTACTTGAGCCGTGTTGGCTTGTGGGTTGCCTGCGGGTTGAGCTTGTTTATCGGCTGCTTTGGCAGATTTGCGTTTATTTAACGTTTCATTGGGTTCTAAAAAGCCAAAGTTTTCTACGATTAATTCTGTGACGAATACTTTAACGTTCTCTTTGTTTTCGTATTGTCTGGACTGTAAGCGCCCTGTCACACTAATGAGGGAGCCTTTGGTGGTATGTTCGGCTAAGGTAACGGCTGCCTTACCCCAAATAACGCAATTGATAAAATCAGAGTCACGTTCGCCTTGTGCATTCTTAAAGTTACGAGTGACAGCTAAGGTAAATGTCCCTACTTCTTTCCCTGTTGGCGTGTACTTGAAATCAACTTCTTTGGTCAGTCTTCCGATTAGATTTGAATTGTTTAACATGATAATGTCCTCTTTTCTATAATTTTTTAGTGGTGATTACGCTGTTTGACTTAATGGTGGAAATAATTGTTGCTTGCGATAGTAAACGGCTGTGATATGCTCGTACTGAATATCTTCATAGCCAAATAATTCTTTAAAGGCTTGCCTGTCTTTCGGACTGACAATGCTGTAAGTAGACAAGTACGTCATATGAGCATTAAACTGATTTTCAACTTTGAAGGTGAAGGCTTTCCCGCCCTTTTGATAGTCAATCATGACGGTTTTTTTGTCGCTATCTCTCACACTTTCAAATAAGGCTACTTTTTGTTGAAAGACTTCATTTTTTTGTAAACTACGTTCATACCAATGGCTAAACTCCTCAACTAACACACGTTGGACTAACTGGTCTTTATGTTCCGTGACATACTCAAATGCCAATTGATGAAGGAGTGCGTCTTGATTACAAAGCGTATCAAGGAATAGTTTTGAATTATGGGAAAAATCAGGAGCTTGTATCGGTCGTTCTGTTCGAGCTGTACCTATTAAAATAGAGGCTTCAATTTCTGCTTGAACAGCTTGTTTATGACACTCCTCTAAGTCTCCTAGTTCTTGCCCACACGTTAGAAAGTACAGCTTATTTTCTGCTACGATTTGTAATACATTCGTGCGAAATTGATAACAAAAGTCTTCCATCAGACCGTCATAGGATAAAAACTTATCTTTTTGAATCTGTTTGAAATAATAATCAAAAGTGAAATTTTCTTCGAGGTAAAAATGGTTGTTCTCATGGTCATAGAGCCCTAAAAAAGAAGTTTCCCATTCGTTAGCGTGTGGGAAAAATATCCCTGTGTCGTTGCGTTGTGAAAACAAATAGTCAAAACGTGCGTTTGGATAACCAGCGTCTACTTTGTAAAGAAGGTACTGTTCCACTTCACAAAATAGCGTGCGATCTGGAGTGGTCAGAAATTCTTGGAAGGTTGTATTTTCTAATGTTGACGTGGTGTGCATGGTCATTCTCCTTTCAATAAAGGCTAGGGCGCTGGAGCGCCCCGCCTATTGTATTAGTTAATAGGTCAATGCTTTTGGTTGTTTCGCTCTGACTTGTTGGCTCCCATACATCGAGCGAATATCGTCCATTTCAAAGGTCTTTTTGCCGTGTTTACGGTAGCCCTTCGGGGATAAGTACCATGCTTGTTTGTTCGGACTCCACTTCATTTTCAACCCTTCTTTTCCAAGGTCTTGCTTATACGGTTTCGTATTACCGGAAACCCATAAGAAACTGCCAATCACTTCAATCGTCACGCCTACCATTTTTAACCCTAACAGGTGAGACAAAATATCCCGCCATTCATTCGGCAGTTCGTCGGTGTCTTTTTCATACCGTTCGCCCTCTTTGTTTACATGTTTGTGCTTCAATTTTGGAAACAACTCATCGTATTCATTATTGATTTGTTTCATAATCTCCTCGTCCCCGCCACAATCGGGGTGATACAATAACACCAACCGTTTGTACTCTTTTTTTAATTCCTCTAAGGTGGTCACTTTTTGAATATACGTCATACTTTTTTCCTCCTGTTTTTTTATATTTTTTTCAAGTCCACATGCCATAACTGACGTTCAAAAGAAGACAGGTGACCCACCCCACTTTTCGGTTGAGAGAGTGAGGCAGGTTTGAAAGGTCTTGAGAGAACAAAGACAATTCGGTTGCGAAACTTGAAAGTTGTGTCTATTTGATTGTCAAAGAGCGAGTTGGAAACAACATCTAGTGTTCCTTTTCGTGTATCGGTCGTTCGGCGGAAGCGTTAAAACACATGTTCTGAAAACAGACAAGGGCGCGCGTGCGCGTACATTTACCCTTGTCTGTTTTCAGGTTATGGGTTAGCTTATAGAGTCCGAATGACTGGTACACAAATTAGGAACACTGTTTCTGTTGCCACTCTTTGCCAATCATTCGACACGTTCTGCGGAAAACAGGCGGAAGGTTGGCGTTCTCGTCGGGCTTTGGGTCTTGACTTTCGGGTTTGACCTTGGGGTTTACCGCTCTTGTAAAACAGCAGACTGCATGACGAGTGTCCGATAGCTTGCCGGAAATTCATCTAGGTGGACAATTTGAAACCGATTGGCAACTTTTTCCTTGCGGTCTTCTTGCGAAAAGAAATAGGATTTCATGGCTCGTAATTCGCCTAAGATATACTCATTGGGTGTGATATAAAATAAATAATCGTGTTGATGAATGCCTTGGTCTAAATAGTGGTAATATTTTGGGAAAATCCCTTTTAAATAGCGGTTCTTGGATTTAAAGGTTAATTCCACTTCAAAATAATGGCGGATTTCATTTTCTTCTTTCGTGAGAAAGGAAAAAATATAATCCGCTACGGTGTACGTGTTGCCTTTTTTATTTTCAGTTTCTTTTTTTTCATAGGCTTGGCGACGCTCTGTTAAGACGCTATGAAAAAAAGGAGATTCTTGTGCAATCGTCATAGATGTGTACAGACAATCCGTGAGTAATAAATGATGATTCAAATTGTAATCAGGATTTCTTGGATAACCATACAACCCACCAATATAGCGGTTGCCTTCTTTGGTCAGGTAGTAACATTTTTCGTTGTTGCGTTCTTGTATTTTCAGACTAGAGATAAACTGTTGCTTTTCTAAATACGTTGTCCATCTGCTAACTGCCGGAAAAGAAGACTTCCCAGTTAACGAAAGCAAATTCAAAATTTGTTCAGATGTCAGCACACGTAGTTCATGCAGTAATACCAAAATTGTCAGACCAACTGTACGTTTATCAGAAACATCTACATAATAATTATCGAGTAGTGGATTGGTCATAGTTGTCACCTCTTTTTCTTGCCGACTCGTTGTGAGAGCAGGTCAGCAGTTGGTTGTGTTTTATGGAAGAAAATTGCGTGCAATTTTCTTTCCTCCACCCCCCTAATGTTAGGGGGGCGCGGGGGGGGGGGTTAGAAGTCCCTCAAAGGTTGAGGGATTTAGGGCGTTTGAAGTCCCTCAAGATTGAGGGATTTAGGGTGTTGAGTTTGGTGTGTGGGGGTCATCGAATTTAAAGCACTCCGGCGTGTTACACGATTCTAGCGTGACACAAGTGGGTGCTTGTTGATGATCCCCCACACATGCTCTTGACCTTTTCTTTTTTCTTTTACTCTCTATCGTATTTTTGACTGGTTCTCTTGTTGGTTTGGTGTTATTTCTTAGTCTGCCTTGCCTGCCCCAGCCCTTGACCATTCCCTCTCATAAGTATGCTTGCATACGTTGTGAGGGAATGGTCAAGGGCTGGGGCAGGCTTAGAAAGTCTTAGAAAGAGCGCCAGACCAACGTTTTGAGAACCAGTCAAAAATTTAGCTAATTTCAGGGTAATTCCACCCTAATTCCGGGGTAATTCCACCCTAATTCCACTTGATTTATTAATTAGTTGCCTTTAAAAGAAATAGTTGCTTTGTTTTTTTATTCCTTTAAATTGGTTGACGGGCATAAATGATTTTCGCTCGTTCTCGGTGATTATCACCTTTTCGATAGAGGGCGTATTCGCCTGTTCGTAAGCCTTTAATCGTATCTGGGTGAATGACAAATTTGGCGACTTCTTTACGTGTGCCACGTTCCCATTAAGTTGGCGAGTTGTTCCACGTAGTCCGGATGGTTCGTTTGTCCCGCCATGAACGTGTTCACATTATCAATCACACGACGCAATAAAATCGGGTCAATGTTTTCAATATCGCCTAAACTTTGTGGCGAGACAATGCAATGAATCCCCACATGACGAGTCTTGTTTAGCGTGTCAATAAACAGTGGACTGAGGTACGTTGAGGGTTCATCAAACAACACAAAAAAGGTGTCTGTAATATTCGTTTGAAATCGCTTCGACGCCATGTAATTGATGTCTGACGTGACAAAATGAGCCAGTTTTGAAATATATTCTTGATACACCAAACCATCTAATGAGACGTACAATAAGTAATTGTTGTTGGTGTCGTCATACAAATCTAACTCCTCTACGTTCTCTTCTTCCGTATCAAATAGATAGCCGATTTCGCTGTCTAGTAGAAGTCCAATACTAATCTGTAAGGCTTCTACTGTTTTATATAAATAGAGGTAGCCGCTGTCTTTGACTTCGTACCGTTGGAACAATTGACGAAACAATTTGCCTTGTGGTGGCGTCAACTCTGAGGAATGTTTCGCCACTTCGGCGTATAACTCATCAAGGTCAGCTGGCATAGTGCCGTTATCCTGCGTGGAGTTTACCGCCAGCGTGTCATCATCAAAACGATTCACCAAGATATGTTCTTCTTGACGCTGAGACGTAAACGAATTGTGTTGTATCGCTTGCCAAAAAAGAGTCAAGACGTGTTGCGGTTCTAAGTACGTCATGATGTTAGGAAGTGTCCGTTTGATAGAAAATACATCAATCAATTGGATAGTTCCCATTAACAAGGCTTTATTGTTTCCCGTATAAAATATACTTTCTGTTTCGGCTATGATAGATAGTCGGTCGCGTACCGCAACACTATTCCCATGCTTGACGACATTGTAGCGAAGATTGTTATGGTCGGTTAATGCTTTCATGGGTCGGTCATAGCGTTGGGCAATATCCATCATAATCTCTTCCATCTCTTTATCGCCTTTCCCATTGATATACAAACAGGGGATATGAAACATGGCACAATGGGTAATGATGAGTTTCAAAATAGTCGTCTTCCCCGCACCAGTTGTCGCATTTAACAACATGTGCTGGTTCAATTCTTTTAACGACACATATTGCGGGTTGCCAAACTCATCGACACCTAAAAAGACGTTTTCCCGCATGGTGGCCAATTTCTCTTTGGCATGTAAGCGAATGTATTGGTCATAGTTGCGGTTGTATTCTTTGGTGAGGGCTTCGTTTATCGCAAAGCGATCGGCACGACGTTGCTTGTAGTCTTTAGATTCACGGATCTCGTTTAGTTCCTTCTCTTTGGAGACGACTTTTCGGTTCTCTTTAAACGAGACAAACGCCCCCATGATACACGCCACGCCAAGACCACCAGCGAGTAACGCATAGACGGTCTGAGGCGTAAACGTAATCACCGTATCGAATAAGTTAAGAGGAAAGAACAGATACCCACTTAGATACCCTCTCGGCCATACAAAAACAAATAAAAAGCAATTGACGATAAAGCCGATAACAGCTGCTAGTATCCAACTGGCAGTGTGCCGTTTTAGAATGGGGATATACTCAAACTCCCCTGTATGTTGCTTATCGAGTACCTTTACGACGATTCGGAAGACACTAAACAAGCAGCCACCGACAATAAAAAAGGGATAAAAGAATACACCAATCACTAAGAGGACACGCACAATTTGTTGATAGAGAGTCAGCTTTTTCGGTGGCGTGTCACTCTGTTTCTTTTGGTTCTGATTCAATCTAAACGTATCATTCATGGAAGAACTCCTTTCAAAAAAAAGAAAGAGAAGGTTCCCCCTTCTCTTTCGCTATCTACCTGTGGTGTTTCGTGGTCTCGTGGTACGTTGCCGTACCGATTTAGACGGTGCGTCCACTGCTTGACGTTTTCCTGCGACGTGTCGCTTGGACGTTGTCGGAGGCGTAACCTGTCGAGTGACCCGTGTTCTTGTGGATGGTGCGCTCTTGACCTGTGAAGTGCCAACCCGTCGATTTGATTTTGTCGGAGTAGCTGGCGCTTCATAGTGCTGGCCAGCACGCACATGGGTGTTGCCTGAATGCCGTTGAACAGGGCCTCTTGTCGTTTGCGTGATTCGTTGACGTTGCCCACTGCGTGTTGGGCGACGTTCTGACCGCTGAATACGATCACGCTGTTGCGCCCGTTTGTCGCCACGATTAGCAGACAATTGGTCTCGTCTGGCTTGTTCTTTGCGATACAAGACCGCATTCTTCCGGTTGGCTGTGCCAACTTTTTCTTGTTGCTGGCTCTGGTTATGCAGGCGCTCCAAGCGTCGGCTTGCGGCATTCGGTTGGCGACGTTCCCCGTTTCGATTCGCTGGAGACAATTCCCGACGGGAAAGCTGTTGTCGTGGTGTGCGCGTCTTTTCTTCTTTAGGCTTCCTTTCTCGCCTTACAATGCCATCTGGTTGTGTCTCGCCACTTCCGGATGGGTCTTGTCGGGACTGGCTCGACCTCCGTTCATTATCGGGTTTATTCCCCGTTGTTTGATTCGGATTGCGCCCTTGCAATTTATATTTATGTTGCTTGTTGGGGTTGTTGTCGTCTTTTTGATACTTATCGCGTGCCGCGTCCTTTCGTTTCTGATTCTGCGCTTTTTGGTTTTGTTGGTATTCTTTATATTTCTTCGGCCCTTGTAACGGGTGCCGTAAGAACATCATAGCCATACCTCGATTGCTAGAAAATAGCAGAAGAAAGAAACCTTTAAACTTGTAGATAAAAAACGGCATAAGGACATAGACGACAATAATCAAAATCTTTTTAAACGGGTCTGATTGGGAACTGGCAATGGAATAGCCGACACTAATAAACGACGTAAAAAAGATAGAAAGCAAAATAGTGAAGGCTTGTCCTAACGTCAATAGGCCAAAGCCTTTGGCGTAATTTTTGAGGACGTTTAGCCCTGTCGCAAATAGTCCGACAAACAACATGACCGGTAAAATCGGGATTAAGATGAGCTGCATAAACTGAAAGACCAGCCGTATCATAGCCAAGACAAAAAAGACGAGTAACTGAATGAGATTTAAGACGATATAAAACAAGCAGAACATGGCGTTGCTCCAATTGTTTTTGTAGTTAATGGTCGTATTCTTTAACTCTTTGCTTTCATAGTCTACGACTTTATCATACAACGTGGAATCATCCTCTAAGGAGTCATTGTCTAATAAGACGCCTATTCGATCATAGCTTTCGCCATCAATTTTAATTGTTTTAGAGCGAATACTTTCCACATCGGTGGTGCCGTAATTCATAATCAAATACGGGTCAAAGACGCTACTTTTAAAGATATTCGCCGCTATGACTTCCCCACTCTTTTTGGCTTTTTCTGCCCCTGTCGTGAGGCCATCATAATTGGCGGCGTCGTCTGGGTTTAAGGTAGGGTTCGCTTGAATTAATTCCGACTCTACCGTGCTACTGATGTTAAATAGCCCGTCCATGATGGTGCGATTGGACGTTGGGTTACTCAAAATGAGTAACGACGTGACTAACGCTACGCCTAGTAAGGCGGTTTTAATAACATTACTAAAGCGTTGTTCGACCGCAAATTTCGCGACCATGATGACGACAATGGCCACCATACCTAGCGTGGTCCCCGCATTATACAAGGTACCGGCTAACCCACTACTTAAGGTACTGAGGCTTTCTTTTAAACCAGACGTGATATCCATCGAAAACAATTGTTCGGCAACTTTCACATTCATCAAGCCAAGAAACTTCACCAAGCCCCACATCAAGTCTTTAAACGTCCCTGATATATTGACAATGGCGGCTTTAATCCCGGTAAAGGAGCTGTATTCTTTCGTGAGTAATTGAAAGCTGTTGGTGGCGTACCGGTCAAATATCTCATAGACCGTGGTGGCAGGGGCTACATTCTGAACCTCTTCGGCTGCTTGTCCCTGTAGGGAAAACAAGACAACCCCCAAGAAGCAGATACAACAAACAGACACCCAAAACCAGACCCACCGTTTCTTTTTTTGCATAGGCTACACCCCTTCTTTCATTTCCATATCTAAGGCGACCTTCGATTGTGTGCCTTCTTTGTCTGTAGAAGACACGGCACTCAGCCATTCTTCAAACATGACGTCGATGGCAATCGGTTGATTGCGCCCCATATGGTCTTGAAACAAGCATGTGCCGGCTTTTAAACTTTTTACCAAGTCCATATTGGCTTTGTTTGGCTCCATTTCAAAGAACTGTAAAATCTTCTCTTGTGCGGCTTGCGCTTTCGGTTTGAAGGCAAACTTGTGAGAAATCAGCTCCTTTTTGTCTTCTTTGTCATAGTCCATAAAGGCTTGGGTAACCAGTGTAATATCCGTTTTATTGGCACGGCCTTTTCGGAGACTATCGTCAATGGCGTAGCGCCCTTGGGGCGTGTGTTCCATTGCGCCCGCTTCATCATAAATAATGACGGCGTCTTCTGTTTTGTCTTCGGAAAAGACATACGTCAATTTCAAAATGGTCGTCCAGATAGCGACACTGGCGATTTGGTCACTGGTTAAGTCCTTGCTTTCGACTTCTTTTTCATTGGGGAGTTTTAATCCCTGAAGGCCTAAGACATTAATTTGATCGTTAAAGCGAATCGCTTTACTGGTATCGGTCCCGATTAAGACTTTCCCAATGCCACGGTTGTAGTTGGCCAATAGGACACCTAAATCTGGCTCTCGTTTTGCGACAAGGTCGATCACACGACTTAAGTTGTTGGGGTTGTTTCCCTCCATGACGTCTTTAATCGCTTGAATAAGCACGGTTTTATACTTCGTTGCAGTGCGACTGTCTTTATTCAGCTCGCCCAGCGTTTGTAAGACATCTAACGCGGCTTGTTCGGCTTGTTCTTTGGGTAAAAAGATAAGCGGGTCTAATATCCCGCGATAGTCTTCACTATCCGATATGGATATGAAGGCCACACTCTTAATGAGCTTTTTAAACATGGGAATGTTGCCGTATTGCTTCAAAGCACGAGCGAAAAAGAGTTCCGTTTCGTTCTTCGGGTCGACATATAAAATCTTCTGCCCTAAAAACGTCAGCCAAAGGAAAATAAATTTCACCAATACGGATTTCCCTGCACCCGGTGGACCCGTAATTAACGTATTTCCGTTGGTGTGTTTGGCGCCTTCGATGGCCAGTTTTGTTAGGTGGGGGCTGTACCACACCAATTGACTACTCAGTTCAATGGCCTGTCTCACGTCTCGGAATTTTTTCGCTGTAATGACACGCCCAACGGGTAAGCCATACCGATTCCCGACTTGCTTGGATAAGTCCATCCCTAAATCTGCCACATAGCCCGTCGTGACGTAATGGTCGAAAATCTTAAAGCGTTTTTTACTGCCTAATAAGCATTGATTAAACAACGTGAGATTGTCTACTTTGGACCGATAAACATCAAAATCTGTCGTGTCTAAGACAAACTCAATCGCTTTAATTCGTTCTTCTAACACATCTATTGAATAGGCACTGACCGCAATACAAAGCGATAGATTGCACATTCTGGTCGCTTCGGTGACCAATTGGTTGTTTAACTCATTTAACCGTTCTTCTCCAAATAAGATGACGTCATCATCATCTAATAGAGCAGCCGTACTGTCATAATCGAGTTCTTGTTGGAAAATTAACGTGCGTTTCTTTTTAATCATTTTTCTGTCGCGTTCTTTTCGATGAAAGTGAATTCGTTCATGTGTGAAAATAGGGAACGAGACGCTTTGTTGTAAGTCATGGACAAAAGCAGAGCCTTTGACCTGACTAGGCAACGAGACCAGCGGTAAAAAACAGACATAATGGGAACGGTCAAGTTGTTCAATGACAAGGTAACCATTTTCATTGCGTATCTCCCCTTCGCACACTTCTAAACGATTCAACGGACGTTTAGGCAAACGGGCAGTCGCTGGATGGAACATAAAATAATTCAATCGGTCTATTTCTTCTTCTGTGACCCGCTCTACCGTTTTGTAATTCAGTAAATCTAAAAACAGTTCTTTCTCTCGTTTCCGGTAAAAAGATAACAAAACGTCTGTTTCTGCCCCATTGCCCGTCATTTGACGAATGGTTTTTCCTACCTGCTCTTGAAAGAGCTGAACAAACTCTCCCGGTGTGGTGATTTCTTTTTTTTGAGTTAAACAGACAAAGAGATAGGTGGTATACTCGCTGACCTGAATTTCTTTTTCTAATAACTCACCGAGTTCATTAAAATAATAGCGGCCAACGTCCGCCAATTCTCCTCGTACCAGCTTCTCATTGGTCTGTTCAATGTGTTCTCTGATGTCAAAGGCTTTCGGAATATTGAGGATATGGTATTCGTATTCGTCATGGGACAATAGCCCTTTCCCGTTCTCACGGTAGTCTTCAAAAAAATCTGTATCGTTCAAGGGAAAATACACCGTATTTAAGCGATACCCCACCCAAACACGGCCATCTGCGGCAAAGAGAAAGTTTTGAATCCGGTCTTCTGTTGGAAAGACCACGGCGGTTGTTTTCGTGGTCGTCATGGAATCCCTCCTTTAAAAAAGGTGCCATATAGGCACCTAGCGTCTTAGTTTATGTCCTTTGTAGTGAATTGCGGTATGGTGTGTTTCAGGAACCTTGTGGCCATGTTCATAGGATACATTGTGTGTTCGTCGAAACAGCCATTTTCCGATAAGAAAGGCAACTACGCCTTTGTTGTCCCACTTAATAGAGAATAACCCCCATAATGCCGCGCCAATGGCCGCTAATAACAAGACCCAGCCATTGACTAATACGTATTGAATCAAGGGAATTCCTGTAATCGCACCAATCACTAGTAACAATCCAATGGAGACGACAGTGACCCCACCGACAACTAAGTGAGACAGTCGGACACCGTTAGTGGCAAACGGAATGGTAAACCAGCCAATTTTATATACCTTCCGCGGTTGCTTCATTTCCCGTGTGTAGTTGTACTCATAGTCCATCGTCAACACCTCAAGAAAATGGTGAGGGCCGCAACTGTTTGACGAATGGACAGCCCTGTCGTCCCTTGATTAAACACAAGATTTTTAAACCATTCGGCTATCGGTTGAATATTTTTTAGAGCTAAGATAATGACAGCTATAACGACAATGCCTACACCTACCCCAACCGATTTCCCCCATGATTCTGTGGCTAGTGCCACAAGCATCGATACAACCCCTACAATCGTTAATAAAATTAAAATTTGTCCAAAAAAACTATCTCTAAATGGTCCAAAATCAAACATAGTATTCTCTCCTTACATAAATTGATTGACAAAGTAACTGCCTTGCGTAGCGTCTAATTCCAGTGAAAAAGACGACTTTAATTCGGTCGACCCGTCATAGCTGAAACTGTACACGCCTTCTACAATCAGCTTATCGTCGTCCGTTCGCACCATATTGCCAATCGTCACGCTTTTACATTCCGCATTGGTTAGCCCTGTGACATTGGAAATCAGCGCTAAATTTTTATCATTGGTACAATACAATTGGAAAAAGTCCGTGACAAAGGCCGTCACCGTTTGTTTTTCTGCTTGGTCTACTTCTTTGCCTGATGTATAAAATTGTCGCTCTGAGTAACTGACGTCGTTACCGGCTAAATTGCTGGAGCGCTGGTAGTTGATATAGGTCGGAATCGACACGAGTTTAAACTCATTTTCCGCAAAAGACGCGTCTAAGACCACTTGCGTGGTATAGGTTTCTTCGCCTTCTGAAAAGACCACATCATAGGTCAAGACATAATAGTCCCCGATAGTGGCATTGGTTGCGGTTTTTGCTTCAATAAAGGTACTATTCTCAAGTGTCCGTTCAGTTGTAAGAGCGACGGTTTCCAGTCGTGACGGCTCTAGATTCGTCGCTAACTTACTGGTTAAAGCCGTTTCTCGCTCCTTGCGAGCCTCGTCTCCCACGGGATAATTGAAAAACGTCTCCAAAAACTGATAGCCTTCATAAATCACGGCGTCATTTTTCACATTGGCTTTCGTGACTTCTGCAATAATTTGGTCTTCTGTCGTCACCTTGCGATTGGCAATCGACGTGAGGGTGTTCATCCGTCCTAATAACATCAGACAGACAAACGCCATGCAAAAAAAGACCAAAAAGAATGTGGTAGACAACACTCTGCCTACCACATTCCGATTAAATCGTATACTGCGAGTATCTGTATCCGGTTCTTTTTTTTCTCGCTTCTTTTGCTTTTTCTTGGCCTGCTTTTTTGGACGGGTAGCGGCCTCTCGTGCAGTCTCCGGCACGACAAACTTTTTTGGTTCACTCATTGAATTTGGTACCGATCAATCAAGTGTTTTGGCACTTTATCATTGACCACGACTTCGTTGACCACTAAATTTGCCCCGTCCAAAAATTCCAACGCTTGTAAATACGCCGCCTTGGTCACCCCCAATTTTTGATGAAGGTCTTCAAAATACAAGCGACGCCCTACTTTATACTGCTTGTGTTCAATTTCATGTAACACATAAAGCTTGACGCTATCCTTTCCGCTGTATTGGCGCTGGATAGCGGTAAATTGTTGCACATTAATCGGGACGGTTTCAGACCCGACCTTCGCTTCTAGAGTTGAGGGTTCATTTTCCTGTTGGTACGTTTCTTCTGTCATTATGCTCCTCCTTTGATGGTTGGTTAATAGCCTGAACGCACGTCATAAATGGTAATAGTATCAATTTTATGCACGGTCTGGTCGACGGTTAAGGCAAGGAAAAATTCATTGGTATAGCCTTTGGACACTTGGGTTCCCCTCACAAGATACAGTTCAGGGTGTTCGGTATCGCGGGCGATTGACGTGATGGTGCCATCTGCTTCATATTCCACATGGGGATCGGCGTCAATTGTATTGTCTGCAATGCACCGGTCTGTCAGATACTCTCTGACGGACTGGTTGCGCTCATAAATATCTGAAAAGCTACTCCATTTCTCACTAAAGGTCCGAATCATAGCCGTATCGTCTTCTTGCGTGACAAGATAAGGTTCTGTCGAATCTAAGGTGGTGGAACTTACGGTGATAGACTCTGAGGAGTCACTTGTTTGGTCGGTTGGTTCTTGTTGAGACGTGGCGGTCTCTTCTTGACTACTCCCAGTTGTTTCCTTTAGTTGTGACGTTGAGACGGTTGTATCGACGACGTCGTCCCCTGAAATCATAGTCATTTTTACCAGTAACAGTATGCCTAGCAAGAGACAGACGACAACGCTTATCGCCGTAATCCACGGCCACCATTTACTTTTCATCCTATCCATTCCTCCTCACAATACTTTGAACAGGGCGGCTATACGTGCTAGTGGTCACGCCATGCCCTGCCCATTGGTCATATACGGTTACACTACCATTTGTAGCGGAAATAGCAACACCGGTATGGCCGTAGGCCGTGCTAAACCCATTCCCTGCTCTAAAATTGACGATGTCCCCCGGTTGAATGTCTGAGAAATTCGGATTTTCTTTGACACCCCACCCAAAAGCCGCCCAGTTGTAATCTGTGCCAATGTGGCTGGCTCTTGAAAAGCCTGACCCCATTAGCTTTGGGCCACCTAATTGATCGACGTAATACGCTGTTAAGCCATAGCACTCGCCATTGTACAAACTCACGCCAATCTTGGCTTGTAGGATAGCTAAATTCCCACTACCACCTGTTGGATTCGTGTTGTCCATAGTCGGAAGGGAATGCCATTTGGCTATGGCGTACTCGTCATATTGCACGAGATTGTTAGATGAAATAATGCCCATACAGGCTTGATAATACGGACTCGTTTCGGTAATCCCAGCGGCCGCATAGCCTCCACGGCCTAAAATTAACAGACACTCGCTAGGGCTTCTATTCTCCACACAGGCATTGAAATTGGCTTGTGTGGAGACCATAAATCCGTAATAACTAAATGAGGCCATAGCAGAGGGAAACTGCATATAATAGCCGCCTTCACTGCCGCCAATCCCTCGTGCCGACCCTCGTGGAAACGGACAATTGGTGAACCATGTAATCCCAAAAAAGTTGGTATCATTGACGGCCACACTCGACGTTCCCCATGTACTTTCATAGGCCCATTGCGATAAAATGACTGACGGTAACAACCGGTATTTGACGGCCGTTCCGACAGCTAATTGCGCGACTTCATCTGATATCTGTCCGGTTCCTTTGACATCTGAAAATAGCGGCAGTTCTTCGGTGTATTCTCCTGTAAACGCCCAATTCCCAGAGGCTCCTGTCGGATTAGATTCGGACGAATTTTGTCCTGAAAAGAGGAAGAAAATCATCAGAATACTGCCAAAGAAAAGGACCACGCCGCTTAAACAGCCTTTTTTCATTTTACAACTCGCCAGTCTCGACGTCGGTGGTGTCCGTTACAGATAGACCCTTGTCTTCTTTGGGTTGTTCTGTTTCTGACGTTATCGTCGCTTCTGTTTCTACCGTAAGTACCTGTATTTCTGCTTGAATAGAAGGAGCAGGTGCCGCTTCTAATTGCCCTTTTGCGGTTTGAATACTACTTACTTTGGCGTCTACTTCTGCTTGGGTGGCTGTTTCATTGGCAATCAAGTCCGTTGCACCTTGTAAAGCCGCTTGTAGCGCTTGCCAAGAGTTAGCCGTGTAGTCTGATTCTTGTAAGGTGTCGATTTCAGCCAGTAAAGTAGCTAATGCCGACGTATCGGCTTTGAGAACTAACTGGCTGACCGCTCCTTTTAATGCCACTACACTGGCATTGACAGTGTCTTGTGACACTTCGGTGTCATCTACAAGTACCCGTGCGGCTGTCAGTGCGGTGGTCACTTCTTGAGCGGTTGTGGGTGTATAACGTGATAAATCTAGCCCTTCTGCCGCCGTAATTTCGATCAGTAATTCTTCTTTATCCGCTTGTTTGACTAAGGACGCAATGGCTTGTTCGAGTGCGTCTTTCGCTGTGGTCACGTCTTCCAAGGTCGCCGCTGTTTCTTCAATGGTCGCTTGGCCTTGTGCTAAGGCTGTTGTTACTGCCGCAAAAGAGGTGCCCGTGTAGTCGTCTGCGGAAAGCCCTTCGGCTTGGACAATCACCCGCTGTAATTGAATGACCGCAATCTCTAGGTCAGACTTTTTCTCTACATTGTCTAACGCTGCTTGTAGTTGTGCCTGCATATCGTCTAGCGTGGCTTGGCTTTGTTCGTCTTTCAAGAGAGCTTCTGCCTGCACCAACACATCTAGCAGTGTGTCAATCGACGGGGAGTTGTAAAAGGCTGTATCAAGAGCTTTCGCTTCTGTCATGACTTCTAATAATGTGGCAGAGTCGCCTTTTAAGACCAATTGGCTAATAGCGTTACGTAATCGGGTTTCTTGCGTATTGACTTGACTTTGGGTACTGGATTGAGCGGTAACCATTGACTTGGCATAGCCCACTTCATAGGTCACCGCACTGGTTGTGCTAGAGAGATAGTTGGTAAAGTCTAATGACTCAACATAAGCAATCAACGTCATTAGATTACTATAATCCACGACAACCACAACGGGTGGATCGACTGGGTCAGTTGGTTTTTCAATCGGTTTTTCTGGTTCTGGTGTAACTGGTTGTGTTGGTTCAATTGGCGCTGGTGTCGGAGTTGGCGTCACTTGATTGGCCGTTTGTTGGGTCACAACCAATTGTTGCACCTGAGTGAGTGCCTGCCGCCGTTCAGACGATAAGTCCGCTTCCCTAGTCGGTGTCTGTGGAATGACACTTGACTGACTCGTTCGGGAGTCAGGGATAACGGTGGTGTGGGTGTCTGTAGAACGATCAATGACCGCTTTTGATTTGTCTTCTTGGTAAGGGCGATCATCTAGATAGTGCTTGTATCCTGAGCTAGACTCACTGGTGGATTCTGTTGTTGTCGGTGACGTGACTTCGGTTGGGCTACCAAAGACTTGCCAACTCGCAAACCCGACCAGACCAACAAAAAAAGCACCAGTCACAATCACTAGAGCTTTCTTTTGTTTCGTATTCAATTTTTTCATGAGTACCTCCTTAAACTTTCACTTCATCTTTTCTTAAATGCTATACTAAATCTAAAAGGGGTAAATGATGGAAACTATATTAATGACGGTGATACCTCCTGTTCTCAATATTATTTGGCTCGCTTATAATTTTCATACTAGTTCTAAATTACGTAATAGAAGAGAGACAGCAAATCCTTTGATACAGCATATATTTTTATCCTTTTATCATCGTATTGAACTAAATTTGTTTAAAAAAATAGATAGTCACAATCTAGAATACATTAAAGAAAATATTCTTGACTTGAAATCGTACATCAAAAAAAATCAACTTGAATTTTATCTAGATAGTCTTTTCTTAGTTCGTTTAGACACCCTATCAACCCACTTACAAGAGAAACAAATTAGATATTTTACTATTAATAGGTATTACCAATTATTTTCTACAAGTTATTTCAATCAACTAAACAATATTAGAAAAACTTTCAATCTGTCAAAAAGGGGATTAGATTACCGTATCAATTTTTCTCTTTTTTACAGCCTATTTCTTTATATCATTAGCGGAATTATCAAGTTTGTCATATACACATTTTTGCTAGTTATGATAATCCTTTATCTATATATTTTATTCCAACTTTCAACAAATTTACTAAACCAATTCCAATAGCTACAGCAAGAAGAATAATTGTGATTAAAAAAATACCTATCACAATCCTTTTATATAGCAACTTACTACCTAAGATTTTATCGACAATTAGCTCGATAGTTATTCGAAAATAATAAAGATACAGGCAAGCTACTACAAGTCCTAATAAGATAGTCATTCTGCTCTCCTCCTGTTTTTAGTGGTTAATTCTTCTTTGTTGTCTCTTCTTTTAAGGTATCTAATTCTTGTTGGGATTGCCGCAATTCATCTTCAAGTTGTTGCTTTTGCTGTGTCAGTTTTGCCATTTCTTTCTTCATAGCTTGTAATTCTGAATAGCCTTCGACTGATTGTTGGTGGATGGCGTCTAACAAGCTCTGTAGCTGACTCGTATCACTAGATTTTGGCGACGATTCTTCCTCTTTTAGATAACCGATTAATTGTTGAATATGTTGTTTTCGTAGGGTGACATCAACTAAACAGTCTTCTAAGATAGCAGAATGAAACCGTGGTTCTTCATAAAAATGGTGTACTCGTGCTTGTAAGTCAAGAACCCTGCCAAAAAGCAACAAGAAAAATCCTACAATACAAAGACAAACTACAAGAATGGTTTTTACACTTTCCATCCTATTTCCTCCTCGATAGATTAATAAGGATACAATTTTTTCAGGTTTTTTATTTCTTATACTTGCTTTTCTATCTGCCAATATAAGAAAATAATTTTCAGCCGTATACTATGATAGTAATGAAAGTGAAGTATATAGCATAGATGTTCATTGCAAAAAAAACGCACGCAATTTTATATGGTTTCATTATCTTAACAAATTCTTTCTCTGTATTTGCGATATACACTAGTGTCAAAATAGTTAGAAGGAAGGAGCTCCCAAAAAACAAAGAATTTATTTAACAATCTATCTTTCCCCCTTTATAAATTAGCCAACTGTTCCTTAATATCAAACAATTCATTAGTTTTTTCTTCTAACTGGTCTTTGTTTTTCACGGCCTCCTTTTCCAAGTCGCTGATTTCCTGTTCTAATTCTGCGATTTGGAGCTGATAATGGGTATATTTCGTGATATATTTTTCTAATTCAATACTGCCAGATTCTTCTTGCAAGGCTTCCGCCTCGTCAAGTTTATCTACTTTCAAATACGCATAACCAAGTAACGTCAGTCGGGCGTTATCTGTTGGCTTATCTGAATTTTCAAACGTTTCATAGACACGGATTGCTTCACTGTATTCGCCTGCTAATAGGGCACTGTCTAACTCTCCCAATGTAGTTGGGACGTCTTGGTTGAATTGGTCTAACTCTGTGGCAGTCGCACTGTCACCTTCTAAAATAGCTTCAAATAGAGCTTGTTCAATCGCGTCGCTCTCTTCCGGATAGAGCGTTGCCGCTTCTTGATACTCCCCACTAGAGACTAATTCTGCTACGGTTGGTTGTTCGGGTTTGTTATCTGCCCAAACTCTTGTGATAACGAAGGTGATCGCCACAAATGCCAAAAGAACAACGGGCAATACTAGCCATTTTTTAGGAATGGGGCGCCGCTCTTTTTTTACCTTTTCAGGCTTAGGTTTCTTGACAGTCTTTGGCTTCGGTTCTTTTTTAATCCTCGTTTTTTTAGGTTTGACCTGTAACTCCTGACCGATAAACGTTAAAAAGGCTTCTTTGTCTTTCTCAGGGGAATCGTCCGTTTCTAAGTCTTGTTGAATGAGAGTGAACAAGTCGAAAGAAGGATAAGGAAATTCTAACGGCAACGTGTATACTAAGGTATCGTCATACCATAGTTCCACTTCACACGCCATTTGCCAGTCCATATCTAGCGCAATGTTGTTGCCTTTTGTGAGTAAGGCTATCCCTCTTTCTTGAGGAAATCTTTCGTGTAAGGGCATATCCAGCGCTTCATCCGCTTGGGTGATACAAATTTCTAGCATTCCTTTCTCCTCCTCTCGTTCAGTCATCCATTTCAATAGGACGCGTGCCTGCTTCGACTCCTTCTAATTCTTCTGCGAAGACCACTTTTTTCGGTAGATGTTTGGAAAACTTCACCCGGTATTCACTGCTATTGAGACTGACAATATAGAAATCTTCCACTCCTTCATCAAAGAGCGCAAATTCATTTTTCTTTACATTGAAATAGTCCATAACAGCTTGGGTTTGGCGATATTCTTGTAGATTTAGATAGTCCATAATATAGGATTTTCCTAACCATGCTAAGATAAATCCAACAATGAACATAAAGACATAGGTCACCATAGGGTCACCTCCTCTAATTTTTTTGTACCATCAAGGCTTCCTTTCCTACTAGTTTTATAACCAAGAAAAGGCCTAGTATTTCTATTACAATCCATGCACTTACAATCACATACCATACAACTCTTGCCCATCTTGGAAAATCCAATGGAGCTGTGATATGAGGTAATAAAACAATATCAATCGCAAATACAATTCCTATATACATTAGAATTGCTAGATATTTCATGCCTATTTACCCCTCACTCATACGATTTTGTTAACCAAGAATAACGCAAACGAAGTGAAATTTTTCGACTGCCCAGAAGGAATGATGTTTTATCCGTTGACTCCATAACCTTGTTGGTTAAGGAATTTACAAGAATCCAATCCCTCCATTTATTTCCCTCAAACATCCTATCCTTTTGAATATACGATAGCTCTTTTTTCGCAAGCTCCGACCAGTTAATAGAGCGTCGGATATTCAGCCAAAGTAGCCGCTTATTCAAGTACCCCAATCCAATCATGGTGATACAAAATATTGAATTAGACACGAAACTCATTGTAATATCCGCAGTAGAGTAAAGTCCCTCGTAGGTACTTAGTTGTGTGAGGCTCTCGCCGATACATAACGTGTTAAAACAAAATAGCGACAGTAGTCTACGAAAGACTTGCCACCTTTTGGCTTTTTGCACTGCCATACAATAGCTGACATAGATTGCATAAACTAATACTACAGTTTCCAAAACAGCTTCACCCAATGAAAGAGCCTCACCAAATGCGGTGGTATCTACCCCTTCAAAATAGACACTGAACAGTATAAATTGCATAAGATAGACGGCCAATCGTATTGCGGCAACCCAACTCAACAACGCCACTATATTTTGAAGTTGAATCCACCAAAACATGGGTTGTATTAAAAGGTGTTGGACTTTTTTTATACTAGAATGAATAGACTCTCCTGTATTCTCATTCATAACATTCCTCCTCATTCTCAAATTTTTTAGTAGTCAGACAATAATCTTTACAAAAACCAAATCTTTACTAAAAACAAAATAACTGTGATACCTGCAAATAATAAAGCAAAGAAAAAACCTAACCAAATACCCTTTTCAATACCGTAAGAGGTTAGCAAGTTTGACGTTATAGTACCTAATAGGTCGAAAAAAAAGTACCCAACCACGATGATTGGTACTAAAAGTAAAAATCCACCTATAGCATAAAATTCTATTCCCATAAAGTTTTCCCCATTCGTATTCAATGCCATTTTGGTTCTTCAGACTCGTCAGGGTTCCGTCCGTTTAACCGGTCCAATACGGTAGCTGAACAGATATCTTCCAACAAATAATCTGCTTGTATTCGTGAAGAAACGTTCTTCTTATCTTGTTCAGCTTGCAATTGCCGCACCGCAAACGATAATTCCGCACTTGTATCGCCTAACGGGAGTTGTTTTTCTAACTCTTTTCCGATGTACCTTAATTCAGAAGGCGTCGTTTGACAATTTAGACAAACAGTTTGAATCTTTCTTATTTGACTCAATGAGTAGCCTTTTTCCATAAAATAAGTCAACCAGTCTGTACTATAGGGGAAGTCCACTCCACAATGCAGGACAAATTCCAAAACCTCCTCTAATTTTTCTACAGAATCATCTTGAACTATTTCTTCTTGTACAGTTTCGTCTTGGAGTTTTTTTAAGGTATAGGCTACTTCAGCACTTGTATCTTCAAGTGGCAGCTGCTTGTTTAACTCTTCTTTGATCGCTCTGAAAGTATAGGAGTCGTTTGGATATATCTGGCAGACGGTTTGAATCTTTCGGATAAGAGATATCGAATAACCTTTTTCTGTAAATAGTGCCAGCCAATCTGCACTTAATGGGTGTTCGACATTATGACTTAAAACTCCTTCTAACGCAGCATTTAATTTCTTGTTGTCACTCTCTAATTCTTGAGCTTGCCATTTATGATAACGAGAGTTCAAAAAAAGTCCGACAAGTAAGATAACGCCTGCGCCTACTGCTAACATAACGAGAATAGACATTATTTTCCCTCCTATTCTAATAATCGTTTGGCAAAGTCAGGTGTAAAGTCTGATAGGTTGGTGATTTTGACCACGTCACCGGTTTGTGGGGCATGGATAAATTGACCGTTTCCAATATAAATCCCAACATGGTGAGTATTGCCACGTTCGCCAAAGAAAACTAAGTCTCCCGTGCGTAAAGCGGTTAAGGAAACCTCTGTGCCAACGTGTTCTTGGTCAGTGGTCACTCTAGGCAAGTCCATGCCTACGGCGTGCTGATAGACGTATTGCACCAAGCCTGAACAATCAAAACCGGTAGGTGTTGTGCCGCCCCATACATATGGAATGCCTAAATATTGCAAGGCTTCCGTTTTTACTGCTTGCGTGTCTTCGGTTTCATCTTCCGCCAATACCAACGGTTCATCATAAGTGCTTAGATTGTAGGTTTCAATCAAACCATTCAACTTTTCTGCATAACTAGTATCTGTCGCATAGCTGCCTTCTAAAGCAGTCGTAGCGTCTTGGTAACTGGTCGTGTTGGTTTTCCAAGTACCGGCATAAAATTGGTTGTTCCATGACACGCCATCCGTCAATAAGGTCGCATAGTCCGCTAGTGATTCTTGGTAGTTTCCGTAGACTTTAAAACTAGCTTGTGTCGTATATAAATTGCCAGTGCCATCATCTTCTTGGGTCGCATAACTCACACTATTGCCGTTGTACTCCCCTTTAATGCCAAACAAATTATAATTTGGTGGACTGGCAAGGTCGCTTGACCCGCTCCCACTTTCTAAAATTGCTTGGGCAATCATAACGGAAGCGTAAATGTCTCGCTCTTGACCGACTTCACGAGCTTGTTCACCGATAGTTAGAACAAATTGCTCTGTTGTCAAGTTACGGTTATAGGTAATCGTGGCGCTATTGCTAGGTACCTCAACTGTCGTTTGCGTTGGTGTTTCTACGACTTCTGACGTTGGCGATTGTGCTACTGCAGTTACCCCCGATTGTTCAGCTGTCACTGGTGCTTCAGTTACAGGTGGAATTTCTTCAGTGGGTGCCGCTTGTGTTGGTTCCTGTACTGGATTTTCCGTAGCGTCCTCTGGCAGAGTCGTCGTTTCTTCCTCAACCGGTGGGGCAACTTCGTCACTTGTATTATCTGAATTATTCTCAACTGGTGAAGTTTCTGGAACATCCGTTTCTTCAGCTGGTGGCGTGACGTCTGGCGTTTCAGTCTCTTCAATAGTAACCGGCGGCTCAATTTCTGGTGTTCCCTTCGCTGGTGCTTGTATAGCCGTTTCGGTCTCCGTTGGACTATCCGCCGTTTCAGAGGCAAACGCACTTGTAGGAGCCGCAATAATCGGGAATAGAATAGCAATAATACTGGTGATTCCTAAGATTTTTTTCACTGATTTTCCCCTTTTCTTAGTTAATGTAGAATTTACGTTTGTCCTGCTTTTTATTTTCTTGGAATCGCTTATGATGATAATTGCGTACAAAATCATCTATATTTTCTAAGACAAGATTCACGCCCTTCCAGCGGAAATAGTGTTGGACAGGATATAACAACGTGTCTCCTTCAAATTTAAGGTGTGTGGCGTTTTCTACATCTGCCACTTGATACAACGGATTTTTGCCGTTAAACCAATTCCAATTCATATGGAAAAACTGGTCGTTTGGGTCAATAAAATCATTGTGAAATTGGCTCGTTCTTACAGAACAATGAGAACCACGTTTCACTACGAATATTCTTTTTTCTTCGGTCACTAGAGGTGTCCTCCTTTCCAATAGTTTTGTTGATTAGGTCACGAGGGTGCCTCGAATAATCAATCGTTTGTCACCGGTGGCATTACACGTCACAAGTGTTAAAAGGCCTTCACCTTCCGTATCTTCAATCACATGGACCGCTGACGGTTCGACAATCGTTGTTTCGGTAATGGTGTAACTCGCTTTTTCTCCGTATGCTTCTACATCGATGACTTGGCCGACTTCCGCATACCGCAAACTACCAAACAATAAATTCCGATTCATCATGTTATGACCGGCAAGTGCATAGTTACCTTTGCCGACTTCCTGATTTGGTTTCATGGTGCCAGCACCAACTTGCAATAAATCGTCTGTGCTACCTTCCATAATCGCCGTGTGTAAGCCGATTTCGTCACAATCAATCCGGCCAATGCCGTAATCAATAATCAAACGGTTATCAGCGTTTATCACGTCCATTTCAGAAACATTTTGCACGTCACCGTTATACTCGCTCTCAATCCTTGTGGGCTGAGGAGTTAAAAGGTCTAAACGGTCTTGTTGTTGGTGCGTGAGAAACAAACGAAAAGCCGCCAGTATAATAAATAGGACAACGGCGGCTATCATGAGGAATTTCCCAATTTTTTTCATGGACATCCTCTTCTCTTTAAAAAAAGAGAGAAGGATAATACCTTCCCTCTAAAGATTATTGTTGTTCTTCTTTCTTGCGGCCCATAAAGTAAAATGCTGCCCCGACAATCGCAATAATGGTAATTGTCGCAAAACTAATCGCACCAATGGTTTCACCAGTTTGCGGTAATTTAGGAATCAAGCCGTAGAGGTCTTGTTCTTTATCTTTGCCGTCAAAATTGTGTTCGGTGTCTTTTTCGCCACCCTCGTTGATTCCTTCTTCTTTGAAGTAGAAACGAGTGTTTTGAGGATAGTTGCTCGTGTCAATTTTTTCAGTAACAACCGTTTTTGCATACACAGCGTCAGATACAACATAATCAATCACATCAGATTCCCAGATATCCTTTTCTGTTCCATCCGGTAACGCTGCGACTAAAATTGTCTTGAAGGCACGTTTCGTACCATCCAGTACATCATCGTGTGTAATTTCAACGTCATCATACATGTTAATCACGTCGCCATAAGTAAAGCTGTTTGAACCGTTGCCCGTATGAGCTTTGGTCTTGATTGTTACTTTTGGAGTTTTCACGTCAACCATTTGTTTTGGATCGTCTAAATCTTCGTTGTGGCGGCCAACTTCATTTTCTTTCTCAGGGTCAGAATAGATAATGTGTTTCGCTGCTAAAATTTGGCCGTCCCCTAATGTGCCTTTCGGAACTGTTAAGTCAGTTTCAAATTCTTGGATTTGAGTCCCGTCACCTATGATTTCAAAACTAGTTTGGTCAACTACTTCTTTATCTTGGTTCATGTAGAACGTATCCACATAGTACGTGTGGCCTTCTTTCATGCCTTCAATCGTACCGTAATCAGTTAACTCATTGTCGATGTCCGGATTGATTTGTTTGTGGCCATCTTTGGTAGTCGCAAAATCAGTCACGATTTCTAACGGTTTACGTTCGTTAACTGCATTCAATTCAATGACAGTGCCATCTTCAGTTGGTGTAACCGTGAAGCTTAAGTCTTGGTCATTGTCTTCATACCAATCCAACGGACGAGTTTCATCAAAACGGTAGTTTCCGGTTGGTAAATCTTGAACGACAATTTCACCTTCGGCGTTGGTTGCATATTTGCCTACAACAGTTTCTACAGCGTCGTCGCCTTCGACGTCAATACGAACAAGGTTAAAGGCAACGTCTTCAAGTGGTAAATTGTCTAAGCCGTCCACTTTTGTTAGCTTCACAGTCGCACGTGCTAATTCATTTACGATTGGTGTGCCAGTAGCCGGTGTCGTTTCCACCTTATTTTCTACAAAACTATCCGCCCATACTTGAATGGTATGTGTTTCATTGTTGTTTGTAGGTGTGTAAGTGAAGTTATACTGGTCTTCACTAAGCACATGATCTTCGCCGGCATAGACTTCAGATAAATACAAATCTAGTTTTTGGTTTGGCAATGTCAGATTCGCAAATGACAGTTGGCCATCTTTCACAGTTGTATAGCCTAAGCTAGAACCAGAAGCCAACGTCGTGTTTCCTAATTGAACATCTTGGCCAATGTTTAAACTAAATACTTGTCCGTTTTTAGCGTTTTCCAATTCAATAACTGCTTGACCATCTTCCCAGCCAGCAACGACTTCTTGTTGTTTGTATCCAGTGATATCAATTGAGTTTAAACTGTTTTCAACTGAAACAGAGGTAGACGTCACGTTGACAGATTGGCCTTCGTATTTAATTTCAAAAGGCGTTGGGTCAGCCTTCACAACACCTGCTGGTGCGGTTACTTCGACTGCTTCATATTTCCCAGGGTAAAGCGCAACGGGACTTGTAGCTTTTCCGTTAGCGTCCGTGGTTACGACAACATCTGCGCCATTGTATTGAACAAATGCGCCTTTTGCCGTGCGTACAGTGCCATCCGCAGTTGTAATATCTTCTAAAGCACGAGCTTTAAATTGGAAGCCGGCACCTGCTTGTTGCATATATTGAATGTCAAAATAGTTGCCAAATTCACTTTCTTTTTCAACAACACCCGTTCCGGTTTCAACGGTTTTATTTACAACAAATTGGCCTTTAACTGGCATATTCGTCATTTCAACGACCACTACACCATTCGCTTCGGTTCCTGTTACGTCAAAGTAGAATGGTTGGTCTGCCACTACATAGCCATTTGGCGCTTTTACTTCTACAGCTTTGTAGCTACCAAAGGCAAACATGGTAGGGAAGTTTAATTCACCCTTGTCATCTGTATAGAATACAGAAACATCATTGTTGTTTAAGTCTTTTTGAATCAATTGTTCGCCAGTAGTTTCAGAATAAATTTCAAAGCCAGCATTTGAGCGGACAACACGTTTACCTGTTTCGGCGTCCACTTTCACAAATTGAATTTTAGCTTCGACAACCTTATCCACGATAGAATAATGGAAAGTTTGACCATGTTCTGAAATCGTGACAAAGAAATCATCAATTGTTTGGTAGCCAACCGGTGTTTTGGTTTCGGACACACGGTACGTACCATAAGGTAAGTCCGTTACTTCAAAGAATCCTTGTGCGTCAGTGGTTGTTTTCGCAACTTCACTGTTAGCTCCAAAGTTTTGATAGACCGTAAATTCAACACCAGCTAGTGGTTGTTGGATATTATCACCGCCATTTGCTTGTGTAATAGCATTCCACGCTGTTGTTCTCCAGTCGTAGTTCGATACTTTAATGCCATCAAACCCGCCTTTTTTAACAGCTTCTTTAGCAGTTGCGGTTACTTTAGAGACTGCAACATCTTGCCCAGCGTAAGCAGCTGTGACAGCGATTTTTTCATCTGATTTTAAGTAACCTGTTGGAGCGGTAATTTCTTGGAAGTAATACCCTGTTTCAATGGCATAGGTATCTTTCGTTGTCGCAGAGTAGTTGCCGTCTGCGTCTTTAGAAATCGTCACCCGTTCTAATTCTTGACCGGTTGCGTCATATAAGCCATAGATAGCACCTTCTAATGTCGCTTGACCTTGAGGCGTATTTCCTGTTTCGCTATCTTCTTTTAACAACTTAAATTGCGCTGTTTGAAGGGCATTGGTAAAGGTTACGGTCTGAGTTTCGCCGGCAACAATCGTTACGGTTTCTGTCTTGCCATCACGTACATAGCCGTGTGGTGCTTCAATTTCAGAGATACGAACGACATCATTGTTCGTAGCCGTATAATCTGTTAATCCATTTCCATCCGTCCGCATTTCTACTGTTTCACCAGTCGTTTCATTTTCAAAACGGAACAATGTATTTGCAAGTGGTTGACCCGCTTCATCGGTCTTTAACACCCGGCCAATCCCTGTTTTAGCTTCAAAATTGACATTAATTTGAACCGATTGAAGAGGATCTCGAACCCATTGCCCGAAGCCGATAGATTGGTATCCATTACCTACTGACGCCACAATTGGTTGAAATTGACCAATTTTACTACTTATAGAATTACTACTATAAGGACTTGAATAAGTTAGTGCGGCTCTCAAAAAGAAAGTATCACCACTACTGATAGTATGCGTTCCTGCCCCTAACACATTCCCACTAGTTCTACTTACTAGCTCAACTCCTTCAGGTACTCCTAAATCATAGTTATCACTAGGATTAGAGTCTGACCATATTGAAAAATCCTCGGAAACTTGATAACTACCTTCTATCCTGGTATCTGAGTCTGTCCTATTTACGTGAATATCGCCACGTGGTGCTGTACCATTATTAACACGTTCCCAAAGAGCAGCGTATTCCGTGAAACCTTGTCCAGTGGTGCCACCACTGATAATGCGGTCTAATACTAGTGAAGTAACCACCATACCAACGTTGTAATCAGAGAAAATATTTGCCGGTCCTCCCCACCCATAATACAACGCATTACGGACACGTTGATCATCGTAAATATCTGCTGAACCGGTCATACCTGTCGCAGGGGTCGGTAAATGGTGTTGCACACAAAAAGCTTGTTGGCCGTCAATTCTAAAATCACCGACCGTACTTGTATAGCCATAAGGGTTAGTAGCGGAGACGTACCCTTTAAATTCGATGGTTACTTGTTGCCCTGCGTTCACAGAACGAGCCATACGGAACGTGGTACTTGCCGTTGTCAACGTTTGAGCTACACCCGCTTTTAATAATTCTTCATATTTGGCTGGTACAATAGAATCACCGCCGCCAATATATAATTCTTCACCTTGATAATACAACACACCATCAATGACATATAAGGCTTCTTTGTCCTTCATTTCTTGATGAAGTTCATCTGCAGCTGAAATTGTCCGTGTTGTATAAGGTAATTCAGCGTCGTCATCTGTGGTGACAGGACTATCATTTGCATTAGCTGTCTCACCATTTGCCTCAGAAGAGCTACTTGAATCGGTTGGCGGTTCTGAGTTTTCAGTAGCAGGAGTAACTTTACCGTCTGACGTCGAATCTTCGGTTTGGACTTCTGCTGCTGTTGTATTGTCATTTTCTACTAGCTCCGTTTGAGCTGTAGTTGTTAATTCATCTGCTAAAGCGAATGCTGGTGTCCCCAATGTACTGGTCATTGTGACAAACACTGCTAATAGCGTGAACAGTTTCTGATGAAATTTTTTCATATGTCGCTCCATTCTTTAAAAAATCCTCGCAACGTCCAGCAGAAAATCGTTACGAGGTATCAAAAACAAGAATTTTGTTGTTTCTCCACAAAGGACTCATTCCTTTCTAAAATCAATTTATATGTATAAAAAGACTGCATAACCTTTTGGCTATGCAGTCTTGTATTTTCTATTTAGTTTTGTTTAATTCATGATACTTGGGTCGAAAGTACCACCTTCCCACGAGGCACCTCCACCGTGACTACTACTTCCACCACCCGTGACTGTCCCCCCTGTAGAATTTCCTCCTGTATCGTCGCTTGATCCACCTGAATTGGAACCAGAGCTAGAGCTAGAACCGGCACTATTACCAGAAGAACCGCCACTTGTTGTGCTGCCACTAGACGAACCGCCACTACTAGAACCACTAGAGCTTGGGGTATAGGAATTGTTGTTTGAAGAGCTACTTGAACTATTGTTGGAGCCACTATAAGTTGAGCTACTTCCACTGCTAGAACCACCTGAAGCACTGGAACCAGTCGAGCCAGAAGTAGAAGAAGTGGCTGGTGCTTGAACCGCATAACTACCATCTTCATTTTGGACGACTGTCCCACCAGTTGAAGCGGCTTGTGCCTCTGCCTCAGCTTTTGCGGCCGCTTCTTCGGCTGCCTTTTTCTCATCTAATTTAGCTTGCACAATTCCCAACTTGTCAGTTAACGTCGCTTTCACTGTCTCATTTTTAATGGTATCTACGACTTCTTTAGCGGCGTTGTAACTGTCTTGAGTCACATCTTCTTTTGGTGTGTCGCCATCAAACAACGCATTCACGGTATCTGTTGCCTGTGTAATGGTGTCCACTTGGGCTTTGGCATTGTTATAGACGGAATCAAAAGCGTCTACCCATTCATCTGCTTCGATATCTGCAACTAATGGTAGAATTGCACTCAGTGAATCTGCTGTGGTGGCTTCTTTAATTGCTAAATCAGCATGTACCGTTGTGCCACTCAACGCCGCTGTATCTCCATCGAATACTTCATTTATTGCGATTTGTGTCGTGTACTTATCTTCGGCATTCATTAATTGACTTTCGAGTTCTTGATAGCTTTTCGTGAACGCAGCGTTAGATAAATCTGAATACTCACGCACAACCGTATCAGCTTCTTTTTTTGCACTATCCAATTTCTTTTGAAGCCCATCCATTGTCGCTTGTGTTATATCCGCCGTTAAAAAGGCCGGTTGTTCGGAATCAAACAAGGCACTGATTTCTTTTGCGAGTGAACCGTCCTCGTCCACAAGATCCGTTTGTTGTTGCAAGGTAACTTGTGCATTCACTCGTTGTTGGCGACTTTGACTAATTCCATAAGCGGTACTACCACCGCCAATCACCAAGACAACACCTAACGCTCCACCAATCACCAATAACTTTTTTTTCTGAGTAAAATTACTCCATTTATTCATTTTGTGACTCCCCTTTTTTTCCCTGACTTAAGAAACGTGCAACGTACTCTTGTTTCAGCTGACTTTTCGTTTTTTTCGAATAAAGATGTTTCTCCCGCCAATTAACCAATTGTTTGATGGATACATTTAAGGCTTTACTAATTTGAATATAATCATATCCAACATAAACATAATGCAAAAATTCTTCTTCAGAAATGTTGACAGTAGAAGGTCTACCACCTCTAGGTTTTCGTTTTTCTAGGTGAAGAATCTCTTTTTTGGTAAATTGTTGTATTTCTTCAAGTTTGTCTTTATCACTAAGCCAATCATCTTGATGTAACATAGCCAATAAACGGGCGCGCTTGTAAGCTTTTTCTTCTCTTGGTGTCATCTAACTTTTCTACTTTCTGTTGCTGGAACAGAGAACTTGGCGCAAAGAACGGAAGCATTAACTGTTGTTCCTTTGGCCTTAACAGCAACATATAGTTCGGTTTACGTATCAAACGGTACTCCTGATTTAGCTCTAATTTCTGTATTTCACGTCCATAACCATCTACAAGAGGCCAAATAAAATTTTGATCAATAACCTGAATTTCTCTTACTTCCATTATACCAACTTCCCCTCATAAACTAAATCATTCACCTTATTTGGAAACTCATTTCTTGCCCTTGTTCTCCGGTTTCGCTAAATAGCTAATTGTGGCTCATGCCGGCCGTTTTAGGGTTAGGTCGAATAAAGGTTCCATCTGAATCAAAGCCACTGACTAGTTTTGCATGTTCTTGGATATACAAGGCCACCTCATGATGGATAAAACTTGTTTTAAACGTCTTTGCATGAAAGGCTTCGTAATACGCTAGTTTATTTTGTAAGCGAACAAGCTCTTTTTTTGACATTCCTTTTCCCCCTTTTGGTGACCTTTGACTAGTCTACTCAGCGAAATATGTGGCTAGAGCCGTTTCTTTTCTGCTTTACGAGCTAACGTTTTGGCTTTTGTTTCACTGACTTCGGCCGTTTCTTGATACGTGACGTTCCCTTGTGGGTCTAAAATTTGAAGTGTCCATTTTTTTACGGTCTTTTTTGTTGGTTTTTTCATTTTTTCTATTCCCCCTCTTAATAAATTAGGTGGCTCTCAATCCGATAAGCCTTTATTTCTACGCCATTATCTATCCGGCGTCGTTGGACTCGTGTTTGTAGTTCTTCAAGTGCTTCTTGTACTGAATTGGCCTCAATATCTCGCTCACACCCATTCGCCACAGTCCCTAGTGGACTGGGTGTACTTATCCAATACACATCAAACTGATTCATTTGTCCCCCTCCTTCTTTCTTGTCCTGTTTTCAGGTTCGTTAGGCGGCACTTTGTTGTGTCACGTTTGCCTAACAAAACTCAAAATAGGGCATTCCCTATCTTTTCTTAGGTTTGTTTGTACATGTGTGTCTGTGCGATTCCTCATGTTACACTCCAGAATTGTCGTAGGGTTTTTAGCATACGGTACCCCAAACTCTGTAATACCTAGTCTAAATGCTCGCTCTTTCGAGGTCTTGGCAAGTGGTATTACTGCACGGGCTAAGTTCAAACTGCTGTTGTCGCCCACTCCAACAGCAGCCAAAGAAAAAGAATCATAGGTCTCTATTCTGGATTATTCTTTTTCCGGATATTCAGTTGTGAAAGATCCCCTGCTTGTTTACAAGCAAACCTAAGAAAAGCTAGTTATTATAACTCAATTGCCTGTGTAAGCCGCAATTGATCCGTTATCTGTTTTCGTCTTGCAATTACTCGCCCTTGTTTGTCTACCACTGTTTGAATAAACGGGTAGATATGGGCTAAGCTCACAATTTCATGGTTCTCATTGGTGTACGCTTCCGCTACGACTTTCTTTCTGGGCTTCATATGGCCTCTTTTGCGAACCGTATAGCCCATCATCATGTACATGTCATGGTTCAGTAATCGAACACTCTTTCCGACCAGCGCCAGAGCGCCGATTGATAACACTTGTCCCTTATCCAACACATTCACTACTGCTTGTTTCATCCTTTTCCCCCATTTCATGACCATGTTCATTTCCACAGTAGGGCGAACAAAAACAAAAAAGAGGCTGACCCTGATTTTCATCTAGGTCAGCCTCTTGCTTTTCTTCTTAAGCTGAATAATTTAACCAACAACCTTTTTTCGCTAACTTTCGCAAGAAAAATTTTTGTGAAGTACCAAAAAGTGGCCGTATGTGTTAAAATTATTCAGTCAAGTTTACTTGGCTAGAGGAGCTGTTCCAGAGAAAATGCACTGTTTTTTCTGCGGACACCCTTGACCACGCAGCAACTCGTTGAGAGACAAGTTGTTGCACCCTTGAGCCTGAGAAACTCATAGGGGGTTAGGGGGCTCTTCTATTTTTGTTTGTTCGCTCAAATCTAGCAACAAACAGATTTATGCCGAAAAAGTGTCAAAACACGTTTCTTTTTGTATGAATCTTTAGCAAAAGAGTAGCACGTTTTGAAATCTTCTGCAAGTTAAAATCTGCCTGTTTCTAAAAATTGGCTAACAATCGGTACGCTATTTCTTGTTTAACCATGGACAGTTTAGAGCGGATATATTTGAATTGCCTAACTATAATTTAATATTAGCAAACGCATGTTCGCATTACAAGAGTTATACTAAAAAAAAATTGACTTTTTTAAAATTTCTGTTCTTTTGATAACCATCTCGTTGGTGTTGTGTTGTTTTTTCCACCTCTCCCAGTCTGCCTGATCCACTCGTACAGGACGTGCAGTAAATTGTTGAGAATCCCAGTCTACCGCCAGCAAACGCATTTCAGCTGGTTGATTGAATCCTTTCGGTTTTACCACATACACGTCTCCAAGCTTAAAGCTCTCTACCCGTTTCACAAAGATTCTCCTTCCAAAAAATTG
>NZ_JBXPBQ010000011.1:0-85242 GCF_056924355.1 Enterococcus sp. LJL90 | reverse complement strand
TTGTGTGGTGGCGATAGCGAGAAGGATACACCTGTAACCATGCCGAACACAGAAGTTAAGCTTCTTAGCGCCGATTGTAGTGAAGGGTTGCCCTTTGTGAGAGTAGGACGTCGCCACGCAGTTGTTTATTCCGGCATAGCTCAGTTGGTAGTAGCGCATGACTGTTAATCATGATGTCGTAGGTTCGAGTCCTACTGCCGGAGTTAGCTTCAAATTAATGAATTGAGTAGGATTCTTTTTCTCTGGAGAGTTGTCCGAGAGGCCGAAGGAGCATGATTGGAAATCATGTAGACGGTAACCACTGTCTCAAGGGTTCGAATCCCTTACTCTCCGTTAATTTCCTGGCCCGTTGGTCAAGCGGTTAAGACACCGCCCTTTCACGGCGGTAACACGGGTTCGATTCCCGTACGGGTCATTGTTTTACACTGGAGGTTTAGCTCAGCTGGGAGAGCATCTGCCTTACAAGCAGAGGGTCAGCGGTTCGATCCCGTTAACCTCCATTTACGGTTTGGTAGTTCAGCTGGTTAGAATGCCTGCCTGTCACGCAGGAGGTCGCGGGTTCGAGTCCCGTCCAGACCGTTTATCTTTTGAATAATTTTGGCTCGGTAGCTCAGTTGGTAGAGCAATGGATTGAAGCTCCATGTGTCGGCAGTTCGATTCTGTCCCGCGCCATTTGGAGGAGTAGCGAAGTGGCTAAACGCGACGGACTGTAAATCCGTTCCTTAGGGTTCAGTGGTTCGAATCCACTCTCCTCCATTGTAGGGGTATAGTTTAAAGGTAGAACAGCGGTCTCCAAAACCGTTAGTGTGGGTTCAATTCCTGCTACCCCTGCCATTATTTTTTAATTAGTTTAGTATTACGGCGATCGTGGCGAAGTGGTTAACGCACCGGATTGTGGCTCCGGCACTCGTGGGTTCGATTCCCATCGTTCGCCCTCTTATTGGGGTATAGCCAAGCGGTAAGGCAAGGGACTTTGACTCCCTCATGCGTTGGTTCGAATCCAGCTACCCCAGTTCCTTTTTTAAGGGAAATTGCATAATGGCGGTATAGCCAAGTGGTAAGGCAGAGGTCTGCAAAACCTTCATCACCGGTTCAAATCCGGTTACCGCCTTTTCACAAAATTATACAACATGCCGGCGTGGCGGAATTGGCAGACGCGCTGGACTCAAAATCCAGTGCCCGCGAGGGCGTGCCGGTTCGACCCCGGCCGCCGGTATAAAAATTGTAGCAACGATTCTAAGGATTCGTTGCTATTTTTGTATTGTTTTGTAGATTTAAAATGGTGATAAAAAATAGGTGCTTTCATCTGAAATAAATTTTTGTCACTATTATCTGGGAGTGTAGCCATGCTAGAGAACAAACTAAATATAACTAACCAAATTGATTTAGCCAAAACCGAAGAAAAGCTCAGCAAAAAAAAGGCTAAAGATTTGTTTGAGTCAGGTAAGATTAATGATTTTGAGATAGGCACATTTCGAAGCCTTTCTGATATTCACGAAAATTTATTTGGAGATATTTATTATTTTGCTGGAAAAATCAGAGATGTAAACATTGCAAAAGGAAACTTTAGATTTGCTTCAGTGATGTATTTGAAACCGGCATTGGAAAATATAGATTCAATGCCTCAAAGTACTTTTGAAGAGATTATCGCTAAATATGTCGAAATGAATGTGGCGCATGCTTTTCGAGAAGGCAATGGTCGCAGTATGCGCATATGGTTGGACTTGATTCTAAAAAAAGAATTAGGAAAAGTTGTTGATTGGTCTCTAATCGATAAAGAGGCTTACCTATCAGCGATGGAACGTAGCCCTATAAATGATTTAGAAATTCGTTATTTGCTAAAAGAGGCTTTGACAGATAAAGTTAACGACAGAGAAATTTTCATGAAAGGAATTGATACGAGTTATTTTTATGAAGGATATATGGAGTATTGGATTGAGGATTTATAAAGTTAACTAATAGCAGTTAAGAAAAAGATTATATAGTTTATCTGCTAAGGTAAACATAAAAATGGTTGTGACATTAGTTTTATTAACAAATGGAATCCCGAATTATATTGTCTTTGTGAATCCAGTAGGTCTACGAGACAGAAACAGTTTTGCAGAGGCCCTCAAAAGTAAAATCAAGAATAATTTGCTTTTAGGGAGCCATTTGTTTAAATTAGGTGTAAACTTTGTAACACACTTGTTCCTATATATAAAAGCACCTCTAACTCTGAGTTAACATATTTTGAATCAATCATCAGCTGAATTTAGTCAAAATTATTCGCCTTGAAAAGACTTTAAAATGTATAACATAAGGATCAAAGCTGCGCAGGAGGCGAAATCGTAAGTTTTGCCCAAGATACTCGCCGATTCTGTCCATCGCCATTTGACAACCCGCTAGATTCCGTTAAGCTTAAGAGAGAAAGTTTGATGTTTGATTATTCTAAAGTTCAGGGGGATGAAAAGCATGGCAGAGCTTTATTTTGTACGTCACGGGTTGACGATTAATAATCATGAAGGCCGGTTTAATGGCAGTCAGTCAAATCCGCCGTTGTTGCCGGAAGGGGTGGCGCAAGCGCAGTTGCTGGGAGAGTATTTGGCAAAGGAAACATTTGCCAAAGCGTATGTCAGTCCATTGCAGCGGGCACAGGAAACGTTAAATAATATTTTGCTGCCTCAGACAGCAAAACCGGTGATTGAAGTTGTCGATGACTTGCAGGAGATTAACTTCGGTGATTGGGATGGGCTGCGGATTGAAGAGAAGCAGCAGGAGCCGGAATTTCATGATTTGTTACATGTGCCGGAAAAATATGATCCAACAGCGTTCCATGGTGAAAGTTTTTTTGATTTAGCAAAAAGAGTGAAGCGTTTTAGCGATTCGTTAGCTTATAGTAATGATGAAAAGTATCTAATCGTCGCCCATGGTGTTACTTTGATGACGCTAATGCAGCTGCTTAAGGGGAAAACAGTTGCTGATGTTAGAGAGGCGGGCTTATTGGGGAACACTAGTCTCAGCATTTTTGAATCAAATAACGGCATTGAGTTCCAAGAAAAATTATGGAATTTTACTGATTATTAAAGATTATTGAAATGTCTATCAAAAATTGGCTTACCAGCTAAGTTTGATAGGCGTTTTTTTGTTGACTTTAATTTCCACATAAAATCTGTTGATACTTTGTGGCCAATCTATGAGCTGTAAAAGTTCGTGGGTAATCAAAAATAATTTGTACAAAAGCATTTATGAAGTTGGAAATCTTCAGAGATTTCTGGATTTGTCTTTAGTATTCTCCGTATTTTGACTAGTGAAATGCGAATGGATGTTCTATAATGGATAAGTTAGGAGGTTGCCCATGAAAACAGCACGAATTTCAGTGCGCAATTTGGTGGAATTTATTTTGCGCAAAGGCAGCATTGACGAGCGGCATACTAGTGACCACACGGCGCAAGAGGGGGCCCGCATTCATCGCCAACTACAAAAGGCTGGTGGAGAAAATTATCAAAAAGAAGTTTTTCTGTCTTTAGAGGTACCTTTAACGGAACGGATGTTAACAGTTGAAGGCCGGGCAGATGGGGTAATTACAGAAGATCAACAGATCATAATCGATGAAATAAAAACTTCTGAGCCGGAATTTGAGGACTTATTACCTGAACAGGTTGAAATGTTTTGGAATCAGGTCAAATGTTATGGACATATCTACTGTTTAAAGGGAAATCTGGAACAGATTACCTTACAATTAACTTATTTTCAGACGACTGAGAAAAAAATTACTCGCCAGAAATTGACCTTTTCTGCTGTTGAGCTGGCTGAATTTTTTACACATGTGGTGACGGAATATGAGAAATGGTTGATTTTTCAAGAGGAGTGGCAGGAGCAACGAAACCAGTCTTTGAAGCAACTGGAATTTCCTTTTCCTGATTATCGTAAAGGACAACGGGAATTGGCGGTGGCGGTTTATAAGACGATTTTAAGTGAACGTCAGCTGTTTGTGGAGGCACCAACTGGTATCGGTAAGACGATTTCGACATTGTTTCCCTCTCTTAAAGCGATTGGTGAGGGGAAGGCGCAACGGATTTTTTATTTGACGGCCAAGACGATTACACGGACGGTCGCAGAAGAGGGGATTACTGCACTAAAGGAAAAGCAAGCTGAGGTCAAGAGTGTCACCTTGACTGCCAAAGACAAAATTTGTTTTTTGACAGAACGAAATTGTATTCCGGAGGCCTGTCCCTTTGCCAAGGGGTATTATGATCGAATTAACGATGTCTTGTGGGATGTGCTTCACGAGGAGAATCAGCTGACTCGTGAAGTGATTGAGACCTATGCCAAAAAGCACACAGTCTGTCCCTTTGAGCTATCTTTGGATTTGAGTAATTTTTGTGATATTGTGATTGGCGATTATAATTATCTCTTTGATCCTAGAGTCTATCTGCGGCGCTTTTTTGAAAATCCCGATGGTCAAAGTCTTTTTTTAGTAGATGAAGCCCATAATTTAGTTGATCGGGGACGGGAGATGTATTCCCAGTCTTTAAACAAAAATACGATTTTGACCTTAAAAAATCAAAGTAAAAACCACAAGAAGCTACATAAAGCTTTGACTAAGTTAAATCAAGAAATGATTCAACTGCGGAAAGTCTTAGAGGAAAAGGAGACTGACTTTTTTGCGCAAGCGGCTCCGGTGGAGAGTTTGACAAGCCGGGTTTACCAATTTACTGAGGTGGCGAAGGAATGGTTAGCGGAAAATCCTAATGATGATTTGCAGGAAATGGTTTTAAGCTTTTACTTTGAAGCGTTGAATTATACTAGAATTAGCGAATTTTACGATGACCATTTTGTAACTTATTTGGAGCAGCGCAATCATGATATCATCATCAAGCAATACTGTATTGACCCGTCTTTTTTATTAAATCAGAGCTTAGAAAAAGGACGGGCAGCGATTTTATTTTCGGCTAGTTTGACGCCTTTAGATTATTATAGTGAGGTTTTAGGAGGCAATGAAGAACGGTTGACTTATCGTTTAGCCTCGCCTTTTGATGAAAAAAAGCAATTGTTATTGGTTGACCAACAGATTCAGACGACTTATCGTCAAAGGGAGGCTAGTTTGCCTAGAGTGGTGGCTGAGCTGGCAAAATTAGCTCAGGGAAAAACCGGTAATTATCTTTTTTTCTTTCCTTCCTACCGTTATTTAGATGATGTATATCAACTGTTTATTGAAGCTTATCCAGAATTGCGGACTTTGATTCAGCAAAATCAAATGAGTGAAGAAGAACGGGAAGTATTTCTAGCTAACTTTGAGCTAGAACCAAAAGAAACGTTAATTGGTTTTTGTGTCTTAGGGGGGATTTTTTCTGAAGGGATTGATTTGAAGGGGACCCGGCTGATTGGTGTCGGCATTGTGGGTGTTGGTCTACCGCAGCTCAGTCACCAGCAGGATTTGATTAAAAACTATTACGATGAAAAAGGGTTAGGTTTCCAATATGCTTATCAAATTCCCGGGATGAATAAAGTCTTGCAGGCGGCCGGTCGTGTAATTCGCACGATGACCGATAAAGGGGTGGTTCTTTTATTAGACCAACGCTTTGTCACCACCCGCTATCAGCAGTATTTTCCCGAGCATTGGCGGGGCTATCTTGGCTTTAATCGACCGGAAGAATTGCCAGAAAAACTACAGGATTTTTGGCATGACGACAACTAAAAAACTTTAAATAAAAATTGCCCACCACTGCGGGAAACTTACCGCAGTGGTGGGCTTTTTCGTTATTTTTCAACGGGTGCATTATCAATAATTAACAGAGCGCTCATGACAAAAATAATCCAACTATCTCTGGAGTAGGCGGTATAGCTTGGCACCCACTCGGCAGCATATTTTTCCTTATAATCCCGCAGACCTTGGAAGGAATAAAAATGCGAACCAAATTGATAGACTAGATATGCGATGCGTTCCTGCGTAAAACTTTTGCGGGAGGTGCCGACATTTGAGAGGGGCGCCATCCCTAAATCAAAGATGGTTAAGCCTTCGTTGTGCATATACTCAAACAGATTGATAAAAAGAAAATCCATCGTCCCTGAAGGCGCCGTTTCGGGATTATGGCGCATTAAATCAATTGTGCCGATCGTCTCTGTGTAAGTCGGCATAATATTGGCAAAGGCAACAATTGCACCTGTCTGGTCTTTAATCACCGAGATTGGCGATTTTTGCAGATAATCCTCAGAGAAAAAGCCTAGAGAGAAACCTTTTTCTTTGCGGCCAGCTAACCAAGCATCTGAGACTTCCCGCAAGCTAGCCATTGTCTCTTGATTAAAAGGCGGCTTGAGGACTTCAAACTGATAACCTTCTTTTTGGAGACGATTCATGGTAGCTCGTTGGCCCTTCATTTTTTTTCCGGAGATCGTGAAGGTTGTTAAATCAACTTCGGCAGCTTCTCCCATTTTAATAAAATCATAGCCAAACTCATGGAGTAGCATGACCAACTTCTCGCTCACTTCGTAAAAGACCGGATGATAGCCGAGAATATCGGCGTCATGAATCAGCTGTTGAATCGCATCGGCAAAATCACTTTCCTTGCCGGCTGGATCCCCCATGATGACACATTTATCGTTGTGGGTATTCATCTGAAGGAAAACGGTATTTTCGGTACCATCATTGTAAAAATAAATATTTTTATCCCCTAAAAAGGCCAATTGGCTTTCGGGATTGCCGCCATATTTATTAAGGACTTGATAGACCTGTTCATCTGCAACTTTTTCACCAAGGACTTTTTTCTCTCCCTGTAGATATTTAATGAAGAGCCAAATGATCGATGCCACGACGACAATTGCAATAAAGCCTGTCAACCAAGTGCGCTCTGAGGGAAATAAAAAGAAATCGATTGTATGATGGTTGTGATGAGGAAAAGCTGGCAAATTATAGATGCCAATCGCAATATATAAAATAAATAATGCAGTATATAATAAGCCGTCCATCGTCATGCTTTCCCAAGAGTAAACAAATTGTTTGCGATACAATTCTCTTTTGGAAAAGACTGCTAAAACAAATAGCAATACTAAAAAGACTAATGTTGCCGTGTTAAATTCACTGAAGAAAATATAGACACTAGCCAGTGCCAGTAAAATTAATGTTGGCAGATAAGCTTTTTGACTGCGATTGGCGGTTGCCCGGCCCATCACCAGTAATAAAAAGCCTAAAAGCAGACTGGGAAACTGACTGATAAAATGTAAACGCCAAGGATTGATATGATTCAACCATTGAAAATGGTTGAAGGCCTCAGGAATTGTCGCTAATAGAACCATCATGCTGCCAGAAAAATACAAGGCAAAAACCAACACTTTATGGGCAATTTCCTGGAGCAATTCTTTTGGAATTCCATTGTAGCGGCTATCAATTTCACCGCCGAGATTTTTAAATAAAAAGACCGCGCCGATAATAAAAGGAATCACATAATAAAACAGGCGATACAATAAAATCCAAGTGACAGCTACATCATGGGGAACACCAAGCGATGCTAATCCAAAAATCATCATCACATCGAAGCTCCCTAGCTCACCGGGAATCATCGAGACAATCCCGATAACAGAAGAGGCAATGAATAGTGGAATGACCGCAAAAAAGTTAACCTTGATGTCCATCAAAGCGCCGATGGCCAGAAAGCTGATTAGAACACCTGCCCATTCAAGGGTCGATGTTAACAGGAGCTGCCAGCGGTATTTTGCGGCTAAGCCTCCTAAGATGCCTTCCTTTTTTAACTTAGTGACAAGTAAAACAACCGGGAAGTACAGGCTGCCACCTAAAAGCCAAATCCAATAATCTGTGATGTAATGGTTCATCGGCATTGTAAATAGTAAAATAAAACTAACGAGACTAAAAACCGAGAGCCCTGACATTAAGAACAGAAGTAGCTTGGACAGGTGCTGCAGCAGTTTTTTTCCATCGATTTCCTTGCCGAAAAATTCAGTTCGCAAGCCGATGGTAAAGACACCACCGAAGCCGACCATATTGTTAATAGTATTTATCGACCAGCTGGACTCCAATAAAAAACTAGTTTTAAGCTTTTGCCCCAGCAGTTTATTCAGGACAATATCATAGTTCAGCATTGGCAAAATAGCGACTAGACCAATCACTAGCATTACTGCCAGCTTCCACAGGGGAATACTTTGAAACACATCCACAATTTGCTCCGGCGTGATGGTTTTACTGAGGGTGACTAATTGAAAAATAACGACGATAATTACTGATAGTAGAAATAAAAACTTGAAAACAGGTAATCTTTTTTTGAACCAGGCAATTATTTTTTCCATGAGGACCTCCGATCTTGTAAGAAAGCTAAGATAAGCTGATTAAATGCGGCTGGTGCTTGACGGGCCAACTGGTGCCCGACTTTTGGCACCTCGATAAACTGGCTATTAGGTATCCAGTGTGCTAGATTGCGGGAATGACTTTTTTTGATAACATCATGGGCTCCGACGATTATTAAAGTAGGGGCTTGAATTGTTTGCAGGTCATCTGGTCTTAAGTCCGTGTCTTTTAATAATAAATCACTGGCGGTCTTCAGGCGCTTCAGCCTGCTACCAAAGAGGGCTAAAACGTGACTTACTGCAACAATTAAATAACTAGTCCACTGGGAGATTTTCCGCAAACCGGCAAAATTTAAATTGCCGGCATTTAAAACTAGCCGGTGCACTTTTTGCGGATAGTTGACCGCAAAAACCATCGCTAAATTGGCCCCGTCAGAAAAGCCGATAAAATCCGCTTGGGCAATTTTTTCCTGTTCGAGGATTTCAAAAATATCCCGCGCCATCAAGCTGAAGCTGAGAGTATCAGCGTAATTAGCAGAACGGCCGTGACCACGACTGTCAATAATCACCAATTGAAAATAACGGCTGAGAAAAGGAATTTGCTTGGAAAAGAATTTCCCATTGCCGCCATTTCCGTGGAGCAGGACCACGGGAAAGCCTGTACCGTAAACTTCGTAATATAATTGGCTGCCGTCTGACATGATGGCAGTTTGTTGTCTGAATTCCATAAGGGCACCTTCTAAAAATAGTATAACGGCTTTTCTTTATTTTAACAGTTTTTGACCGCTATCAAAATTGTAAGGCCTGTAAGCTGCCAACAGAAAATCTAAAGTTGATTGTTAAGTTATTTTAAATATCTTTAAGAAGGTTTTTCAACGGCGCTTTTTTTCGGTATGATAGAAAAACCTTGAAAAAAAGGATGGAAATTATGCGAAAAAAACGTCGAGGCCCATTAGGTTGCCTTTTTATGTTGATAAAATTAATTATTTTAGTTAGTCTATTAGTAGCTTTGTTTATTGGCTATCGAACTTATACAATTATTAAACGAGTGGAAAGTTTCCGGCCAGAAGTCGAAACGCTGGCTAGTCAATACGGAATCAGTGACCATGAGACATTGATTTTAGCGATTATTTATACGGAGTCTAAAGGCAGTGGCACAGATTTGATGCAGAGTTCGGAGAGTTTATCAGGAGAACCCGATTCTATTGAAACACAAGCAGATAGCATTGAACAGGGGATTAGTTACCTGTCCGGCGCCATTGAAACGACTGAGGCTGCCGGCGACAATCTGTCAACAGCGATTCAATCTTATAATTTTGGCCATGATTATATTGCCTATGTCAGTGAAAACGGCGGTACCAGCACTGTCAACTTAGCTGAGACTTATTCTCGGGACGTTTTGGCGCCCCTTTTGGGAAATCAGACGGCAGAAACTTACCGTTATTATAAATGGCAGGCGATTTTGTATAATGGTGGCTATCTATACAGTAACGGCGGGAATTTCTTTTACAGCCAAATTGTCCAAGACAATCAAAAGCTGATTGAATTTTACGAATCAATTTTTGGGTAATAATTAAAAATTAAGATAGGTGGAGAAAAATGGAAAAATCACAGGACCAGTCTTCTTTAAAAGACTGGCTACTACGTTTTGTCAAAGGGATGTTTATTGGATCAGGCTTTATTTTGCCGGGAGTCAGTGGGGGTGCGCTGGCGGCAGTCTTCGGCATCTATGAACGAATGATTTCGTTTCTGGCCCATTTAACTAGAAACTTTAAAGAAAATGTTTTGTATTTTATTCCTGTCGGTATCGGCGGAGTTACCGGCGTCTTTTTACTCTCGTTTCCAATCAGTTTTTTATTGACGAATTATGAAACACCGATTCTTTGGTTTTTCGTCGGCTGTATTTTAGGAACAGTGCCGGCCCTTTGGAAAGAAGCCGGCAAAGAAGGCCGCAGTCAAGGGGATACGGTTTTGATGGCAATTACCTTTGTGGTGGCCTTTATCTTCCTTTTGTTTGGCGCAGATCTTTTCGGCGGCCAAGTCGATCAAAACTTTTTCACTTGGATGATCGCCGGTGGCTTGATTGGCTTAGGGATGATTGTTCCCGGCTTAAGCCCATCTAACTTTTTAGTTTACATGGGAATGTATACCGCCATGAGTGATGGCTTTAAGACGATGGATTTCGGCGTGATTATACCATTAGCCATTGGCGGACTGGTCTGTGTGCTAGGCCTGTCAAAAGTGATGGATTATATCTTTAGCAAGGCCTATGCAAAGCTGTTCCATTTTATTTTAGGGGTGGTCTTTGCCTCAACAGTGATGATTATTCCAACGAATTACAGTGGAATGGGCATTATGGGCTATCTAGCCTGCTTTGCTCTGTGTGTTGCTGGGGCAGCATTAGGCTGGTGGATGAGTAGCTTAGAAGAAAAATACAAATAAAAATTTTCCTTTGAATCAATTTTTTTTACGCCGGTGCTTGATTGCTTTCGGCGTATTTTTTTAGGGAAAAGGCTAGATAGTTAAATGTTCTAAGAGGTTTGCTTCACAAAAGAAAAAAGTTTTTATAAAATTTCTGAAAATGAGTCGGTTATTTCTTGAGTTTCTTTGCTGCCGTGGTAGACTGGATACTGATAATTTGGAAAGTAGGAATCGATATGCAAAATGAAACTGGCTTAACAGCCCAGGAAGTCGCCCAGCGTCAAACTCAAGGGCTGCAAAATAATCACACGGAAAATGCTAGCAAATCGACAAAAGCAATTTTTTCAGATAATATTTTAACCCTCTTTAATTTGCTGAATATTTTAATCGGGATTTGCCTATTTTTTGTTGGGGCATACTCCAATATGTTTTATCTGGTGATTATTTTAGTCAATATCACCATCGGAATTTATCAAGAAATCCATGCCCGTAATATGGTCCAAAAATTGTCAATTGTCTCAAAGCAGGGTGTTGAGGTGCTTCGAGATGGACAAGTGGCAACGATTGATTCCAGTGAGCTGGTTTTAGATGATGTTGTCTTGGTGAAGGCAGGGAACGAAATTTTATCTGACCTCGAAGTTTTAGACGGACAGGGAGAGGCCAATGAATCGTTATTAACCGGTGAAGCGGATTTGGTAGTTAAACACACGGGTGATGAACTTTTATCTGGTAGTTTTTTAGCCAGTGGTAGTTTAACAGCCAAGGTGATTCACGTCGGCTTAGATAATTATGCTATGAAGCTTGCCAATGAAGCCAAGGTCCATAAACCATTGGATTCTGAATTGGTCCGCTCAATTAGAAAAGTTTCTCGCTTTACGAGCTTTGTCATTATTCCTTTAGGGATTTTATTATTTATTGAAGCTTTCTTTTTGCGGGACAGCGGTATTAAAGATTCAGTCGTTGTCTCGGCGGCAGCTTTATTGGGAATGCTGCCAAAGGGACTGGTTCTATTGATCAGTATTGCTTTGACCACCGGTGTGACCAAGTTGGCGAAAAAAAGAATTTTAGTGCAGGACATGTATGCTGTTGAAACGCTGGCCCATGTTGATACCTTGTGCTTGGATAAAACCGGCACAATCACCGAGGGCCGCATGCGAGTTGAGCATGTTCGATCCTTGCATCCAGTCTATGAAGACCAGCTGCCGGCAATTATCGGCAGTTATTTAGCTGAATCGACAGATAATAATGTCACGATGCAGGCGTTGCGGGATTATTTTTCAGTCTCGAATCGCTATGGTGCCGGTGAAAAACTCGGTTTTTCTTCAGAGCGCAAATGGGGCGCTATGGAATTTAAGGAGCTTGGAACCATTTATTTGGGCGCGCCAGAGAAATTAGTGCCTCAGCAAGAATTTCCGGAAATTGTCGCCGCCCAAAAAGAAGGCTACCGGATTTTGATGTTGGCGATTGCTCCCAATCAAAATTTGCAGGAAAATTTTGAGCATCTTGAGCCTCTAGCTATTTTTGAAATTGAAGATATCATCCGCCAAAATGCCGAAGAAACTTTGGCTTATCTCCACGCAGAAGGGGTCGATTTAAAAGTTATTTCCGGGGATAACCCCGTAACCGTTTCTAACATCGCCCGTCGTGCTGGCTTGCCGAATTACGAGAATTATATTGATTTATCAACTTGTCAAACGGATAATGAGGTCAGAAAAGCTGCCACTTACTATACAGTTTTTGGGCGAGTAACACCACAACAGAAAAAACTTTTAGTTAAGGAATTAAAAGACCGAGGCCGGACGGTGGCCATGACTGGTGATGGGGTCAATGATGTTTTGGCGCTGAGAGAAGCCGATGTCAGCATCGCCATGGCAGAAGGCGATGGCGCCACACGCCAAATTTCCAATTTAGTTTTATTGGATTCGGATTTTACTACGTTGCCTCAGGTGCTTTTTGAAGGCCGCCGGGTAGTTAACAATGTCACCAAAGTCTCGGGAATTTTCTTTATCAAGACGATTTATTCCTTTATTCTTTCGATTATCTGCGGATTGACGGCTATTGCCTTTCCTTTTATTCCCATTCAAATCACTTTGATTGATTTGGCGATTGAAGGCTATCCTTCCTTCTTCTTGTCCTTTGAAGGGGATAAGCGCCGCATCAATGGTAAATTTTTAACGACGGCCTTAAAGTCAGCTTTGCCTAACGCGGTACTGGTTATTTTGAATGTAGTGACCATTTATCTGTTGGGTCAAGGTAATGGCTGGAGTCAGTTAGACACCACAACGTTGATGTATTATCTGCTGATAGGGATTAGCTGTTTAGCTGTGATTAAAGCCTGTCTACCATTTAATCCGTTGCGCATTTTCTTGGCGAGTACAACGGTGGTGGGAATCTATGTAGCGGCTATGTTATTTCATTCGCTTTTGGAAATTGGTTTCTTAACGATGACTACGCTGCCGATATTTGCGATTATGATGGTCTTAAATGCTGTTTTACGGCTGCTTATTTGGAAAATAACCAAAATCTAAAACTTTGCTAAAAAAAGCAGTTAATCAGTTTGGAAAAACACCATGTTTGTGATAGAATAATAATGTATATCTATGTCCATTTTTAAATCGCGCTGATTTCTGATTGGTGCGATTTTTCGAGTCATAGGTTGCATCATTTCCAAACGTTGGAGGTGAAAGTATGGCCGGTCGAATACCCGATGCCAAAATCGATGAAATTCGGCAAAAGACCAATATCGTCGAAGTGATTGGACAATATGTCCAGTTGAAAAAATCCGGGAAGAATTATCTTGGATTGTGTCCCTTCCACAATGAAAAATCACCATCCTTTTCAGTGGCGGAGGACAAGCAGATATTTCACTGCTTTGGTTGCGGTAAAGGCGGAAATGTGTTTGGCTTTATTCAGGAAATCGAAGGATTGAGTTTTCCTGAAGCAGTCGTGAAAGTTGCCGAATTAGAGAACCTTCCAATTGATCAAGCATGGCAGCAGGCCACACCAAGGGAAGACACCCAAAATTCACAGCAACGACAATTGATTGAGCTTCATGAAAAAGCCCAAGAGTTGTATCACCACATGTTGATGAACACGAAAGCCGGCGCAGAGGCGTTGGAATATTTGTATCAGCGTGGCTTAACCAAAGAGTTAATCACGGATTTTAAATTAGGATTTGCCCCTTTGCAGCGGATTTTTTTAGCAAAAATTTTTGAGAATGAAAAAATTGATCCGCAATTGTCAGAAGCCTCAGGTCTATTTGTCCAGCAAAGTGATGGAAACTTTTTAGACCGCTTTTACCAGCGTATTATGTTTCCCATCCAAGACTTTCAAGGACGCACGATTGGCTTTTCCGGCAGATTACTGCCGACGGAAGATTTTTCCGGTGAAGATCAGCCAAAGTATTTAAACAGCCCAGAAACAGTCTTATTTAACAAGCGGGATGTCCTCTATAATTTTGCTGCAGCGCGACCAACCATTCGTAAAACTCAGACGGTTTTTTTATTTGAAGGCTTTATGGATGTCATTTCAGCGTGGCAAAGCGGTGTCAAAAACGGCATTGCTTCAATGGGGACCAGCTTGACAAACCAGCAGATTGCCGGGATTCAAAGAGTCGCTAAGCAAGTGGTTATCGCCTATGATGGAGATGCTGCAGGTGTCGAAGCGACCAACCGGGGGATTCAATTACTGCAAAGTAATAGCCGTCTCGATGTGACGATTGTTAGTTTGCCGGAGAAGCTTGACCCGGATGAATACCGCAAAAAATATGGCGACGAGGCCTTGGCTGAGGTTTTATTACACGGTCAGGAAACGGTTTTTGCCTTTAAGAAAAATTATTTGCGCCACAATCGCAATATGCAAAATGAAAAAGAACAACTGGAATACATTGAAGATGTGTTGACAGCACTAGTAGAAGTTTCTTCCCCAATTGAACAAGATCGCTATCTGACGCAATTGGCCCAGGAATTTAATCTAGGGCGGGACACCTTGCAACAGCAGCTGCGCTTATTGAAGGAAACCCAGCGGCAAGAACAGCGGCGGCAAGTTCAAGTAGAGCAGTATTCAGTTCCAGATGAGCTGCCAACAGCCGCTCCAGCACCTAAGAAAAAACTGAGTCAAGTGGAAAAAGCTGAGCAGATGCTTTTGTACCGCTTATTCAATGAGATTACAGTGCGCAGGCAGTTGAGCCAAGTCGAGTTTCATTTTGCCCATGATAGTTATCAAGAATTATATGTTTTATTAGAAGGTTATCTGGCAACTGTTCACGAGTTTGTCTTTGCTGATTTTTTAGATTTTTTAAAAGATCCGCAACTGAAACAGTTCGCCATTGAAATTGCTTATCTCAATCTGTCGGAGGAAAGTTCTCCCCAAGAAATTCACGATCTGCTGCAGGTGATCGCCAAGGCCAGCATTGCTGATGAAATCAATCAAAAAAAACGACAGCAGCAAGAAGCCAGCCAAAAAGGCAACCGGCAGTTGGAAGTGGAATTGCAGATTGAAATATTTAATTTGATTAAACAATTAAAGCAAGCGTAATGCTTTTGAAAGGGGCCCTTTTTAGATGGCTGAAGAAACAAAAAAATTAACCTATGAAAAAGCACTGTCCAATTTTATCAAAGAAAACAAACCAAAAGGTCAAGTGGTCTATGATGAACTAACAAACCAATTGGCTACACCTTATTCCTTAGGTGCTGAAGAAATGGACAAGCTGATTCAACAAGTTGAAGATGCCGGCATCAGTGTTGTCGATGAAAATGGCGACCCTTCGACCCACAGCTTGAAAAAAGATGAAAAAGTAGCCGAAAAGGCCCAACAAGAAGATTTATCTGCGCCGACTGGCGTTAAAATTAACGATCCAGTACGGATGTATTTAAAAGAAATTGGTCGGGTATCTCTGTTAAATGCCGAAGAAGAAGTTGCCTTAGCCCTGAAGATTGAAGAAGGCGACCAAGAAGCAAAACAACGTTTAGCAGAAGCTAACCTACGTCTGGTAGTTAGTATTGCCAAACGTTATGTCGGCCGTGGCATGCAATTTCTTGATTTAATTCAAGAAGGAAATATGGGTTTGATGAAGGCCGTTGAAAAATTTGATTACCGCAAAGGTTTCAAATTTTCGACGTATGCAACTTGGTGGATTCGCCAAGCCATCACCCGGGCAATCGCCGACCAAGCACGGACGATTCGGATTCCAGTGCATATGGTAGAAACCATCAATAAATTGATCCGGATTCAACGGCAATTACTGCAAGACTTAGGCCGGGAACCAACACCAGAGGAAATCGGTGCTGAAATGGACTTGCCGACTGAAAAAGTTCGGGAAATTTTAAAAATTGCCCAAGAGCCAGTTTCATTAGAAACGCCAATTGGTGAAGAAGATGACTCCCACTTAGGTGATTTCATTGAAGACCAAGAAGCAACCAGTCCAGCAGAACATGCTGCCTATGAATTATTAAAGGAACAATTAGAAGATGTCTTAGACACCTTAACCGACCGTGAAGAAAATGTGCTGCGTTTGCGTTTTGGTTTAGATGACGGTCGGACGAGAACATTAGAAGAAGTCGGCAAAGTTTTCGGTGTAACTAGAGAACGGATTCGCCAAATTGAAGCCAAAGCGTTGCGGAAATTACGCCACCCATCTCGCTCTAAACAATTACGAGATTTTCTAGAATAAAAAGCATAAATTTCAAGGACCTGAATGTTAAAAAGCATTCAGGTTTTTTACTTTTGTGGCAAAAAGTTGAGAAAGTCATGAAAATCAGTTGGAAGTCAGCCGGCTTTATGATAAATTTATAATAATAACAAGTAGTAAAGAAAGGGTGAGCTTATTGGTAGATGCAGTTTGTCCAAAATGCGGCTACGTAAATCTAGAATTATTGGATTACTGTCCAAATTGCGGCTTTCAATTGCGGGGAACCAGCGGAACCAATCATCCCAATGCTGGAATTTCTGATGAAGAGATTCCCGAAAATATTATAAATCGCGAAGAACCGATTGCCAGCAGCAGTCAGGTAATCTTTGCTTTTCCAGCTGGCTTTGGGGAGAAGTTGGCTGAAACTGAAACAGTTGAAGCAGTTTCTAATGCCGATTTAATCCAAGAGAGCGTCATTTTACCTTGGAAAAAAGAAGAGTTAGCGAAGGAAAACAATAATTCGAGTTCAGCTGTTGCTATTGAAGAAATGGCGTCCTTAACAGATGTGGATTCTTCTGTTTTGACGGAGGATTTTTTTGAGGAGGACACTATGGCAGCTTCAGATGATGATGGCTTAACTGAAGAGCAAATAGAGGCAACAACTGAAGTCGATGCTGATTTGCTTGCTTCAGACAGTGAAACTGCCGTAGAAACGCCAGAACCAGAACCAGAAACTGATGAAGCCTCAGCTTTTGAACTTGTGAATATAACAACTGAATCAGATAATTCTGATGAGGAAACTCAAGTCGAGGCAGCTGAAGATTTAGCAGAGATGGCGATAGTTGCAGATGATGTTGAGGAGGATGACGAATCAGCTGAGGCTAATGAGTCATTAATCATTGAAGAAATTCCTGAAGAAGTTTCAGAAGAAGCTGTCACTTCAACTGAGGAAGCAGTTGCGGATAGTTCAGAAGAAAAGGTAACGGATGACACTACTGAACTAGTCGAAGTTTCTGAAGATTTATCAAATACGCTATCAGGTGAGGCAGTAGTTGCAGAGCCTGAAATAACAGCAGGAACTATTTCCCGGATTTTAGAAGAATTAGCAGTTATTGAAGCCTTATTACAGGCTGAAAAAGAAAAGTTAGCCTCAACTCAACAAGCTTCATCTTCAGAAAATACTTCACTAATAGCTAATGAGTCTACTACACAGCAGCCGGCTGCCACAAAAATTGAGGCGATGGTGGAGGAGTATGTAGTCAATGAGTCAGCTGATACTAAGGAGCGGGCGCTTTCTTCAGATGAGGAAGAGGATTGGATTGAAGAAATTGAGGCAGCTAGTGGCGGAGTTCATTTAGCGATTGTTAACAATCTATTATTGAATGTGATGCTGATGTTTGTGATTGCTGCGGGAATTTTAGCGTTACAATATTTTATCCTGTCACATTTCACCTCTGAATTATTGCTGTTAAGTCAACAATGGGGCTATTTAGATGTCACTTGGATGCTCAGTATCTCCAACGGGATTTTACTGATTATTTTAATCGTTTTAGTTGTTCCTTTGGTGATTGCTCTGACTAGCGGTATTAAAGATTTAATCAAGTTCTTCAAATTTTCACGGTAACATTTTTTATCCACTAAAAAAATGTTATACTGTTTAATATCTATGGATGAACCAGCAGGCTTCCAGGAGTTTTCTGGTTTTTCTTTTGGATATTTTTTCAAATGCAGCAAAGCAGGTCTTTTTTAAATTATCTTAAAGCAACTTTATAGACCAGAAAAACTATGCTACATTAAAAATTAGTGATGAGGGGAGCGCATAGTGTTGCAGGATAATTATTGCCCAGCCTGTGGTTATGAATATTCTGGCGATTTAGCTTACTGTCCGATTTGCGGCTATCCTTTATGGGAATTAACGGCGGCTGATGACAATGAAGTCCTCAGCGAAATTAAGCCAGCTGCTCCAGCAGTGACTAAGCCAGCGCCGACTCCTGATCAAGTCTCTTGGTCAGATAACGATCTGATCCAAGCCAGCAGTTTATTAAATAGTCTGCAGGATACAGCGCCCACCGATTTACCTGAAAAAATCGCAATTAATCCTCATAAACGTGTGGGCAATCGACCGTCAGCAAAATTTTCTGATGGGCAAAAGGTTAAGAAAACTGAAGAGTCAGAAAAAGTTGATTTGGTACATAATGCAGCAGACATTACCTTGGCTGCCCAAATGATTTCCGCCCAAAAAGCACTATTTGAGCACCTGCCGGTAAACAGACTGCCTGTTAAACGCAAACTTTATCCGCCAACTCTTTTTGCTGAAGAAGCAGATAGCAGGGAAAAAGCGGATGTTATTCAAACGAATCCCCCCGGCTTGTTTGGTGGGATGCAAGAAGCTGCTAACAGTAAGAATGGGCAGCCAGTGGAACATCATAGCCAAAATAATATAGTAGAAAATCAAAAAGAAGGTGAACTCCGCCAGATGAGTAAGAAGAAAAAGAAAGCTGCAGCGAAGACTCCAGAGGAATTGAAGTCAGAAGAAAACAAAACAGCTGCTGATAAGACCGATAAAAATCAAACCGATGCATCTAAGACTGATACAAAGGCTGCCCAAGATAATCTTGAGTCAAAAGCGCCAAACGATCCTAATTCAGACAAAGACTCTGAAATGAAAGAAACACCGATTAATGATGATATTCAGTGGTCTGAATTTGAAGAGATGCCAATTGGTTCTGTTAAAGAAATTCTTGATGAAGACTTAAATGATTCTGAAACTAAAGAATCCGCCGCTAATGAAAACGGCTTAAGCAAATTTTCTCCAGAGGTTTCTGTGGAAGAAGAAACCGAAGAAACTGCTAATCTGGAAAAGCGGGGCGCAAAATCAGAGCCCAAGCCAGCTGACAGAGCATCAGCAAAGCCTAAAAAACTGACAGCCAAAGAAATTGTCGCCCAAGCTCAAATGCGGCAAAGTGAGCAGGATACTGAAGAAGAGTCAGCGAACCATATCTTAGCCCAGTACATGAAGGAACATCGCCATGAATATACTGCCGAAGAAGTTGCTGAAATTGAAGAAGAGCAAGCCGCTCAGAATCGTCAAAGTAGTTTAGAAGCTAAGCTCGATGAAGAAGTGGCTGAAAAAGAACAATCCCTCACTCCTTCAGGTTCAGCAGAAATCAGTAGTGAAGAGATTGTAGCAGTTAACGAGACAGACAATGACAGTCAAGCAGTAGAAATGACTGAAATTACGGATGTAAAAGATGTTCAAGAAGTTTCAGAGGAAAGTTCTGCATCAGTTGAAGAGGGTAATTCAGTAGGTTCAGCTTCAGATGACAGCGATGAGCAAAATAGCGAAGTAGCTGCTGAAACTGAGGACTCTGTAACAGAAGCCAGTGAAACAAGCGAATCTTCTGAACAAAAGCCAACAGTTGAACCTCTTCAAAATGAGAACAACGAGCCAAAAGGCGATACTCTAGCGAAGAAAACAGATAAAAATTTACAGGTGAATATCCAAGATTTATCTGATACCGACCAGGTTGCATCTGTCACACCTGAGGAATCTCAGGAAGAGTCGGCGGCTGACAAGTCAGAGACATCGGCTGATCAAGCACCTAAGTTTTCAATTAAAGACAAGCTACCAGTTTTTGGCGAAAAAGAATTGGCCATTGAAAAAGCGAAGGTTGAGGCTGAGTTAGCCGAAATTGCTGCCAAAGAAGCGGCAGCAAAAAAAGCAACCGAAGAAGCGGAAAAAGCCAAGGTGAAACGAGTGGCCCAAGCCGTCGAAAATGCGGAGACCGTCAAACGTGAAAAAGAATTTGAACGTTTGATTCAAGAAAAAGAAGCTGAGGATGCCCGGATTGCAGCAGAACGGGAACAAGCTCGTCTGGCTAGAGAGCAGGCCAAAGCTGAGGCAGAGGCGCAGCAGCCGATGGATGATGCGACACCAACGCCAATTGAATCAACAGAAACACCGCAAAAACCAAGCTCAGCACCAGAAAAATCGGTTTTCCCTGAACGGAAAGCTGATTCTGAGCGTAAGATTGAGAAGATGGGCAAAGCTTCAGACAATGATTCTGATAAACAGCCTAAACGCAAAGCTTCTGAGACTGTGACAGAGGATGCTATTCCGAAACGTACCAGTAGTGCTAATCGGAAAAAATGGATTTATGCTGGAGTTGCGGCAGTTGTTTTATTAGGAGCAGTTGGTGCTGGCTATGCCTATCAGCAAAATGCAGCGAATCAAGAGCAAGCCACTCAAGAGTCGATTACCAATGCAATTGATGACTTGGAAACACAATTGGCAGATTATTATACAGATGATAGCCAAGAGTTTATTAATCCTGAGATGGTCAGCAATGATTTAGACAGCTTGAAGGCAAGCATTGATGAATATGAAAGCTCAGATCGTTACGACGCTTTAGTTGCTGATTATGATCAAGTAGCAGAAAAAGTCAGCAGCATTCGCAGTATCAATAATTTATTCACCACGCCAATTATTAATGGCGATGCTTTGGCTGAAAATCCTTTATTAGCTTCTAATAGTCCGATTACAGTTACCGAAGCTAGCGGAACAGATGGCTTGAGTACCTTATTGAATCAAGCTTTAGCTGAAGCTAATAGTCAATATCAAACCCTACAGGCTGCTATTCAAGCAGTGGCAGTTGTCTATGCTGATGGCGCAGTCGTCAGTGGTGCCACAACGGAACAATTTAACAACGCTGCAGCAGCTGTGGCAGCCGTTCAAAATCAAGAATTGGTGACAGATTTATTGAGCCAATTAGAAGAAGTCAACACTGCTTTAAACGGCGCAACAAATGAAGGCGATAATAACGGAGGTAGCACGGCTAGCGATTCTGGTACGACTTCTGGTGGCAGCAGTTCATCAGAAAGTGCCAGCGGTTCAACCTCTGGCGGCTCTGCAAGCTCTGGCTCAAGTAGTGGCAGCTCTGGTTCAAACTCAGCTAGCGGCTCAAATGCGGCCAGCACACCATCCTATTCCGGAAACACATCTTATACGGTTGGTGACGGCGGCGCGTTAGTTGGTTTTGTGATGAATGATAATGGTCAACCGATTGTCGAATCAAATCCGACTGACATTGCCAACACAACAGATAGTGCTTGGACTTGGGGCAGTGGCATTCAAGAAAAAGTTTTGAATGTCTGCCGTGAACGAGGCTATTTCAGCGGTGATAATTATGCGTTTGAACCGGCCTTAATTGTGGATGGCGATGGCTTTTATAATCTATATCGTGTTGAAAGCAACGGCTCCAGAACCTATCTAGTCACAGTTAACTGTAAGACAAGTTGGTTTAAAGGAAATGGTCCTGGTGGTCCCAACACCAGAGTGAATTAAATATAAGTTTAAAGATCGTGACATTAGTCAAAATAGATAGCTAACACAAGGGCTGCTTATGGATGTTTTTACCTTAAAAGAAGTAGACAGCCTGGTAAATGGAGCAATTGGTTATTATCTGTTGTCTGGGCTGATGTTGCGGTCTTTTCTTTTTGTGAAAATCTGATCGGTTTTTTCTTGCACACACCATCTTTCTTCGGTAATATATGGAAATAACGGGAAGAAGAGGGTTGTTTAAATGGAGATAACAAAGGAGTATCAAACGTTTCAACAGGGAATTAAAGATTGTCTGCCAACTGTTTTAGGCTACATCGGCATTGGGATTGCCGCTGGCGTCGTCGGAAAAGGTGTCGGTTTATCCGTCATGGAAATTATGCTGATGTCGGTTTTTATTTACGCAGGCAGTGCTCAATTTATAATTAGCGGCATGCTAGCGCTTCAGACACCAGTTTTAGCCATTATTTTAACGACTTTTTTAGTGAATCTACGGCATTTTTTGATGAGCATGTCGGTGGCCAATCATTTTAAAAAAGCCCCTTTGTTAGAAAGTATCGGCATTGGGACTTTGCTGACGGATGAGTCTTACGGAGTTTTGGCAACGGTAATCAGTAAAGGCAATCAGGTTTCAGTAGCCTGGACCAATGGGTTAAATGTCACAGCTTATTTGGCTTGGATTTTAGCAACCGGCTTAGGCGGCTTTTTAGGGGGGATTTTACCTGATCCAGAAATATTAGGCTTAGACTTTGCCTTGACTGCGATGTTTGTCGGCTTGTTTGCCCTACAGGCCGTAACGCCCCTCAAACAAAAAACCAGACAAACCTTGATGATTATTTTAGTTGTTTGTGTTAGTTTATATGTGGCGATGGCCTTTGTCTCAGCAGAATTAGCTGTCATTTTAGCGACTTTAATCGGTTGTTTAGTAGGGACGGTGACCGGCGATGAGTAATTATTTTTTGATTATGTTGGTGGGCTGTTGTATAGTGACTTGGATACCACGGGTCGTGCCATTTGTAATTTCTAAAAAAATGGTCTTCCCCAACTGGCTAGAAAGATTTTTAAGCTACCTGCCCCTGTGTATTTTAACAGCGTTGCTGCTGCAAAGTGTTCTGGATTATCGAGAAGGCGCCTTTCCAGGCTTAAAGGGCTTAGAATTTCTGGCTTGTCTGCCGACTTTAATTGTTGCAATGCGGACTAAGGATTTGATGAAAACGGTGATTGTCGGGATTGTGACGATTGCCTTATTGAGATTTATTTTATAAAAGCGGAGGATTAAAAATGAACGAATTGTTAGCGACGGTCTTCACTGGACTGATTACCGATGAAAATGAAGACTATTATTTTCTACAAAAAAATGGGATGACTTTTCAATTAGATAAAAAAGAAGGCAGCCACCAACTTGGGGATGCAGTAGAGGGCTTTGGCTTTATTAATCAAAAGCATCAGGCAGCTATCACAACGAAAATTCCGGCTGCCGGCATTGGCAAGTATGCCTTTGGCGAAGTGACGGGCACAAGAAAAGATTTAGGGGCCTTTGTGGATATTGGCTTACCAGATAAAGATGTGGTTGTTTCCTTAGACGAGCTGCCAACGATGCGGGAATTATGGCCTAAAACTGGCGATCGTTTAATGGTCGGTTTAAAAGTTGATGCCAAAGATCGCATCTGGGCAACATTAGCTGAGGAGAAAATGTTTACCGCAATGAGCCGTCGGGGGACCGAGGAACTGAAAAATAAAGACATTAAAGGAACCATCTATCGTTTGAAATTAATCGGCAGCTATTTGCTAACCGATGATTTTTATATCGGTTTTGTACATCCTTCAGAACGCTTTACTGAACCCCGCTTAGGTCAAGTGGTGGAAGGGCGAGTGATTGGTGTGCGCCCGGATGGTGTTTTAAACATGTCCTTAAAACCACGGGCTCATGAAACAATTAGTGATGATGCGGCCATGATTTTGGTGGTCTTAGAGCGTTCGGCTGAAAAACGAATTCCCTTTACAGATAAATCTGATCCCGAAGAAATTAAACGGACCTTTGGCATCAGTAAAGGCCAATTCAAGCGAGCTATTGGCAATTTATTGAAGAATAAAAAAATCAAACAAGAAGACGGCTTCACTATTTTAATTGAAAAATCTAATTGAGAATTGCTTGCTATTTATCAGCGCTTATTTTATAATTGTTTTAATCTATCAACGAGATTATTCGAATTAATTTAAAATAATTATAATCTGGAAACCGGAGGAGAAAGATGAATACAGCATTAGCCTTGAAAAAAACCAAAAAACAATTGCATGAATCAGGCTTTAAGTTGACTCCTCAGCGAGAAGCCACCTTACTGGTACTTCTTGAAAATGAAAAAGATCATATGTCTGCCGAAGAAATTTATTTTTTAGTCAAACAAAAAAATTCTGAGATTGGTTTAGCCACCGTCTATCGGACTTTAGAAATTTTAACGGATTTAAAAATTGTCGATAAGGTCAGCTTCAATGATGGCTTGGCCCGTTATGATTTGCGAAAAGAGGGCGCCCAACATTTCCATCATCATCTTTTATGTTTAGAATGTGGAAATATTCAAGAGGTGGAAGAAGACTTACTTTTAGGTGTTGAACAAATTGTCGAGGAGCGTTTTCATTTTCTTGTGAAAGATCATCGGCTAACCTTCCACGGTATTTGTCAAGATTGCCAGCAAAAACAAGCAGCGGCGAAATTAGCTGCAAAAACGCAAGAGGCATCTGTCTAATTCAGGCAGATGTTTTTATTTGCCGACAAATCGTTGAGGGTGCTATTTTTTTTGACTTTTTTTTGCTAAAATAGAAAGGTTGAAGGTGGTGAAGGCGTTGGAGGATCAGATTAAAGATTATTTGCACTATTTGACGATTGAGCGGGGCTTGTCGCTAAATACTCGTGTCAGTTATCAACGAGATTTGCAACATTATTATCAGTTCCTGCAGGAAAAAAACATTGCGACTTGGTCAGCGGTTGACCGCTTTGTGGTGCTAGATTTTTTGCAAAAATTAAAAGAAGATGGTTTGGCTGCGGCTTCGATTACCCGTATGGTCTCAACCTTGCGGCGTTTTCATCAATTTTTGCGGCAGGAGCGTTTTGTCGATCACGATCCGATGCAACACATTGATTCACCAAAAAAAAATCAAAAATTACCCAATACTCTTAGCATTGAAGAGGTTGAACGGTTGATTGAAACGCCGGATACAACCAAAACATTAGGAATTCGTGACCGGGCCATTTTAGAAGTAATGTACGCCACCGGTTTGCGGGTGAGTGAATTAATTGGCCTGCGCTTAGGCAATTTACATTTGGCGATGGGTTTAATTCAAACGATTGGTAAAGGCGATAAAGAAAGAATTATTCCACTAGGGGATTATGCGATTCACTGGGTGGAGCGTTACCTACAGGAAGCTCGTCCGCTCTTAACCAAAAAGCATCCTGATGAAACTTTTCTTTTTGTTAACAGTCATGGAACGGGATTATCGCGGCAAGGTATCTGGAAAAATTTAAAGGCGCTAGTGCGGGAGGCGGGCATCACGAAAACAGTCACGCCCCATACTTTACGCCATAGTTTTGCTACCCATTTACTGGAAAATGGAGCTGACTTGCGGACGGTACAGGAGCTGTTAGGTCATGCTGATATCTCTACGACGCAAATTTATACGCATATTACCAAAAAACGAATGACAGATGTCTATAAAGAATATTTTCCGCGGGCTTGAAGGTTGCAATAGTCCCAAGCCCAAAAGGAGTTTACTGTGGAAGAAATAAAAGTAAAATTAGATGTATTTGAAGGTCCCCTGGATCTGCTTTTACATTTAATCAAAAAATTTGAAATTGATATTTATGATATTCCGATTGCCGAGGTAACGGAACAATATATGCATTATATTCATACGATGAAAACCTTGGAATTGGAATTGGCTGGCGAGTATATCGTGATGGCGGCAACTTTGATGGCGATTAAAAGTCAAATGCTGCTGCCAAAACCCGAATTGGAAATTGATCCCGATGAAGAAATCGAAGGGGAAGATCCGCGGGATGCTTTAGTGGCGCAACTCTTGGAGTATCGCAAATTTAAATATGCAGCGGAGGTCCTTTCTGAAAAGGCCGAAGAACGCAGTTTGTATTTTACTAAAGAACCGATGGATATTTCTTCTTATCAAGAAAAACCAGATCAGCGGCCAACAGTCCAATTGAACACAATAGACCTGTTTTTTGCCTTCCATCAAATGCTGGAAAAACGTCGGAAAAAGCAGCCGTTGGAAACCACCATTACCTCGGATAATATTTCGATTGAAGCAAAGATGGCTTATATTGAAACCAAGTTAAAAAAAGTGCCCAAGACCGGTCAGAAATTTGAAACATTTTTTACTAGTTTTACCAAAGCTGACATTGTAACAACTTTTATGGCTCTTTTGGAATTGATGAAAGGCGGCGTGATTCGCGCTGAACAATCGGGAAATTATAGTCAAATTACCCTTTTTCCGATTGATAGGAGTATAGAAAATGAGTAAATTACGAGATTTGGAAGCCCTGCTATTTGTCGTCGGTGAGGAGGGCATTGGCTTAGAGGAACTTAGTTATCTGTTGGAAATAGATACTGCCGATGTCTATCAGTCTTTAGATGAGTTAAAGCAGTTGTATTATGAGAATAAAAACAGTGCGTTGAATATTTTAGAAACCGGCAATCATTTTATCTTGACGACTAAAAAAGAAATGTCGCCGCTGTTGAAGCGCTATGCTCAATCCCCTGCTTCCAATAAATTATCCCAAGCGGCTTTGGAAACATTATCGATCATCGCCTACAAACAGCCGATTACCCGGGTGCAGATTGATGAAATCCGCGGAGTTCAATCCAGCGGGGCCGTTCAAAAGTTAGTAGCTAATCAATTAATCGCAGAAAAAGGTCGTGTGGAGGGCCCCGGTCGAGCAATTTTATATGGGACAACGGAGTTCTTTATGGACTATTTTGCGCTAAAATCTTTGGAGGAATTACCGCCTATCGATGGTATGGAAGAACAATTGGAGGCAGAGATGCCCTTTGATTTATTCTTTGAGCGCTATAATAAAAGCGACTTAGCTTATGAAGAGGACGCAGTGAAGGATGAACAAACTACTACTGCTGTGGCAGAAGAAATAAACTCTGATACAACCGATGGAACCGAAATTGCCGAGAATGTGGCTGACGAGGATACTACAAAAAATGTTACGGACAAAGCCAATGCCTCTGACACAGCAAATTCTATTCAGACAGTGGCGAGCAAAAAGGACCCGCTCGAATCTGACCTACTTGAAGAAACTTCTGAGGAAGAATAAAAACAAAACGCAATAAAATTCCTGAGGAGGAAAATGAATATGGAAAGATTACAAAAAGTTATCGCTCATGCGGGTATCGCTTCACGACGCAAAGCTGAAGAATATATTTTACAAGGACGGGTCAAAGTTAACGGCAAATTAGTGACCGAGCTTGGTGTCCAAGTCGCAAAAGGTGATCAAGTAGAAGTCGATGGGGTGCCGATTACTCAAGAAGATTACGTTTATTATTTACTAAATAAACCTCGCGGCTATATCTCGTCAGTTACAGATGACAAGGAACGCAAAGTTGTCACTGATTTGATTCCAGATGAAACGCGTCGGATTTATCCAGTGGGGCGTTTGGATTATGATACAACTGGATTGTTATTATTAACCAACGATGGCGAGCTGGCCAATTTATTAACCCATCCGAAACATGAAGTCGACAAGGTCTATGTGGCAAAAGTCAAAGGCATTGCAACTAAGCCAGACTTGATGCCTTTAACCCGAGGTGTGCGCATCGAAGGGAAGAAAACAGCGCCGGCACGTTTTGATATTATTTCTACCGATCATAAGACTGGCACGAGTATTGTGCAGCTGACCATCCACGAAGGCCGCAACCATCAAGTGAAAAACATGCTGCAGGCAGTTGGGTTTCCCATTCAAAAATTAAAACGGGAGCAATACGGTCCGCTGACACTTAAGGGAGTTCAAACCGGCCAATTTCGCGAATTAAGTCATAAAGAAGTCAACCAACTTAAGGAGCAAGTGAAATAATTCACTTTTTTGAAACAAAAAGGTTGTAATTTTTTGGACAACTTGTATAATTAAAGATGTAATAAAAATAAAATATGAACGAGGTTCGTCTTCAGGGGCAGGGTGTAATTCCCGACCGGTGGTTATAGTCCACGAGCTGCTTTTTACCAAAGCGGCCGAATCGGTGTAATTCCGATACCGACAGTATAGTCTGGATAAAGAAGATAGGGCTTATTTGAATTAGATTGTTAATCAGATAACTCTATTTTTTCCTGTGGAAAAAATGGAGTTTTTTATTTTGATTTACGACTGATTTGATAGGTTCGTTGAAGATGAGTCCTTGCACTAGGAGGATTTCAATGAAAAGCAATCGTGTTCAAAAAATGGTGGTTGTCGCAATGTTGGCGGCGATGGCGACAGTGTTACAAACCGTACTGGAAATTCCAGTCATTCCAGCCTTCAGTTTTATGAAAATTGATTTTAGTGATTTACCAGTGATGATTAGTATGTTTTTATTTGGTCCAATGGCGGGCATTGCAACGGCACTGATTCGTTCAATCGTCCACTTATCAATTACAGGATTCAGCGTTCCCAATATGATTGGCGATGCAGCATCCTTCCTTGCAACAACAGTCTTCACGCTACCCATGTATTATTTCTTTAATCATGGTGCGGGCAAAATTAAAAATAAAGCCGCTGGAGTATTTACCGGTATCCTTTGCTTAACTATTTTTATGAGTATCGCAAATTATTTTGTGATTACGCCGATGTATCTACACTTCTTCGGTCTTAATCTAGGTATGAGCATTGGCCAATACATTTTAGTTGGTGTTGTACCATTTAATATGATTAAGGGTGGTATCGTCAGCGCCGTCTTCTTGGTACTATACACGAATCTATTTCCATGGTTATCGCGGCAACAAAAAACAATTAAAAATCATAGTATGATTAAATAAATCTATGCGACTCAAAAGCTAATCACCTGTCCCGTGACTTGGCTTTTGAGTTTTTTATTTTGTGATGAAACTTTCCAGGTTTAAAAACTTTTTCAAGAAAAAAATCAACACTACTCATTCCCTTTAATTTTGGTATAATGGAAGCTATAAAAATCAAAAATTAGAATTAGGTGAATGGAAATGAGATTATCAGAATTATTGTCCCGGGTTTTAGTCAATTCTCTAGAAAATATCACTGAAGAAAATCTAGATATGTTGGATATTAAAGGCGTGGCTCAGGATACCCGCAAAACCAAACAAGGTTTTTTATTTGTTTGCATTGAGGGCTATACTGTTGACGGCCACAAATTTGTCAAACAAGCAGTGGAAGAAGGCGCAATTGCAATTGTCGCCCAAAAACCGATTGAAACAGAGGTGCCGGTAATCTATGTCAAAGATACCAATAAAGCATTACCGCAATTGGCAGCGGCCTTTTATGATTACCCAAGTGAAGCTTTAAAGATGTATGGTGTGACTGGTACTAATGGCAAGACGACTGTTACCCACATGATTGAGCATATCTTAAGTGAAGATGGGCGTAAAACTGGTCTAATCGGCACGCTTTATAATCGAGTTGGTGACCGAGTGATTGAAACCGTCAATACAACGCCGGAAGCCGTAACCTTACAGGGTCTATTTGCAGAAATGCGGGATGAAGGGGTCACGGATTGTGTGATGGAAGTCTCCTCCCATGCTTTATATGAAGGGCGGACTTGGGGCGTTGACTTTGATGTGGCAGTCTTTACTAATTTATCCCAAGATCACTTGGACTTCCATAAAACGATGGATAATTATTTCTTAGCAAAAAGTTTATTGTTCTCTCAGCTGGGCAGTTCATATGCCGGCAAAGAAAAATTTGCCGTAATTAATATTGATGATGAGTATGGTGAGCGGTTAGTGCCTCTGACTAGTGCCACGATTGTCAGCTATGGCTGTCATGGTGTCGGGGATGTGCAAGCGGCAAATATTGTAACGAAAGTCGATGGAACTCATTTTGATTTATTAGTCAACGGCGCAAGCTATCCAGTTCGTTTGCCGCAAATTGGTCATTTTAATGTTTACAATGTTTTGGCAGCGGTTGGTGCGACGATTGTTAAAGGGATTGCTCCAGAAACAATTGTGGCAGCGTTGAATACCTTCACCGGTGTTCGGGGACGGATGCAGCTGGTGCCTAATGACCAAGAAAAGACAATTATTGTTGATTTTGCTCATACACCAGATGGGTTATTAAATGTATTAGACACTTTAAACACGATTAAAACTGGCAAAATTATCACAGTTGTCGGTTCTGGTGGGGATCGGGATAAAACGAAGCGGCCTAAAATGGCTCAGGCTGCCGCAAAATTAAGTGACTATGTTATCTTCACTTCAGATAATCCGCGCACGGAAGATCCTCAGGCGATTATTGATGATATGGTTGAAGGATTAGACTTCGACGATTTTGAAACGGAAGTTGATCGCCGCAAAGCTATTCAAAAAGCGCTGACAGCAGCAGATAAAAATGATATTATCCTAATTGCTGGTAAAGGCCATGAGACTTATCAGATTATCGGCACTATTAAATATGATTTTGATGATGTCAAAGTTATTGAAGAATTTTTAGCGGAATAAAATCTTCGGATTGAACTGAAATAGGTGGCTATTTTGGTTCAATCTTTTTTTTAAAATTTTGGATTTTGTTTAAAACCTTAGCTATTTAAGCAAGGAAAATTTATAAGGAGTGATGAAAATGGATTACAAAGAGGATTACAAGGATTTAGCGAAAACCCAAAGTGCTTTGTGAAGAAACGCCCCTGAACTAATGGGGAAATTTAGTGAGGTAGCCAAAGAAGCATTAGCCCCAAAACATTTGCCGGCAAAGGTTAAAGAATTGATGGCTCTAGCGATTGGCATTTCCGTGCGTTGTGAAGGTTGTATTTTGGGTCATGTCAGAGATGCCATCAAAGCCGGCGCAACTCTCGAAGAAATATCTGAAACAGTTGAGGTTGCTATTTTAATGGGGGGCGGTCCAGCAACTGCTTATGGTGCCAAGGCGCTCTCAATTGCTGAGTATTTATTTAGTCAGAAATAGATTGAAAAAAAAATGGTGTGTGACCAGCTAAAGTCACACACCACTTTTTTTATTTATTATAGAAATTAAACAAACCGCCAATTGTTTTTTCAGGTAGAGCTACTTCTTGACCATCTAAAGTAACTTTGGAAATAGTGTAGTAGTCTTCAATATCGGGGACTTCCAGCTGTTGACGAGCGACAAACTCAGTGGGGTTCTTATAGGTTTTAACTTGTTCATTTCCGGCAACGATATAATGGATTTCTAACATTTAAATCAACTTCCTTCAGCTTATTTGAGACTGTGATATTAGTCTTTTAACAGATGAAACCCTCAACTATATTGTATTTGTCTATGCGGTCCTATGCTCCAGTAGGTCCTCTTCGCAAATTGACAATATCAAGCGGTTTTTATTAGCTATTGTTTGTAAAGTTCGATTTTGTTTCAACTAATAGCTCAGCCTCTTCCTTACAAGATGAGTATAGCACCAGCCTAAAAATTATACGAAAATTTCGTATTGTAAAGAGGACCTAGTTTTCTTTACTTAAAATTTACACGAGTTTACTGCTAATTTACAGAAAGTCTATTCTCTCTTTACATGGGTTTGCTAAACTTTGTTTTGTAATAAAGAAAGGGAGAAAACAAAATAATGAAAAAAACAATTTTTAGTTTAGTATTTGCAGGAGTTCTATTAGCAGGTTGTGGTTCAACAGGAGCAACCGGCGATTCATCTAGTGGGTCATCAGCAACAGGAAGCGGCGACACAGTTCAAATCACAGCTGTTGGTTCAACAGCGTTACAACCATTAGTCGAAGCAGCTGGGGAAGAATTTGCAGCAAATAATGCAAACTATCAAATTTCAGTTCAAGGCGGCGGCAGCGGAACTGGCTTGAGCCAAGTAGAGAGCGGAGCGGTGACAATTGGGAACTCTGATGTCTTCGCTGAAGAAAAAGACGGCGTGGATGCCAGCAAAATCGTGGACCATCAAGTAGCGATTGTCGGCATGGGGCCAGTTGTCAACTCTGAAGTTGGTGTGACGGATCTTTCTAAAGATGATTTAGTCAAAATCTTTACCGGCGAAATTACTAATTGGAGCGAAGTCGGTGGAGCAGATCAAGAAATCGTTGTCATTAACCGGGCTAGTGGTTCTGGTACGCGTTCAACTTTTGAAAAATGGGGCTTAGACGGCGCAACTCCAATTGAATCACAGGAACAAGATTCTTCTGGTACAGTTCGTCAAATTGTCAGCTCAACACCTGGCGCTATCAGCTACTTAGCTTTTTCATACTTTGATGACTCTTTAACAGCTTTATCAATTGATGGTGTTGAACCAGTTGCCGAAAATGTTGAAGATAACAGCTGGACAATCTGGTCTTATGAACACATGTATACTAATGGCGAACCTGATGAAGATGTGCAAGCATTTATCGATTACATCATGAGTGATGATGTTCAAAACGGTATCGTACAAGATTTAGGCTATCTGCCAGTGAATTCAATGCAAGTTCAACGTTCTGTTGATGGCGATATTACTGAATTAAACTAATTTTCACCCCCGAAAATAGTTTTGTTAAAACCTGAAAGACGCAAGTACCCAAAGTGGTAGTTGCGTCTTTTTACGTGTTGGTTAAACAAATTAGGAGTTCATTACTAATTTTAAATAAAAGCATTGCAAAAAAAAGATGCAAAGGAAATTAACTGTAACGACGCCAAAAGTTAGATTAAAAAGCTAACTTTGTTGTCGCTACAAAAAATTTCGGCTCTTTGTCAAAAAGGACTGATGAGTTCGATTAAAATGAATCCAAAGTAGGAAGCAGACTCTTTCTACTTTGGATTTTTGGTTATTTTACTTTAATCAACTGATTAATCATAAAGATTCTTATTTTCATATTCTCAAATGATTTAAATCCATAAGATACACGTTTCAGTGTTTTAATATGCGTATTCTTTGCCTCGATTTTACCATTAGAATAGGTATAAATCATGGCGTTACGAATGCCTTCCTCATAGTTAAGAAGGTTTTGAAGTTTTAGTCTGAATTCTTAATCCAATGTTTCAGGCAGCCCTTTTAATAAAGTGAAAAACAATTCATGGTCCTTGCCTCGAAAGGCATCTTGTAGTTCATGAAAAGCTTCATAAGCTTCTTTAAGAGACGGTGAACTGGAAAGTAATCGGTCAATCATCATTGCCTCTGTGAGATAAGGATACCGAGGCAAACGAAAACTACGCCAAGATTTATATTCAAAATGATTAATTGTCTGTCTATCTTTTGTAAGATAGCGCCAGTTTGTTTTTAACTTTTGTGCTTCAGCTTTATGACCTGTATCAATTAGTTTTTTCATTGATTGAATACGAAAATCTTGGAATGTTTGATTCATATGTTTGACGATATGGAAACAATCAATGACTAATTTTGCATTTGGAAAGACCTTTTTTGTGAGCTGGAAGTAAGCTGCATTCATGTCCGTCACTAAATAGTTTACTTCTTCTGGATTGACACATTTTTCAAAATAAGAAGTTAGCTGTGGCAACTTGCGTGTGGGTAAAATATCCACTAACTTGCCATCTGTGCCATCGGCACAAATGAAACTCATTTTGTCTTCAGTCGAGGTGTGGGAACGAAATTCATCCACCATGAGAACTTGCGGAAGGAGCCTTTTTGAATGATTAGGTAAGTAGCATTTCAGCTCTTTTAAGATACGAATAACAGTTGATAAAGAGACGTGACAAAACTTAGCGATAAAGGTTAAGGAAACCTTCTCAGCCAATAGAGCGATAATTTTATACTTTACATGATTCGCTATGGAATGCCTCGGTACCACCAGATAGCTTTGTGCGGTCCAGTGACTATGGCAATTTTTGCATGTATAGCGTTGCTTTTTCAAATGCATGACCATAGGAAGATGATTGAATTCATCAAAACGAATCCTTGTCTTCTTCTTGCCATTTTTAACGATAATCATATTCCCTTCGCCATCTGTCACAGAAGAGCCACAATTTTTACAAGCATGAGGTGGAGGAGAAAGCGTCGCTTCGATCACTATGTGTTGTTTGTCCTTTAATGTTTCGTAAGAAATATCTGTAATCTCTAAATGTTTATCTGTAATCCGAAGCATTTTTTTGATAGAATTATTCATAGAACATATTGTCCTCTCAGTTAATTATTTGTCGTGATTTAATCATACTAGAGAACGATATGTTTTTAATGCCTAAAAATAAAAATGGGACTGAAGAATCAATTTTGATTCATCAGTCCCATAAATTATAGAGCCAAAATTTCCTTCCCATCACAGTGTTCCTTATAAATGAGTAGGTAGAGTGACAGTAAAAATTGTTCCTTGTTTTATGCGGCTGCTGACAGTAACGTGACCACCAAGGGCTGTTGTATATTCCTGCACGATTGCTAAACCAAGACCGGTGCCTCCGGAATCACGGCCACGAGCTTTGTCGACGCGATAAAAGCGCTCAAAAATACGTTCTTGTTCCTCTTCGTCAATTTCAATCCCAATATCTGTGATGGAAAAAGTTAACTGGGCGGTTGTCAGCTGATATGCAATTGTAATTGTAGTTTCTTCAAAGGAGTAATTAATGGCATTTTCGATTAAATTTTTAACAATTGGCTGGAAAAATTTTGGCTGGGTCACAAAATAAGCAGGCTCCGGGCCATCGATCGTGATGGTCAAATTTTTCTCAGCAATCTTGCGGCGGTAATTACTGCTGATTGTCGTAAATAATTGATGCAGCTCAACACTTTCGGGTTCTGCCAGAACTGTTTTACCATCTTGTGACAGCTGAATAATTTCTTGAATCAGCTGCTGTAGCCGTTTGGCATCTTTTTGCATAATCAATAAAAATTCAGTTAAGGTCACGGGATTATCTTTCGCACCGTCTAATAAAGTTTCGGTAAAACCAATCAAAGAAGTGACCGGTGTCTTTAATTCATGGGAGACATTGCCGACAAAATCCCGTTGCAATTTTTCTAACTGCTTGACGCGGGTTAAATCGTAGGCAATACCAATCAGTTGCGGTGCCTGATTTTCATCTTGGACATAGCGTATAGAAATGTCTAAGACTTGCTCTTTTGGAAATTTTAATTTCAAAATTTCATGGACGAGGGGATGCTCACTGGTCGCTTGGTGAATCAGTCGAATTAATTGTGGATCTTCAATTACATCTGTGTAGACTGTCGTTTCATCAATTGCTGTGAGACCCAGATGCTCGCGAATTTTTGGGTTCGCAAATTTCAACTGGTCCTCTTCATCAATGATGAAAACACCAATCATTAAATCATTTAATAAAGTATAAAATTGATTTTCTGTGGAGGTATAGGCTAAGTAAGTGCTGCTCATCTTCTCGCTCAGCTGATTAATCGTCAAATATAATTCTTCCCATTGATTGGAAGCCTCTAAAATATTACTGGCAACTTCGGGATGGTCCACCATTTTTTTTAAGACCGGCAGAACAGTCTCCATCGGCCGATTTTTTTGGCGGATTAGATACAGGACCATCAGGGCGATGATGATAAATGCAATCGTCAGCACGAATAAAATGGATCGCCGAAAATTTTCCGCTGAACTGGCAAAGCCAACAGTAGTCTCAGAGATTCTTAAAATACCGATGCGCTGATTATCCAGGGTAACTGGCAGAGCAACATAAAGTAATTCTTCTCCTAAAGTAGCGCTTTGGCGCAATGAGGAGCCTAAAGAATTTCCAGATAAAATAGCCTGAATCTCTGGTCGATCATTGCGCTCTCCCATTAGCGTTGGGTCGTAGCTGTCATATAAAATAGTGCCGTCACGGTCCATCAAGGTAATGCGCTCGGTCTCATCTGTCACAAAATCATTGAGCATTTGTTTGATTTCGTCAGTCACCTCAAGGCCTTCATCAATCGTTCGATTTTCTAGCTGAGTGACAATCAAGCTGCCGTTTTTTTGTAAATATTCGGTTTGCTGCTGGATGACTTCTTCTTTAAAGAAATGATTGATGGTCAGCCAACTGCCGATAAACAAAAGTAAGACGACGACTAGACTGAGGACAAACTCAAAACGTTTCCGCTGAGTTCTCATTTTTTCGGCTCCTGAAAACGGTAGCCGAAGCCGCGAACGGTTTGTAGGTATTCTGGATGTTTCGGATCTTTTTCGATTTTTTCCCGCAGGTGGGAGACGTGGACATCGACAATTCGACTTTGTCCGGCAAAATCAAATTGCCAAATTCGATTTAATAAAGTATCTCGGTCAATTACCCGGTCTTTGCGCTTCATAAAGTAAACCAAAAGTTCAAACTCTTTTGGGGTCAAAATGATTTCTTGATTGTTAACTAACACTTTGAAATTTGAGAGTTCAGCCCTGATACCGCCCACCTGTAGCCACTCCTCTTCTTCATCAAAGGGCTTTTCTGCTGATGCCGTTTCCCGCGGCTCTACCCGCCGAAAAATGGCCTTCATGCGGGCTAAAACTTCCCTTGGGCTGAAGGGCTTGGTCAGATAATCATCGGCTCCCATTTCTAAGCCTAAAATGCGGTCAATTTGGTCGTCTTTAGCCGTTAGCATCAAAATCGGTGTATCAATTTTTTCTTGACGCAAGCGCTTAGTGACTTCCATACCATCTAAGCCTGGCAGCATGATATCTAAAATAATAAAATCAAAGGGTTCACTCAACGCTAGCTCCAATGCTGAACGGCCATTTTCAGCAGTGGTGACGTGATAGCCTTCTTTTTCCAAATTGAATTTTAGTAAAGTGGAGATTGACGGCTCGTCATCCACTACCAATACTTTTTTCACATCTTCCTTCACTCAATTTACTCCTTATGTTCGACTTGAACTAATTTTAAATGTAATAAGTAAAACTGGATAGTTCTATGCCCATTTTAACATAGAAGTAAAGAGTAGGACTATTGTTCAGCGGGAATAAATGTTATAATAAAAAAGCAATTTTTAGACGTTGATCAGCCAAGGAGGCCAGCTAAAAATGAAAAAGCCAATCATGGGAATCAGCAGCTGTCTGGGCGGAGTCAAGTGTCGCTATGATGGCGGCAGTAATCCAGTTGCTCAGCTGCAGACTTTGGTTCAACAAGGTGAAGCTGTGATGATTTGCCCTGAGGTGATCGGCGGTTTACAAACGCCGCGAACACCAGCGGAGATTGTCGGCGGTGATGGCTTTGCGGTTTGGCAAAATCAAGCCAAAGTTATGACAAAAACCGGCGAAGATGTCACAGAAAGCTTTAAAGCTGGCGCCATCAAAGCTTTTGCAAAATTACAGGAGGCCAGCATAACCACGGTGGTCTTAAAGGCGAAAAGTCCTAGTTGCGGCTGCGGTCTAATTTATGACGGTAGTTTTTCCGGTGTAAAAGTCGCCGGCGTTGGCGTAGCGACGGCCTATTTTATCAATCAAGGCTTGACGGTTTTGTCTGATGAAGACTGGCTAAAAAAAACGACTGAGGGAGCGAGTATCCATGGAGCTTGAAAAAACAAATCGCATGAATGCGCTATTTGAATTTTATTCGACACTGCTGACTGAAAAGCAGATGAATTATATGGAGCTGTATTATGCGGATGATTTTTCGTTGGGGGAAATCGCCGAAGAGTATCAGGTCAGTCGCCAAGCCGTCTATGATAATATTAAGCGTACGGAAAAAATTCTTGAGGACTACGAGCGGAAGCTGTCGATGTTTTCCGATTACATCGTTCGGGGAGAATTATTAGATAAACTGAGTGAATACATCAGTGAGACCTATCCAAAAGATCAAAAAATTCAAGAAATTATCGAAGCAATCCAAGAAATTGACGAATAAAGGATGGAATTAAGTCATGGCATTTGAAAGTTTAACAGAACGCCTGCAGGGTGCTTTAAGCAAGCTGCGGCGCAAAGGAAAAGTCAGCGAGGCTGATGTCAAAGAAATGATGCGAGAAATTCGGCTCGCTCTATTAGAAGCCGATGTAAACTTGCAAGTGGTGAAGGAATTCACCAAAAATGTTCGCGAACGGGCAGTCGGAGTGGAAGTTTTAGACAGCTTGTCACCAGCCCAACAAATTGTCAAAATTGTTGACGAAGAATTAACCAAAACCCTCGGCTCAGAAACCGTTGGCTTGAATAAATCACCTAAAATTCCAACAGTCATTATGATGGTTGGGTTGCAGGGTGCTGGTAAAACAACCTTTGCCGGAAAACTTGCCAATCATTTAATCAAAACGGAAAATGCCCGGCCTTTAATGATTGCTGGTGACGTTTATCGGCCAGCGGCGATTGATCAGTTGAAGGTTTTAGGCCAACAGTTAGATGTGCCAGTATTTGATATGGGTACCGATGTCAGCCCAGTGGAAATTGTCCGCCAAGGGATGGCGTTAGCCGAAGAAAAGAAAAATGATTATGTCATCATTGATACAGCGGGTCGCCTGCATATCGATGAAACGCTGATGGATGAACTGAAGCAAATCAAAGAAGTTGCCCAGCCAAATGAGATTCTTTTGGTTGTCGATGCGATGACCGGTCAAGATGCTGTCAATGTAGCAGATAGTTTTAACCAACAGCTGGGTATTACTGGGGTAGTCATTACCAAACTCGACGGGGACACTCGTGGTGGTGCGGCGCTGTCAATTCGTTCGGTGACCGGTGCACCAATTAAATTTATCGGTTCCGGTGAAAAACTGACAGATTTAGAAATTTTCCATCCAGATCGAATGAGTTCTAGAATTCTCGGTATGGGGGATATGCTGACTTTAATTGAAAAAGCCCAGCAGGATTACGATGAGAAAAAGGCCGAAGAATTAGCCCAAAAAATGCGGGAAAATTCCTTTGACTTCAATGACTTCATCGAACAATTAGATCAAGTTATGAGCATGGGGCCGCTAGAAGATTTGATGAAAATGATTCCCGGCATGAATCAAATGCCCGGCATTGAAAATATCAATGTTGACCCGAAAGATGTTGCCCGCAAAAAAGCGATGGTCCTTTCGATGACTCCAGCAGAACGGGAAAATCCAGATTTATTAAATCCAAGTCGTCGCCGACGGATTGCCGCTGGTTCTGGGAATTCTGTCGTCGAAGTCAACCGGATGATTAAGCAATTCAAAGAATCCCGCAAAATGATGCAGCAAATGTCTAAAGGCAATATGAATAATATTCCCGGCATGGATCAAATGTTCGGCGGTGGGGTCAAAGGTAAGCTTGGGAAAATGGCTATGAATCGGATGGTCAAGAAAAATAAAAAGAAGAAAAAGAAACGGAAATAAGCTAAGTTCAGTGATTTCGTTCAATCAGCACTCACTCGAGATAAAAAGAGTGGGTGCTTTTTAGTTGAATGAGTTTTGTAGGCTTGTCTTTTTAAGAGAAGATGTTTTAGAGGCTATTAGAAGAGGAGGGCTAAGGATGAATCAAATTTACATGAAGATTTCTCAAATGGCAGATCAAGAAAAGCTTATGGCGCTTTTTGCTGAAGCAAAGCCTTATTTTATACAGGTGGAGGGAAGAGAGCCTCTTGAGCCTTTAGCAGATATCCGTAAAAAAATCGGCAATCCGCCACCAGATGAAACAGTCAGTTGCTATACGATTTTTTTCAACGAGCAAGTAGCTGGCTATACTTGGATTTTAGTGAAACCACAACAGTATTACTATATTTTGCATTTTTATATTGCTGACAAATTCAAGCGTAAAGGTGTCGGCAAGGAGATAGTTAAGCAATTAGATGAGCTATTTCACCAACAAAATATTAAGCGCTCTGAGCTGATGGTTTCAGCTTCAAATTATTTTGGATTGAAATTTTGGACAAGCGTTGGTTACGACCGCATTATTTATGTAGAGGCCCCAGAGGAAAACTCTTTGACCTTATCAGTTGAGCTAGAGTTAATGAGGGAATTTTAAATTACTTGTTATAATTTTAAAAAATGATAACTTGATGATATCACCAGAAACAGCAGCAAAAACCAGAAAAGTTTTTTTGCTGCTGTTTTTATTATCTTCATTTTTTGATTTTGTCTAAACTGGCTGTTCTTATTCCTCCCTCAAAATGGCGGAATCTGAGGAGCGATGTTTTTCAACTTGAGCGGCAAGAGTTTGTTTCAATTTAAAATTCTCATTGTAGTTTTGGGCGAAAACACAGCTGTATAAAACATCTAAAATGTAAGTGATTGAATAATCTGTCGCAAAGGAGGCAATTTTTGAGTACAGCTTTTCTTGCGTAGACAAATGCAAGAGGCAGTCAGCTACTCGGGAAAGACTGTTTTCTCCGAGGCTCGTTAAAAGAATAATTGGAATCTGTTTTTGCTTTAATAACTGACTGACATCTTTTAGAACTTCCGTTTCCCCAGAATAGCTGATGATAATGGCACAAGAATCTGCCTCAGCCAAACCTGCCTGAAAAATTAACTCACTTTGCAGGGCATGGATGCGAACATCTTTTTTTATGCGAGCCATATTATGGGCGAATTCTTGGGCGAGTAAAAGATTGTTGCTGACGGCAAAAAGATGAATTGTTTTGGCGTCAGTAAGCAGCGTCAGTGCCTGCCGCAATTGATTATGACTGAGCAAACTCAATGAATCTGCAATCGCTTCTTCTTCTAAAGCGGCAATTTTGGCGGCGATTGACATCAAAGAATCATTTTTTGTGAAGGGGCGATTGGCGTCGACTTTGGCAACAAACTTATCTAAATAATCAATTTCTCTTAAATAGTCAGCTTTAAAGTCGCTCCAGCCTGAATAATTTAATTTCTGGGCAATCCGCACTAAAGTCGACTTTGAAGAAAAAGTCGCCAGCGCAATTTGACTGGTGGATTTATCGGCAATATTGTCTCCTTCAACTAACAGATAGTCGACAACTTTTTGTTCACCAGCCGTAAAAGAAAAAGTTTCTAAACGCTCCCGAATTAACATAGTGGCCTCTTTTCTAGAACAGTGTTTCAAAAATAGCCCTCAATTTTCAGGCGATTTTAGAACGCTGCTCCAATTTAAAGTTAACCCATTTCACTTCATTTTAGCAGTTGCTATGATGAATGAAAACAAGCAGATAAAAAATTCTGCTTGATAAGGGGGGAAGTTTTTGAATGAACTAGACAAACAGGCGGCAGGTTTGGCATATGATTTTTTTGATAGCCAACTAGTAAAAACGAAAGAGCGTGCATTGAAACTTTGTCAGGAGTTTAATCAGATTGATCCAACTGATTCAGCCAGCCAGAATATCAAAATTCAAGAGATATTTGGCTCGACTAAGGGGCCAGTTTATATGCAGCCTAATTTTTTCTGTGATAACGGCTTAAATATTCATGTCGGCAAAGACTTTTTAACGAATTATAACGTGACGATTTTAGATTGTGGACTTGTGAGGATTGGCGATTTTTGCATGATTGGACCGAACACCTTGATTACGACAGTCGGCCATCCCTTAAATCCCCAAGCTAGAAGGAGAAAGTTGGCTCAGGCACAGCCGGTGATTATCGGCAATGATGTTTGGATTGGAGGTAATTGTACTATTTTACCGGGGGTCAAAATAGGTGATGGAGCTGTCATCGCAGCTGGAGCAGTCGTGACCCAAGATGTCCCTAGTAATACGGTGGTTGCAGGCGTGCCGGCCCGTCCAATCAAAAAACGAATAGATGAGATATAAAAGGAGAGAATCGGATGACTAAGAAGAAAATACTTTTTGTTGTAGAAGATGCAGCGAATAGAAGACCTGTGATGAATCGGTTGTACAGAGAATTTCAAGATACTGTCCAAAAAGAAGGAAGTCTTTATACAATTGAAAAAATCACTAAAGAACAACGCAAGCAACCAGAACTTAAAGCCAATTTAGTTGTTTTAGATTCGTCATTGCGCTTTTTAAAACATGATTTAGGGATTTTGACAGAGGAGCAGGTGCCTGTGAAAGTGATTCCTGATGAAGTTTATATTATGGGAGAAGCAAAAAGATTGTTTGCGGAATTAGAGGACATGCTACTGACAAGCTGATGTGAAAAAGATGATTTAGTCAGCAATATATCATGAAAACGAAGTGAGATCAGTTTATGGGCAACTGATTTCACTTTTCATTTATCAAGACTACGTGAGTGGCCGGAATCGAACCCGCACTGTTCTATAAATAACGCCAACAATCATAATCGTTTAGAATTATTTTTGAGCAGAATACCATATAACACTCACAGCAGTAATCATACTGGAGTTCTGCTGGAAATCATAAAAATACGATTTAACAGAAAAAGATTTCCTGATTAGACAATCAAAAATTTTCAACTTGGCTTAGTTTAAAAATAATTGCTTATAACAAAAGCTATTTAATCTAGCAAATGACGAGTTATGAAAACGTAATCTTACAGTCTTTTCTTGAAACTAGATTTGCTTGGGCACCTTTAATTTGAAAAAAATTAATGGCTCATCTCTGTCAGCTACACAATCACAAAAGAATTTCATTAATTTCACCAGTTGTTTTTAATTTGAAGAGGTAGATTATGGCGCAAAGGGATGTTGTTTTCAAGCTAAAAATATCTTGATTAAATAGGCCAAAAGGGATGTACAAAATTTCTAAACTGTTTTAAAACATTCAACAGGAAAACTTTTAGTATCTTTCAGCTTAGCAAGTTCAAGCAAAACAGTTTCCATCCATAAAGCTCCCCCGTATAGTGAAAGGAAGTTATCGCTAAGACGATAAATTTTGCTGATGGAGGAAAAATAAATGGTAACAAGAATAAATTTGGATAATACTGAATGGCCTTTGGAGAAAATTTTACAGCAGCTGGGAGACGAGCTTGAAGCAGTTGTGAAATTGGAGGCTGAAAACGGCACAGACGTGATGGTGATTGCCAATGATGAATGGCAGCATATCCTAGAATTATTAGGAGCGACCCAAGCGCAGGGCTATCGCTTGGATGACGAGCTGCCAGATTCAGTTGAAACTATCGTGATGCAACCAGATGATGCGAACGCAACGACTGGCCTGGTGACTGATCAAGCAGAGCCACTACATCCGGAAGCGGACTTTGAGTTGGAGGCTGGCGAAATTGCTGAAAGTGATGATGTGCTAGATTAATCAGAAGAATAGCCGTGAAAGCTACTTTTAAAGCTACTTAGAAAGCTACTTAGAAATTTGCATTAGCAAGTTCTTAAGTAGTTTTTTTATGTCTCAAAGAATAAAAAAATTGAGGAGCGTTTCTACTCATCCACAAAAAATTATGAATTCCAACTCTTATATAAAAGCATTTTTTTGTTTTTCCATAAAAAAGTAGCGATTTTTGCTATTTTATCTTCTTTTAATACGGTATCATTATTTTAAGAAGACAACTGCTTTGGCTCACATGCAGCTGGTAGATTATTGGAGACAATATGAAAAATAATTTAGGTTACTATCTAAAATTTAAACGGGCAACGAGAAAAAAAGATTTGTCAGCAACAATTTTAATGCTTTTGCCCTTTTTATTGATTATTGGTCTCTTTTTTGTAAACCAAACGTTGGCTCAAAGAGAGCAAGCGGCAATTTCTGCCCGGAATCAAATGATTATTGAAAATGCTCAAGAATTTTCAGATAGAGACACTTCTCAAGATGACTACGGTTATTCAGACCAGTATTATCAGGCTTGGTTTGAGAGTAGTCAAGATAATCTAGAGAGAAGTGAAGTGTATGAACACGGGACATTTTTAGAACGCTTAAAGAGGGAAAATCAGGAATTTGATACTTTTTATAATGTGCCGTTACAGGAATGGGATTATCCAGAAGAGGAAGTGGAAACGTATGGGTTTTACGTAAAACCATTTGTTGATGGCAAAAGAATGGTCAATAATTATTTAATTGACCAGCAGATTGCTGATGATTCTATTCGTTATGGTACTAACACGGCAACTTTTTTAATTTCCCTTTCGGTCTACTTGACGGGAATTGGCGGACTTTGCTATTTTATGCTGTGTTTTGGCTTTAATCAGTTAAAACAAAATGAAAACGATAAATATCGTTTTTTAGCAGTCCAGCCTTTGCAGCGGCGAACTATTTTTTTAGCGGCTTTTTAGAGTTTTTAGGTCGTTCGGTTGGCTACCTATTGTTATTAATCGTATTTGCCTATTCTCTGGCTTGGCTTTTTGGTGAAGCCAGTAGTTGGGACTATCCGGTATTGACCACGGTCAGCGGCCAAATGAGCAGTCTTACTATACTCCCGGTCTGGCATTATTTAGTAATAGTATTTGGAATGTTTCTGGTTAATCTTTGCGGATTTTATTTTATCACAGTGCTGATTTTTTTACTTATCCGCAAAAGTTTTGTGAGTATTTTTTTCAGTTTGGCAATCTTTGCTTACTTCTTTGTCTTGAGTCAGGTAAGTTGGCCGACAAACCTGCAGGAGGCAATCAGCTATAGTCCGACAACTTATGTTACACCATCTGCTATTTTAATCGGCCAAAGTAATGAAGAACAACAATTAATCAGTGGTGGTGGTTCAAGGGGAAATCCTGAAGACGATACTTTTTCGCTTTTTTCTTTTTTATTTACGATAGAAAACGGTGGCTATTATACCGTAGCTAATTTAGCGAGGAAAACTGGCAATGGGCAAATTAGTTGGCAAAGAGGATGGTTAAGTTCGGGGATTTTTACTGGTTTAATGGCGGCCATTAGCAGCTGGCTATTTAAAAAGAAAATGTGTAGTTAAGTAAAGGAGTCGCTATGGGGGATGTGAAGAGTTATTTACGATTTAAACGTCAGCTGAATAAACACGATTTACCTGCAAAATTATTATTGCTGCTGCCTTTTTTGCTCATCACTGGCCTATTTTTTTCGAATCAATTATTAAATAATCGAGAACAGGCTGAGATTCAGCGGAGTTATCAAGAGCAGGAGGCGTATCAGCAATTTACGATTGATGCGGATTATTTATACGATGATCCTTCGTTTCCAAAAACAATGCAGGTGATTCGTGAAGGAACAGAAGCCCTCGTTGCAAAATTTGCCTTGTATCATCAGGGAACGACTTCTGAAAAATTAACTTTAGAAATTACTGAACTGGAAAAATACTATCAATTGGCCCCACGAGTTTGGTGGCGCTATCCAGATATGGAACAAGAAGTTTATGGCTTTTATCCGACATTTTTTGTTGACGGCAAGCTATTAACTGACCGCTACTTGTTGAAAAATGATATGAAAGCTGATTCCATGCGCTATGGGACTGGCACAGCAACTTTTCTCGTATCATTATCGAGTTATCTGATGGGAATTTTAGGTCTTGTTTATTTTATTCTGTGCTTTGCCTTTAGTAATCTGCGACGCAATGAAGCTGGCAAGTATCGCTATTTTGCCGTTCAGCCATTGGGTCGCAGTCGGATTTTTTTAGCGGACTTTTTTGAATTTATTTTGAAGGCATTTGTTTATTTACTGGCGCTCTTGGCTTTTGCCTATCTACTGGCTAAAGTCTTGGGATCGTCACAGGGCTGGAATTATCCTGTACTGATTGCTACAGGAAATCAGGTAGGGCAGCTATCGATTTTACCTGTTTGGCAGTATCTTTTTATTACCTCGGGGTTGTTTTTACTAAATCTTTGCTTTTTCTATTTTTGTGTGCAGCTGTTATTTTGCTTATTGCGTAAAAGTTTTGTGGTGGTGGGGCTTACTCTGGCTATATTTGGGTACTTTTTTATTCTTAGCCAGCTTATTTTGCCAGAAAATTTACAGCCAGTCGCTGCCTACTCGCCAACAACGTATGTTAATCCCAGTCAGATAATGATTGGTCAAAGTCATGAGCCACAGCAACTAGTGATGGAGACCTATGAGCAATCTAATTGGGAAACCGATTTTTTTCTATTTGAAAACTACGCCTTTATTACTGAAAATGCAGGTTATTATATGGGTCATAATCTGATTGTTAGAACCGGTAATTCTCAGATAAGCTGGGAGAAAGGTGTGCTTAGTTTAGTTGTGATAAATGGTCTATTATTATTACTGAGTATCGGACTGTTTAACAAGCGAATGTGCGATTAATCTTTAGGAGAACTTATGCAGACATTTAAAACTTATTTATTTTTTAAACGAAAACTGAGTCGCAAGGATTTGACGACAAATATTTTACTGATTATTCCTTTCCTTTTGATTGTCTTGCTCTTTTTCTCAAATCAAACGCTGCGTCAGCGGGAACAAGACCAGCTCTGGGCAAGGGATCAAGAAATAATTAAACATAATAAACAATTTCTAGTAGATTACAGAGACAGTCCAGAAGATGTGTTGCCAGAAAATCAAGAGGCTTTCAATGAGTCTACTCAAAAAGTCATTGATGAACTTGAATTATTTCACAATGGGAGTTCTACCGACCGCTTAGCAATAGAAAATCAGTGGTTTGATGGCTATTATCGGCTTTCGCCTCAACTTAGTGTCTATGGGCCCACTCCTATGGAACTCTATGGTTTTGAACCGGGATTTTATGTCGATGGCCGCAAATTAGTCAATGACTATTTATTGGAACAAAATATTGCCAATGATTCTATTCGCTATGGGACGAACACCCAAACTTTCTTGATGTCACTTTCAACCTATTTGTTGAGTATTTTTGGTTTAGTTTATTTCATGCTTTGTTTTGGTTTTCAAAACTTGAAATTTAACGAAGCCAATAATTATCGTTTTTTTGCAGTTCAACCACTTCCTCGAGTCAAAGTTTTTTTGGCAGACCTGCTAGAATTTCTGATTCGCAGTCTCCTTTTTTTAGTTGTACTAGGCTGTTTTGCTTACGCTATCCCATGGCTGTTTGGCAGTAGGAGTAGTTGGCTATTTCCTGTTTTAATGAAAGGGGAATTTTACCAGTATCACATTATCCCAGTTTGGCAATATTTGTTAGTTGCCAGCGGAATATTTTTATTAAATTTAATGCTGTTTTATATAATTAGCCAGTTATTTTTTCTATTTCTGCGGAAAAGTTTTGTCAGCATCTTTTTGAGTTTGGCGCTGTTTGCGTATCTATTGTTTGCCAGCCAATTGACTCTTCCGGCACAGCTTAGACTATTAGCAGCTTACAGTCCAAGTACATATGTGTCTGCTAGTGATATTTTTTTCAGTAATAGTAACGAGGAACCTATCTTGGTAGAGGGTGGTTATTCAACAGATCCGCTAGCTCCCAATTATGAGCATGACTACTATAGTTTTGATGCTGAGAATATCGGCTACTATTCTAATTTCAGCTTAGCTAGGCGAACATCGAATCCAGATATCAGCTGGCAAAAGGGTCTGCTGAGTTTAACAATCTTTAACGGTGTAATGTTAATTGTGTGCGGGCAAATTTACAAAAGAAAAATGTGTAGTTAAGACAGTCAAAAAATAAATATTTCGGAGTAAAAAGGAGCAGCGAGATGATTCTTAAAATCAGTCAGTTAACAAAATATTTTAAAGATCAGTGTGTATTAGATGAGGTTGACTTAGAAATTAGCGAGCCGACAATTATGGCGCTGGTGGCCCCCAACGGAACGGGGAAATCGACTTTTTTAAATATCATTACAAATATAGAATCGGCCAGTTACCAAGAAATTACTATTTTAGACAAAAAGCATACAGATTCTAGTATTTTTAAAGAGGTGACCTATCTGCAGGATAATTCAGTGCTTTATGGGGAGCTGACCGGCCAAGATCATCTAGACTTTGTCGCCAGCATTCATGAAATTTCAAAGGAAGCACAGCAGGCTTTAACCGATCGTTTGCAGATGACTGGCTATTTGAAAAAGCAGGTCAAAAAATATTCTTTAGGAATGAAGCAGCATCTGCTATTTGCGATGGCGGTGTTGCCTAAACCGCAATTAATTATTTTGGATGAACCGCTAAATGGCTTAGACCCCTCCAGTGTTCTGCGGGTTCGGGAAATTTTAAAGGAGCTGTATCAAGAGGGGACCACGGTACTTTTTTCTTCTCATAATTTAGATGAAATCGATCGTTTGACGGATAATATTTATTTTCTTCATGAGGGAGATTTTATTTCTGCTAAAGACTATCACGCCCAGAGGTTAGATTATACTTTTGTGTTAGAGGAGATTGTCCAAGCTGCTGCTTATCTTGCTCAACAGCAGCTGACTTTTGAACAGCTGGCTCCAAAGAAAATCGAAGTAACCTTGACACAAGACGAATACCAAGAGTTTTTAGAGTATTGTCAGCTTAATGAAATTCTGATTCATGATACGGCAATCAGTGAAGAGAGTACCCAAAATATTTATTTCGACTTGTTTAGGAGTAAAGATTATGAAACTGATGAAGTTTGAAGGTGTTAAATGGCTGCGGCAATTAAAAAATAAACTGTTGGTGATTGCGCTACTATTAGCGTCACTTGGCTTTATTTTTATCTCCAATCAGCAAAATGAAGAGCAGCGGCAAACCCATTTAGAAGAGTTGTCAGTGCTGTACAATCGCTATTATGACAATATGATGAGCCTGCAAATGGTCAACGAAGAAGTGACCGAGGAAGTGGCTGCGACCATCAGCCTTTACAATCAAGGGATGCAGGCAATTGATGAAGAATATCTCGGGATTAATCAAGATGATTGGCAGCGGGCCATTAGTGGGTATCTTGCTTGGCAAAGCAATCAGCTAGAGTTGCTGGCTGCAGGGGAGAATGTCGGCAGCGAAGTTGACCAGGCAGAAGTTGAAATGAATTTGCAGGTGAACCAGTATTTTCTTGACCAAAAGATTGAGCCACTGCGCTATCAGAAAAAGATTAGTGGGTTGAATACCTTGCAATTGTTTTATCAAGGCGCGATTGGCATTGTCTTAGTTTTGGTGTTGGTCTTATTATTTTTTGATTTGTTTACCAGTGAGTTTGAAAATCAGAGCATCAAGTTTTTATATACACAGCCCTTTAAGCGGAGCGCTTTTATCAAAAGCAAAATTCAGTTTGCCTTTTTTCTAGTGTTGGGACTAAGTATTGCTCTAACAATCGTAATAGTTTCAGGAGGCAGCCTCTACTCGCAGGATTTCGGAATCCTGCGATACCCAATCGTGATTTCTGAAGACTTTGTTCTTGAATTATGGCAATATCTGCTTTTACTATTTGGGACAGCTGTTTTATGGAGTGTCTTAGTTATTTTGCTAATCGCTTGGCTGTCGCTGGTGACTAAACGCAGCCTACTGACCATTGTGTTAAGCATCTTTTTATTAGCAGCGCCTTATGCTTTTATTGAAATGCTGGATGATGGCGGCAGCTTATGGCGCTGGTTTCCCCATTATTATTTACAGATGCCGGCAATTATTCAAGAAGCAGCAATTGCCGACAACTTGGGGGCAGTGCTGTTACAAGGTGGGGTACTTTTATTACTCACTACGCTGATTCTAGGAGTTCTTTTGAGTTATCAAATAAAAAAAGAACGAACAGTCAATGACATGGCTATTAAAATTAATTAAACAAATCTAACTTGTATAAGGCAGGAAAAAAATTTTTACAAAAAAAGAAGCACTAGTCAAAAGAGGCGTAACTGCCTATTGACTAGTGCTATTTTGTATTTTATTCGCTAAGTAGAAGAAATGTATGATAAATCAGCTGGCAAAATCTGCTTAACCTAGCCTAGCAAATTTTTTCTCCCGCCGCTCTTGCAGACGTTGAATGAGGGTATCTGAGTAAACCAAAAGCCCACAAATTAAAGTGACGATGACTAGTTGAATAAGCAACTGCACTACATACGGTAACAACGAGGCATTGGCCTCATAAAATGCTACGGTATATTGATAATTCAACAAGGGTGGCGCAATTAAGAAACTCACAATTAGATTTGCATAGAGGGCCATAAAAATGAAAATCGGCAGCCGCCATTTAGGCACTAAGAGAAAATGACCATTGTTTTCTAAGGACACTTTTTGGAAGGCTTTGACAGCTAAAAAGATAAATAAACAACCGACTATAATTAACACAACCGGTAGCAAGACCGGATTCGTTTGTTTAGCCAGACCGAAATTGAAATAACTTGAAAAATCAATCGGCGTCACTTCGGTAACACCGTAGATTAAACGCTGTAGATTATTAAGCAGCTCAGGAATTCCTAAAAACATCGTGCCGTATACTAGCACGGTCAAAGGTCCCAAAATTAAATTGCCGGTCAAAATTCCAACGAAGATCCCCATAATCAAGTTGAGGAAGGCTAGCGCCCAAGTGCTAATCAAGCTGGAAAGCAGCGGCCCAAGTTCACTATTAAAATACGGGTCTGGAATATTCAGACTGATAATAGCCAATTGGATTAAAGTTGCCACAATAAAAACGAACAAAATTGGTAGCGCAACTGCCAGTAATTTTCCCATAAAGATTTTTTTGCGGGAAATTCCGCTGGAAAATAAAAAGGTATTAAAAGATGTTTTTAAATCGACAAAGAATAATAAGAAACCTAAGGCGAGAAAAATCATCCCATTTAATTCAAGAGGGCGAAATGCATTGTAATAATATTGCCCGCCAGACTGATAATTTTTTTCATAGAGCTTATCACTATAACTTGAGCTATTGCTCTTTTCAAAAACATAAAGCTGCTGGTTGCGATAATCCTCCAAAGATGTAGGTTCTTCTGAGAGGATGTTCCCCTGTTCATCAAAAATGGTTTCAATATTATCACTAGGCAGATAGTACTCACTAAAATCCTTTGAAAAATAATACTCGTGATTAGATTGCCAGTTGCCAATAAAATTTGTTGCTGAAAAGATATAAAATAGCACAATCAGCAAGCCAGCAATCAGTACAAATTTCCCGTAACGCTGTTTCATCAGCGTAAAAACTTTTTTATCCATCTTCTGCTCCTTTACATAAATAGTTGGTAATCAGCTTCCCGGCTGAGATTGGCTTCAAATAAATCCTCTAAACTTAAAGGCAACTCTTCAAAAACGATTGGCTCTAATTGTTTGATTTGCGCTTCTAATTCTGGCGTATAATTTTCAAAGACCGCTGTGACCACGCGGCCTTGAATGTTTACGACCTTACTATTGGCCTTCACCAGCTCTGGGACTTGTTTTTTCTGAAATACTAACTGCAGCTTGCGGGATTGCTGGCGAATCGTTTCTAACCGATAATCCTGGACGATTTGATTGTCTTTTAACAGCAATGCCCGGTCAATCAGACTTTCCAGCTCATTTAAATTATGGGAAGAAATCAAAACTGTCCGATGAGCGGCCCCCATATTTTCCAGTAGTAACCGAATCACGTTCTTTTTGACAATCACATCTAAGCCATCAAAGGGTTCATCCAAAAAAAGATACGGTGCATTGGAGGCCAGCGCTAAAATAATATTGAAAAGGCCCTGCATTCCCTTTGACAAGGAACGATAATTTTTCCGCAGTGGCAATTGCTGTTTTTGTAGCAGATTTAAAAAGAAATCAAAATCAAATTCCTGATAGATTGTCTGGTAAAAGCGACCGATTTTTATCAATGAATAGTGGTTCAAGAAATGATACTGTTCATCCAAATAAAAAAGTCGTTCCTGCAGGTGAGGAGCTTTTAATAAGTCTTCTCCTTCAAGTAAAACTTCGCCGCCATCTGCTAAATAATGGCCGGCTAGCGTGCGAAACATTGTCGTTTTCCCCGAACCGTTACGGCCGATTAAGCCGATGATTTCACCAGGAGTCAAGTCAACCGAAATATCGTCTAAGACCAGTTGGCCATCAATTTTTTTAGTCAGGTGTTCAATCTTCATGGAGAGCACCCCCCAGACTTTTTTCTGATTCCTGCAGCCAGTCGATGATTTCATCCTGGGAGACCAAGAGATGACCGGCTTCAATTACTAAATCGTTGAAACGCTTTTTTAATTGGGACACCTTGTATTCATCCCGTTGAATGTCGTCAAGATTATTGACGTAAGTTCCTTTACCCTTCACAGTGGTCAAGACTTGTTCCCCCTCTAGTAATTTATAGGCTTTACTAATTGTGTTGGGATTCATCATCAATTGAGCTGCCAGTTCCCGCACAGAAGGTAAGCGGTCGCCAGCCTGTAAAATCCCCTGCAAAATATCTTCCTTGATACTCAGCATTAATTGTTCATAATAGGGTTTGCTACTATTTTTATTTATTGAAACCATTAGAAGCTCCTTTCTAAATTTAAAAAGCAACTGTTTCTTGTGTACTAGTATAAATAGTACACTAAAGTTTGTAAAGTATTTTTTGAAAAGTTTTGCTACACTAGAGAAAACAAATAGAAATTATACGAGGTGACGGAGATGACCCGATGCGGTTGGGCAGATGCTAATCAAAAAATGCAGGAATATCATGATACGGTCTGGGGAGTGCCGGTTTACGATGACCAAAATCTTTTTCGTAAATTAATGTTAGACATCAATCAGGCGGGACTAAGCTGGCAGACGATTTTAAATAAAATGGAAAATTTTGATGCGGCCTATGACCATTTTGATATTGAAACAGTGGCCAATTACGATGAGGAAAAAATTTTAGAGCTACTGGATAATCCCGGCATTATCCGCAATCGTCGTAAGATTGAGGCGGCCATTAACAACGCTCAAAAAGTTTTAGAGCTGCAAAAGGAAATCAGTTTGAGTGACTATCTGTGGCGCTTTACCGATAATCAAGTCATCTATGGCGACTATCAGACATTGGCGGAAGTTCCGGCGAATACGCCGTTATCTGATCAGATTGCCAAGGATTTAAAAAAACGCGGCTTTAAATTTGTTGGCTCCACGACGATTTATGCTTTTTTACAAGCCGTGGGCATCGTCAACGACCATCTTCAAAGCTGTTTTCGTTATCACCAAAACTAATCTGTTGGACACAAGAAGGGCGGCGTGAGCTAGTCCTTCTTTTTTAAACTTGTCAGTAGGATTGTCTAGTGAATAAAAAGTGGTATGATAAGTCTATTGAAACTCAAAGGAGTGCTGTTATGAAAGTTGCAGATATGCATTGTGATACTATTTTAAAAATCTATCAGAGCCATTTAGATGGTCATTACCAAGGATTGCGGGAAAATGATTTTCAAATTGACCGGCAAAAATTATTAGCCGGAGATTATCTGGTTCAAAATTTTGCGATTTATGTAGATCTTGAAACCGCCAAAAATCCCTACCAAACAGCTAAGGAAATGATTGCCTGCTACCAAGAGGAATTATCTTTAAATCAAGATTGGCTAAGACCGGTCACAACGGTTGCCGAAATTTTGGCCAATCAACAACAGGGCTTTATCAGCAGCATGCTGACTATGGAGGAAGGAGCGCCTTTGCAGGGAGAAATTTCTAAATTGGAGGAATTTTATCAAGCAGGGGTGCGGATGCTGACCTTAACTTGGAATTTTAAAAATGAAATCGGCTATCCCAATGCAATTTACGCTGATGAAGCGGAGCAAATCGTAACACTGGAGCAAGCCGGCTTAACTAAAACCGGCTTTGGGATTGTGGAGCGGATGACAGAGTTGGGGATGATTGTTGATGTTTCCCACGGCTCTGATCAATTGGTGAAAGATGTGCTGGCCACCACCAAAGGACCTTTTGTTGCTAGCCATTCCAATGGCCGCCAAGTAAAAAATCATTATCGTAATTTGCCAGATGACTTGATTAAAGCAATTGCTAATCGTGGCGGGGTTATCGGCATGAATTATTATGAAAAATTTTTACGGGCAGCAGATGACCAAACCCATCTGATAACTAAATTAGTCGACCATATTTCGTATTTGAAAAATGTCGGCGGTATCGACTGCGTCGGTTTAGGTTCAGATTTTGACGGGATTCGCTTAAACTCCGATCTCAAGGATGCCAGCTATCTGCCACAATTAGCTTTAAAACTGTCACAGGCTGGTTATTCCGATGGAGAAATTGAAAAAGTATTTTCAAAAAATGTTTTGCGCATGTATCAAGACGTTTTAAAATAATTAATAGCTGCTTGAGGTATAAAAAAATAATTTTTTTTACTGTCTCTTGTGTAGTCAAGACCTTACAATAATTTCTGACAACAAAAAAAAGGTTCATCAACTAACGCTGATGAACCCTCTCGATTATTTTTGAAAAATGGTTTGCTTATCGGTATTATTTTGAATTTGCTTCAAAGAATGGTACAAACGCATCTACGATTGTTTGTAAGAAACCTTTTGTATCAGCAACGATTTCGCCATCTTCACCGATTAAAGTGTGGATGCCGCCGATGTAAGCTTCTGGTTGTTGCAAAGTAGGTACGTTCAAGAAGACTAATGATTGACGCAAGTGGTGGTTAGCACCGAATCCAGCGATTGCACCTGGTGATACAGTGACAACTAAACCTAGTTTGCCATCCCAAACGCTTTGTCCATAAGGGCGAGAACCAACATCAAGAGCGTTTTTCAAAGCCGCTGGGACTGAACGGTTATATTCAGGTGTGACGAAGATAAAGCCATCTAAGCCTTTCACTTCATTACGGAAGCGAGTCCAAGCTGCTGGCACATTGCCGTCGGTGTCAAGGTCTTCATTGTAAAATGGCAGGTCGCCGATTTCGATAAATTCGGCTTCGTATCCTGCTGGTAAAAGACTAGCAATTGTTTCGCCAACCTTTTTGTTGTATGAGTCTTTTCTTAAGCTACCGATAAAGAATCCAATTTTTTTTGTCATGAGTAAGTTCCCCCTGTTTTTTTGTTTGTTGTTTTGCTATGAACCTATAATAAAAAAGAATCGGAAATAATTCAAACAAAACGACTTACAAAAAGTAAGGGAATTTGTTTTGAAGAAGATATAAACTTGAAAATGCTGATTTAACAGCCTTTAGTGTGCGAAAAATAAGTAAAAAAAATTTGATAAAACTAGCGAGGGGAGAAAAAAATTTGGAAATTAAAAAAATTGCGGCCTTAACAATCACCCAGCAGCAAAAGCTGACCCAGTTTCTTAAAAAGATGAAACAAAAATTTCAGCAGGAATATAAATTAGAAGAATTAGTTGAGGGAGAAAGTCAGCAGTACACTTATTTCGTGGCAGAAGCTGCCGATGAAATTTTCGGACTGGGTGTTTTAAGCCAGTTTGATCCCAGTGAAAGTGAAATCACACTAGTTACGATTAATGACAAATCAATCATTGAAAAATTATTAGCGGCTGTTTTAGCCGCATGTCAGTCGCCATTGATTAAAAGTATTCTAGTAATTATCGAGGCAAAGGATGTCCAACAAGAGCAAGTTGTCCGCCAAGCGGGTTTTAAATATGCCTTTACAGAATTGGCAATGATTTTAGATATCGAAAAATTGGCGGCTTTTACTGAAACGAAATTGCCGCAAGATTATGAAATCGCACCCGCCACTCTTGCAGATGATTTAACCATTCTGAAATTTTGGCAGCCAGAAGCTGAAACAGCAGAGAATATTTTTTCTGAAGCGGATATCTTAAAAACGTATCTTTTGAAAAAAGGCGGGCAGGTTTTAGCGTCAATGCGGGTCGACCATGGAAAAGAACGGCTCGGAATTTATGGGGTTGTCGTCAAAGAAGAGGTGCGAGGACAAGGCCTCGGCCGCTTATTTTTAGCGGCAATGATAAATCACTTGAAAAAATATCAGCTGCCCCTTTATTTAGAAGTGGAAAAAGATAATGGTCCAGCTAAACATCTATATCAAAGTTTAGGCTTTAGTGAAATAGCTCAGTTTAATTATTTTAAAAAAGAGTAGTCTGCTAATCAGCAAACTACTCAAAGGTACTCCTCGGACTTGAGGAGTTGCCCCTGCCAAGGTGCTTTTATTTTAGCACAGGCGGCTGCTTTTTGAGAGTTTTTTTAATTAATTTTGAGGTGTCAAGAAAAAACTCTTTACAAGGTCGTAGAAACCTGTTAAACTAGCTTTTGTGATTAAGTTAATGGAGGTGTAATTAAAAAATGGCAGTTAAAATTCGTTTAAAACGTATGGGTTCTAAAAAGAAACCTTTTTACCGTATCGTCGTAGCAGATTCTCGTTCTCCTCGTGATGGACGTTTCATCGAAACTGTAGGTACTTACAACCCTTTGAAAAACCCTGCAGAAGTAGTTTTAAAAGAAGATTTAGTTTTAGAATGGTTATCTAAAGGTGCGCAACCTTCTGATACAGTTCGCAATTTGCTTTCAACTGAAGGCGTAATGCAAAAACACCATGAAGCTAAATTTACAAAGAAATAAGGTGAGTCTCAATGAAAGATTTGCGAGAATTAGTCTTAACAATCGTTCAACCATTAGTCACTCATCCTGAGCGGGTTCATTTAGAAGTTACAGAATCAGATGACTTTTATGAGTACAATCTTTCTGTAGATCCTGAAGATATTGGCCGCGTGATTGGAAAGCAAGGTCGAGTTGCTAAGGCAATCCGGACTATCGTCTATTCGGTTCGCACCAATGGCCCCAAGAGAGTTCGACTAAATATTGTAGATAAATCCTAATACGAAAACACCTGATTGTCTAGACAGTCAGGTGTTTTTTTATGGTGTTGAAAAAATGACTGCTGAAAAAAATGCAAGCGATTTTTTTGGTCTCTTAATAAATGAAGCGTATCATAAATGACTAGGAGGTAAGTCATATGAAAAAAATCGTTTTACTCTGCGGACTGATTTTATTGGCCGGTTGTTCGGCTGAAACTAATCAAGAAACAGCAACAACTGAAGAAGCAAGTGTCAGCAACGAAATTAGTTCAACATCAACCAATGACTCTACGACAATCTCAAGCTCTAGTGAAAATACAGTGGCAGAAGACACGTCGGCACTGGCGGAATTGCAACAGCAATACCCCAACCAATTATTTCCAACAGATATTCCCTATGATCAGACCAATTTTTTAAATATTGCAGCGGATATTGAAGAAAATCATATTTCGGTGTTATATTATCAATTACCTCAAGCCTATGTACTGAACGATCATCATTTAAATGATGCCCAGCCTTTTGCGGCCTTCAAACAGGATAATTTTTCCACAACAGCCGAGGCTCAAGCAGCAGTCAGTAAAATTCCGGCTGACGGGGCGAGCCAAGTCGATTTGGGTTACAACATAACCGGCTTTTTAGAAGGAGCAGCCGGTTCAACTTATTTAGCTTGGGATGAAGGCAACTGGTCATTTAATATCCGTGCCAACAACAATGCCAATCAAGATCCCGTACCGATTGCCAAAGAAATCGTCAATTATCTTGAGACAGCCTTGCTGCCGGCTCCTGATACCGACGGCCAAGTGACAATTGATATGGCAGTGTCTGATTACACGATGACGGCAATCAGCTGGCAGGAGGGAACAGTAGTCTATACAATTGAAAATCTCGATTACTTAGATGGCTTGAAGATGGCGGTTTCTATGGCAAATTAATTTTTTTGTGTAGCAATTCGTTTTTGGCTGGAAAATTTTTACAGTATTCTATCGAAAAAGAGTTCGTTTTACTTCTATAGAAAAGTGGGCGGGATTACTAAAATCATTTATTGAAATGTAAAAAGGCGTCTTGATACTCACCCTAGAATTCCCCGCTCAATTCTGCTAAAATATAGCAGATAATGAAAGAAGCGAGGAAGCTTATGACGGACTATTATAATGTTGGAAAAATTGTCAATACACAAGGCATCAAAGGAGAAGTGCGGGTGATTTCCCAAACAGATTTCCCTGAGAAACGCTACCAAAAGGGCGCTGTTCTAACCTTGTTTCAAGAAAAGAAAGCACCGCTTGAATTAACGGTGAAAAGTCACCGCAAGCATAAAAATTTCGATATCTTAAGTTTTGAAGGCCACCCGAATATTAATGATGTGGAAAAATATCGTGACGGCATTCTAAAAGTGGCTGCCACTGACATGGGTGAGTTGGAGGATAATGAATTTTATTACCACGAAATTATCGGCTTAAAAGTCGTGGATGGTCAAGGCCAAGAAATCGGCAAAATTAAAGAAATTTTATCCCCCGGCGCTAATGATGTGTGGGTCGTACAGCGGCCAAAGAAAAAGGATGCGTTGATTCCTTATATCGAATCAGTTGTTAAAAAAGTTGATTTAGCTGCCGGTGAAGTTGAAGTGGAAATACCAGAAGGATTATTAGACGATGAAGATTGATGTGTTAACCTTATTTCCCCGAATGTTTGAAGGGCCATTAGGCGAATCGATTATCGGCAAGGCTGTTGAAAAAGATTTATTGGAGATTAAGGTATCTAATTTCAGAGAGTTCTCTGACAATAAACATCAGGCAGTCGATGATTATCCTTACGGCGGCGGTGCCGGCATGCTGTTAAAAGTTCAGCCGATTTATGATAATTTAGCAGCCATTCAAAAAGAAAATCCCGCGACCAAAAAGCGGGTGATTTTACTCGATCCAGCCGGGAAACAGTTTGACCAAAAAATGGCGGAGGAATTTTCAAATGAAGAGCATTTGATTTTTATCTGCGGCCATTATGAGGGCTACGATGAGCGCATCCGCAGTCTGGTGACAGATGAGGTTTCTTTAGGAGATTACGTTTTGACCGGCGGAGAATTAGGTGCAATGGTGATGATTGATGCCACGGTGCGCTTGTTGCCAGAGGTTTTAGGCAATCAAACTTCGGCGCAAACCGATTCTCATTCCACGGGCCTTTTAGAACACCCGCAGTATACTCGCCCAGCAGTCTTTAACGACATGGCAGTACCGGCCGTTTTAACCAACGGCAATCATCAACTAATTGCGGAGTGGCAGCTAAAAGAATCTTTGCGGCGCACGTATCTGCGGCGCCCGGATATGTTGGCTAAGCTGACATTAACGGATGAAATGGAAAAATTGTTGGCTGAAATTAAAAAAGAAGAAGCCTGAAGCAAAATTAATAAAGAGATTTCTCAAGGCTCGGCTTTTGTGCTGAGTCTTTTTTTATAAAAGGGGGTAAATAGACGTGACAGTTAGTTCATTAGCAGAAAAATATCAATTTGAAAATTGGGGCGTTGTCCGTTGGGGGAGTCGTGAAGGAACCGTGGTCGACACGATTGTCGTTCATCATATGGCGATGACCGATTTTGACGGTGTGCCGGATGTTTGGCGTGAACGGGAAGCATCTGCTCACTATGGCATCGGTCCGGCTGGCGAAATCCGGGCCTACGTTGACGAAGAAAAACGTGCATGGCACGCGAAAGATGAAAATAGTCGTTCGATTGGCATTGAGTGCTGCAATGTCAGCGGGGAACCTGATTGGTTAGTGTCTGATGCGACAGTTGCCAGTCTGGTAAAACTAATTCAAGATATCCAGACTCGTTATGATATTAAAATAATTGAAGGCCATTGCGATGCGCCGGGAAATGAGACCGCCTGCCCGGGACCATCTCTTTATCCCAGACTAGCAGAAATTCGTCAGCGGGTGGGGCTGTAATAAAAAGACCGGCAATTTTTTCAAAATGCCGGCACTGATACTAATTATTTAATTCTGACTTCTGGGCCTTCGTTAATTTAGCGAAAACTAACTCATATGAAGTTTTAATCATCGCTTCAATCATTTCATCGGAAATTTCAGGAGCCGTTAAGCGAATCGAGTTCCAATGTTTTTTGTTAGCATAATATCCCGGGATGATGATGTCTGGATATATTTCCCGCAGTTCTTCATTTTTTTCAGGAAGATTTTTTAAGGTAATCAAGCTCTCAGCACTAGCTTCTGGACTCATCATGCCAAACTGTTTGCCTAATAAATCAAAATAAATCGTACCCCAGTCGTCACGAAAATAAACCTTGGCCCCAGGTAGAGAATTGCCATAGTCTTTAAAATGCTCGATTCTTTTTGTAATCAGCTGTGTCTCCATCTTAATACTCCTTAGCTTTTCTTCAAGAATATAATGAAAAAAGTTGGGCTGCAAGTAAATTTTGTGTAGAAATTTTTTTTGCAACTGCATTTTTTTCGTGAAATTAATTTTCGTTGGAAATCAAATCCCAGTGTTTACTAGTAATAGCCGCTGATTTTTTAGAATTGTTCTGAAAATCAGCGGTTATTTTTTTAAATTAATTAGGCTTGGAACTGGCTATTATAAAGACGGGCATACAGAGAAGGCTGGTTGAGTAATTGGCTGTGGGTACCGTGTTCGATGATATTGCCTTTGTCCATCACGAGAATCAAATCGGCATTTTTAATTGTCGACAAACGATGGGCTATCACGAAACTCGTCCGGCCCTGCATCACTTGATTCATCGCCGTTTGAATATCTTTTTCAGTTTTCGTATCAATACTTGAGGTCGCCTCATCTAAAATCATCACGCGAGGGTCAGTTAAAATGGCCCGAGCAATGGTAATCAATTGTTGCTCACCTTGGGATAAGGTGCTGCCTTCACTTGAAATGATTGTTTGATAGCCTTCTGGTAACTTTTTGATAACGGAATGACAGCGGGCTAATTTTGCAGCAGCTTCGATTTCTTTTTGTGTTGCCTTGGGATTGCCGTAAGCAATATTTTCGGCAACCGTGCCATGAAAGAGCCAAGTATCCTGTAGAACCATACCAAAATTGCGACGTAACGCTTTCCGGGAGAGCTTGGTAATCGGCTGGCCATCAAAGGTAATTTGTCCGGCATTGACGTCATAAAAACGCATCAGCAAATTAACAAGCGTCGTCTTGCCGGCACCGGTAGGACCGACAATTGCCACCATTTGTCTTTCTTTAATGGCTAAATTGACATCTTTCATTAAAGGTTTTTCCTTTGTATAACTAAAGGAAACATGGTCGAATTGAATGGCGCCCTTTGGTTGATCTAAAGTGATTAATTCTTCATCGCTAACCTGCACTTCCTCTGGTAAATCCAAGATTTGATAAATTCTTTCGGTTGCGACTAGCGCTCCTTGAAATGAATTGATCATATAAGATGAGTTTGTAATCGGTTCGGAAATCTGAGTGACATATTGCAGGAAAGCCTGCACCAAGCCAACCGTTAAAATTCCTTGAATAGCTAAATTAGCACCAATTAAAGCCGCCAGAATAAAGGCGATTTGGTTGATAAAACGGATTGCCGGATAAATCGAGTAGACGACAAACTGAGAAAATTTGTTGGCTTGATACTGGGCTTCAATGTCTTGGTCAATCGTTTGAATGAAACGTTCCTCTTGACCGTAGACCTTGACCACTAAATTTCCCGCCAATGTTTCTTCTGTGGTAGAGCTTAATGCGCTCAGGGTGGCCATATGCTTTTCAAAAAGCTCATTATTAATTTTTGAAATAATCGCCGTGCCCACGCCGCCTAAAATTAAAACGGCTAAAATTACAAAGGTCATATCCACCCGAATTGTAAAGAGAATTCCAATACCTAAGAGAATACAGACGACTGAATAGACCATCTGATTAAAACCGGTGACAATCATATCAGAAATCTTGTCAATATCGGTGGTGGCTTTACTTAAAAGCTCACCGACCTGGGTTGTATCATAAAAATTCATCGGCAGCTTCGTCATTTTTTCCGTCAGCTTTTTCCGTAGCGAGAGACTGAGATTCTCTGAAACACTGGCAATCACATATTCTTGGAAATAGTTCATGATAAAAACTAAAAGACCAATGACTGCCAAAGCGATAATGCCACTGATAATCTCTGTTTGAATGGCGGCCCATTTATTTGAAATGCTGCCGTCACTCATCACGGCAATCACTTTATCAATTAATATTGCAGCAATCCAGGGCACTAGCATGTAGAGAATCGTGGAAATGACATTTGAGAAAAAGACCGTCACAACCTTAACTTTTTCTTCCATTAAAAGTTTCCAGAACAACAAGGCGGCCCGCTTTGTATCTTTTGGGGTATCCGCTAAGGCTGTTTTAGGAATTTTTTTTCGTTTATTAAACAACATTTTTCTTTCCTCCATCAGTAATCAGGCCTTGGGTTAAGGCGAGTTCACGATAGTATTTATTTTCGTGAAGCAATTGTTTGTGCTGGCCAACTCCAACAACCTGGCCTTCATTTAAGACAACAATTTTATCGGCCGCGGCAATCGTGCTTAAGCGTTGAGCCACGATAATGGCTATTTTATTTTTTAGATAAGTTTTCAGTTGATGTCGCAGTTTGGCATCTGTTTCATAATCCAAGGCTGAAAAGCTATCGTCAAAAATATAAATATCCGCTTCTTTAGCTAATCCACGGGCAATTGCTAGCCGTTGTTTTTGCCCGCCAGAAAAATTGGTGCCTCCTTGGGCTACCGGAGAATTGAACTGTTCAGCCGTCGAAGTGATAAAATCATGGGCTTGCGCTACTTTAGCTACCTCAATAATTTTATCCATCCCTAAGTATTGATTTGAAAATTGCAAACTGTCCTTGATGGTGCCGCTAAATAGGAAAGCCTTTTGCGGAATATAGGCAATTTTTTTTCGCAGTTCCTTTAAAGGCAGTTTGCGGGTGTTGATATTATTGACTAAAATTTCACCGCCAGTAGTGTCCTCTAAACGCAACAAAACTTTTAAAAGAGAGCTTTTGCCGGAACCCGTGCCGCCGACAATCGCGAGCGTTTCGCCAGCGCGAATCGAAAAATTAATATCCGTCAAGACGCTCTCTTCGGCGCCGGTATAGCGGAAATCAACCTGTTTAAACTCTAATTGTTGAATTGAAACGCCTGCTGTTTTGGCTAATTTTTTGACACCAGTTGCTTGATCTTTTTGATCTGAAATGCTGCTTTCCATAGTGATTATTTCACTAATACGTTTAATTGAAGCAATCCCTTTTGGAAACTGGAACAATACTAGAGCTGAAGTAATCAAGGTCGAAATCGTCGTGACGGTATATTCGACTAGTGCTGTGATACTGCCGACCGCTAAAGCATTTTGTGAGACTAGCTGCGAGCCAAACCAAATAATTAAAGCCATGACAATCACCATCAAAGAAAAAGCTAAGGGCGTTAAAATGGCGAAGTGCTTGTTTATCGCAATATTATTATCGGTATAACTTTCAAAGGTTTTATTTGAACGTTCCTGCTCTTTATGGGAATTGTCAAAGGCTCGAATAATTCGAACGCCGGTGAAAAATTCCCGTAGAACTAAAGTCATTCGATCAATTTTAATTTGAATCTGGATAATATTTTCCACGGAACGGCTCATAGTGACATAAATCACCGCTCCAAAAATCACAATTGAAAAAAGCGGAATCAGCGCGAGCAACGGATTGATTTGAATCGTTAAAATTAAAGAAAAAATCGACATAATCGGGCTCGGTAAAATCAGCTGCAAAAAGGTCAAAATAATTTGTTGGGCATTGACATTGTCATTGGTCATTCTAGTGACCAATGAGGCCACGCCCACATCATCGACTTGCTTAATCGATAATCTTTGGATGCTGCGGCTCAGCTGTTGGCGATTTTCTTTGGCAAATTTTGCCGAAAAGTCTGCTGAAAAATAACTGCCTAAAATACCCGCCAAAGTTCCCAAAATCAAGATAAAGACCATCTGAATACTGACTTTTGTGACCATTCCAGCATCTTTCAATAAAATCCCCTCGTTAATCATATGGGCGACTAAAAAGGGAATAATGAGTGTCGCAAAGGTGGTGATGGTGATAAAGAAAATACTGATTGCCAATAAGCCCTTATTCTTTTTAGAAAACTCTTTTAATAAATACATGATATCCTCCTGATTGATTTGCAATGAAGCCACTGCAAAAAAATAGTTTGATTTTCATTCGAGTAAAATACCAGCGAACCACTTGTAGTACTAGCAGCCGGCAACAGGTTTGAAAATCAAAAAATGAAATTTTTCTGGAAGGTCTTTACTTTCCAGTAGCTCTAGTCTAAACTTTAAAGTAGCTTTAATGTCAAGGCTTTTTCTAAAAAAAATTTCAGGAGGACTGAGATGCAGGAAATTTTTTCGATTGATGATGTTGCAAAAATTTTTAATGTCGCAAAATCTTCTTTAAGATATTGGGAATCGGAGGGCTTGATAAGCTCTACTCGTGATGCCTCCAGTCGCTATCGGCAATACACAATTAAAGATTTATTGGAGATTGGTGACATTGTTTTTTATCGCAAGTTAGGGATTGCAATTGAACAGTTGCGGAAAATCGACCAGATGAGCTCAGCAAATATGAAAGAAGTCCTGCAAAATAAACGTGAGGACCTGCTGACAGAAATTCAAAATCTTGAAAAAACAGTTATGAAAATTGATACGAATATGCAACACATTGAAAAATACAATTATTTAAAAGACCACCAATATCAATTGGAGAAACCAGATATTCAGTATTTGATTGATTCTGCCGTCAGTGAAATTGAAGGCACTCAGCTTTTTATTGAGGATTCTTATAATTCGGCAATTTATTTTAAGGCAGCTAAACAAGCCTTTTATTCAGGCAGTGTTGTTCATAGTCTAAAAAATGATGAAGGGCAACGGGTGATTTTAACCAGCCAAGAGGCAGCCGCTAAAACATTTGTCACTTGTTTATTGACGATGACAGATATGCAGGTAGCGCAAACCGATTTAGATAGTCAGCTAACGGCTATAAAAAAAATGGGCTATCAGATTGGGGCAACAATTTTTGGGCGGTATTTATTTGCGGCAGTAGAGGATGCAAATCTCGGTAAGCAAGAATTTTATAAATTATGGGTTGAGGTAAAAGAGGAAAAATAAAGGTTGTTCTGAGTTTTCCTACTATATCTAAAGAAGAAAATTCTTTAGGGTAGAGGAAACTCGGAACAACCTTAGTTTATTTAGCGAAGATTTCTGGATTGCTCTGACGGAAAGCGGCTAAAATCTCACGAACCTGATCAGTTGATTTAGTATTCATTAATTGAACCCGTAAATCGTTGGCACCGGCAAAGCCTTTGACATATATTTTGAAAAAGCGATGCAGGCCCACAATTGAGCGGGGAACTAGCTGTGCATAATAATCTTGTAAATCAAGCTGCAGCTCTAACAGTTCAATTAATTCAGCAGGGGTGTGCTCCTGTGGTTTTTTTTCAAAAGCGTAAGGATTTTTAAAAATCCCCCGACCAATCATTATACCATCAACACCATATTCTGCAGCTAAGGCTAGGCCCATTTGCCGATCTAAAATATCGCCGTTAATGGTAATCAAAGTTTGCGGGGCAATTTTATCTCGCAGCTCGACAATTTTGGGAATAAATTCAAAATGGGCGGCTGCTTTACTCATTTCTTTTCTCGTTCTTAAATGAACGGAAAGATTCGCGATATCTTGTTGCAGCAAATGGGTAATCCAAGGCTCCAGTTCAGCAGTTTGTTCAAAGCCGATGCGGGTTTTCACACTCACCGGCAGGCCGCCAGCTTTGGCAGCCTGAATTAACTCAGCCGCCACCTCAGGCCGCAAAATCAAGCCGCTGCCTTTGCCCCGTTCGGCCACATTAGGAACTGGGCAACCCATATTTAAATCAATTCCCTGAAAACCCATCTCGGCTAAGCTGATACTCATTTCTTTAAAAAAATCTGGTTTGTCTCCCCAAATATGAGCCACCATCGGCTGTTCATCTTCAGTAAAAACTAAACGGCCCCGTACGCTGTCGATGCCTTCAGGGTGACAAAAACTATCAGAATTAGTAAATTCCGTAAAGAAAACATCCGGTGCCCCCGCCGTTTTGACAACATGGCGAAAGACAACATCTGTGACATCTTCCATTGGTGCTAAGATAAAAAAGGGCTTTGGCAAATCAGCCCAGAAATTTTTTGACATGATTGACTTCCTTTCAGTACACGGATTCCTTCAAAACATAGCTATTGTACTAGGAAAATTTGAAAGAAGCAAAGTTTCTGGTTAATCAGAAACGAAAAAATTTTCCAAGCTAGATAATTAAAGAAGTCTAGATAAAAAATTAAAGGAGATTTTTTAGTCTGACAAAGTTTCACTTTTTTTTAAAAGCAGATGAGGCATTTGCGCCTTAATGTTTCGAAAGAAGCCTTAATTTACTCACTCAGATTGTTATAGTGATGAATGACTTTGGGAACCAAAACTCTGACATAAAGCCAGATGATGATAAAAAAGCAGCTGGGCAGACTTAAATCCAAAATAATTCTCAACAGCTGATTGCTGAGATTATGGGTGATAATGTAGGTGATATAACAGCTACAAAAAAAGCTCAGTAGCACATCCTGTAGGTAAATAATTTTTAATTTTAAAGCTCTTTTGATTTTCTTGCCATAGCGTAATTCATAATTATTTGGGTTAATTAAAAGGGTAATCAAGGTACCTAAAACCCCTAGTTTGCCGCTGCGGTCCGCCAGCAAAATCAAAAAAGCAAAGAGGACAATTGCGGGAATTATAATAAAGATTTCTTTTAACTGCTGTTTAATTTTGAACTCCTCCTTTAGTTGATGAATTATAAATTATGCTGCTAAATCTACAGTTTGCATTAGAAAAGTCTTCATAAATTGTACAAGTATAACGTACTGTAGATACGAGGAAAAAAGCTAAAGACTAAAAGAACATTTTCACAATTAATTATAATTAATTGTATAGTGAAATTCTATTGAAGGAATCAAGTTTGCTATTAGCTAAGTTGAAATTTTATTAACACCGGCACTTTTTACTTTTTAATAAGCTAGTTCTGGGCATCAGATACGTTTTTACGCAAGCTGGTTTTTCAATGTAAATGCTAACTAAAAGCTCGCTGACTTAAACTGACATAATAATTTTGGCTGAAAAAGTATTAGCAGAGATTTCTATTTTAAAATCTAGATTAGTGTAGTCTGCAATAATATGATTTAAAGAGTAGAGCCCTCGACCACTATGATTGGTTTTCGTCGTAAAATTTTTCTTAAAGATTTTTTCAAGGGAGACTTTTTCGTGAATGGTATTTTTGACCTCAAAAACTAGCGCATTTTTATTGCGAAAAATTTTTATCCAGATAGCTGTATACTCATCTGGCTGGATGGCTTCGTAGGCATTATCCAAAAGAATTGATAGACACCGCACAAGATCAATTACTTCAACAGTAAATTCTTGATTAATTTTTTCAATTTTCAAGTTTAATTCTGACACCTCTTTGACCAACTCTAAACGATTAATAAAAGAAATAATTAAAGCTTGCAATGGATAATTATTTAGATTCGTAACGGAGTAGTATTTCGAATCAATTATTTTATTGGAATAGACAACGATTTTTGCTAGGTAATCCTTGGCACTTTCTAAATCATCATTTTCTAAATATTGTGATAAGCTAATCAAAATATTTTTGTAGTCATGGCGAAAATTCTGTAATTCACTATAACTTTTATTGATCGAAACAATTGAGCTATCAAGATAATCACTCTTTGGATCGTTAGTAGAAAAAGTTGTAAACACTACTGTAAAAGCTGTCAAAAGTAAGGCGGTGACAATCATCAATGCAAAACTTAAGACGATTGCAGAAAAAGTCATTCGGTAAATATAATACTGGTTAATTGCAAAAAGAATAACATACGCAACACTGCTAATAATCGAGTATTGGAGATACTTTTTTTTAATTGCAATAAATCGTTGGGTCAGGTGATATTTTTTGTGAACCTTATTAGAAATCAGCGTTAGCAGAACTAGCAATACTAGATGGAGAGGGATAAATACAGACCAGTGGGTATCCCCATCGTGAATATTGCTACCAAAGAAGATTCTTGAAATGCTATAGGTGACTAACCAGACTATCGAGTAAATCAGGCCACTTCTAAGGGAAGAGTATGCCGACACGAGCCAAGTATTAAAGGAAGTCCGAATTAAGTAAAATTTCAAAATAAAATAAATATATAGCACTAGTAAGCTGTAAAAAACGGACATAAATGAAGTCAAAAAGATAATCGCGAGCATCAACGCTAAGATTGCTGTTTTTTTCTTAGGTAGCAGACTCTCATAGTCGCACTGGAGGAGCAGCCAAAGGTGGCTCATAGTCATTAATCTGAATAAATTTGGATAATCCATTGTCTGAACAGCCTCTCTATGCCTCCAAATTTTTATAACGTTTTTTCAATTTAGCGATGTGTCTTGAGCCGATAAACAATTCCCGCTTATCTTTGAAATAAATCATCCCTTGGCTTTGATTAAGTGAGCTAATCATTAAAAGATTAATTATATACGATTTAAGAGAATTAAAAAATGCAGGTGAATTGAGCTTTTTTCTGATATCAACTAATCTTTCATTTGCGATAAACTCAATATCCTTAGTTTTCACAACCGTTTTTTTTGCAGGCCTGAGACCGTTGTAATGTAAGAAATATCAAAAGGGTTAACGAGCGTTATGCCTTCTGACGTCTTTAGTTCAATTACCACGTTTTTTTCAAGTCTGTTTAAGATGGTATTTTGAATTTCATTTAAAATAGGGAATAGTGCATCGTTAGTCATGATATTTTCAGAGATATTTTTTGTAAGATAACCAGATGGATAAATTTGCTGATTTATCGAAAATTGACTCAAAGTATCATCGCTTGTCAGAAATATGATAAAAGCATTTGAGTTCCTCCCACGTAATAATTTGGCCAGCTGAATCCCAGTGAAATCCGTATTAAGATGAATATCAATAAGAAAGACATCATTGTCACAGATGGTAAAATTCTCAACATCGCGATAAAGTTGGATGTAGTTGAGGGTATCATCAATACACAGGTTGATGTATTCACTTTTCTCAGTAAAATCAAGCAAACATTTGGAAATCGCCATTCTGTGAGCCAGTTCATCCTCAATGATAAACACATTAGCATCATATTTCATTCTGTCACCCCTATCGATAACAATTTAAGTGGATTCAAACTTTTTTTCAAGAAAAAAGCTTTTTTGAAGTCAATGTTATATAGCTTTGGTGTCGTTTTTGTAAAAATAAGTATTGTTGAAGTTTAACTTCAAGCTCAGCAAAGTTAACTCTATTCAGATTTAAAATACAAAAATTGCTACGAGAAAGGTCACAGCAAATAGTAGGCTCAGACATGCAGATTAGTTTGATTTTTTTTAAATATCAGAGAAAAATAAAAAAGTACCAGCCGATATTGAGAGCTCTTAAAGGATAGAAAGTTTGTTATTTTAATCTACTTTAGTCAAACAAAGTTACAAAGTTTTCCATCAAGGTTCAAAAGTAAATTAGACTTCTGCTACATTGATTCACAATAGAAGAAACTTTTTTCTAGTTGCAGAAAAAAACAAAACAAAAACAGTTATTTTTCAATTGATAAAATAACTGTTTTTTTTATGTATTAAATTATTCAAATCAACAAGAATGTTACTCCAACAGGCAACAAACTTTCTTTTTGAAGGCTATAATATGACTTCAATATGAATCATAATATTTTCATGAATGTAATTTTCTCAATTCTCTCACAATTGAGAAAGGCTATTGATAAGGATTATTTTTGATAACCTTTGTGATACAAAATATTGTAGCACATTTTATTTTTAATGCAAAGAAATATTATTAAAAAATGATTCTTTTCTTCAGTTTAACTGCAGGCTGCTTTATTTTATTGTTGTTTTCCGTCAATTAAATCGTCAAAAGAAAGTGGGATTACTATGGCCAGAAAAGGTGAAAATATCTACAAAAGAAAAGATGGACGTTGGGAAGGTCGCTATATTTCTTCTCGAACAACCACAGGAAAAGCTAAATACTCTTCTATTTATGGAAAAAAATATGAAGACGTTAAAAGAAAACTACTTCAAAAAAAAGTCGAGCAAATTAGTGACTTTACTATCAGCAAGCGAACTATAAAGGCAGAAAAATATTCTGAATGGCTAGCTTATTGGATAGATAAGATTGAAAAGAAAAGGGTGAAAAAAACCACTCTGTCAATTTATTCGCGACTAGTTGAAGTGCATATCAACCCTTCTATTGGCGAACTGTTGTTAGATGAGATTTCCTCAAAGAAAATTGATAAGTTCTTGGAGGAGCTGCAGGAGAAGGATTTAGCTCCTGGTACTGTCAGAAATATTTTTAATGTTGTCAAGAAGTCTTTAGTCGATGCGTATCAACAAGGTTATATTCGCGAATTACCCGCCAATGGCGTGCAATTACCTAAACTTGTCAAGCATGAGGTTAATACCCTAACCTTAGCCCAGCAAAAAAAATTGGAATGCACCGCTTTAAAAGAGTCAGGCTGTTCAGCTATTATCATTGCCTTGTATTCTGGGATGCGCATTGGCGAAATTAGCGGTTTGCAATGGAAAGATATCGACTTTGATGAAGACATGATCTATATCAGAAGAACTGTCTCAAGAATTTTCACCCTTGACTCGGTTCAAACCAAAACCGAATTAACAGTTGGTAGTCCGAAATCGGCTAGCTCAATTAGAAAAATTCCGATTGCTAAAAATTTGAAAAATTATCTACAAGAAAAAAGAAAAAACGCAGCATCGGAGTATGTAATCGAATCATCAAAGGGATTAACAGAACCTAGAACCATTACCAATCGCTTTAAAAGAATTTTAGAAGAGACCAATTTGGAAAATATCAATTTTCATACATTAAGACACACCTTCGCCACTCGTTGCTTGGAGCAGGGAATGGATATTGCGAGTCTCAGCAAAATACTAGGACATCAGTCAACGAAGATGACTTTGGATACCTATGCGGGTTCCTTAATGGAGACCAGAAGAAAAGGAATCAGCCAATTGGATACTCTTTTAGAAATTGTCTGAGAATAATTAAGCGTCAGAGAGAATGGTCAAAAAGCAAAAAAACTCTCAGAATCAGCCCTTTGAAAGGAAAATTCTCAATTGTGAGAGAATTGAGAAAAATAACTAGCTGTTTTTTTAAAAGGGCTGATTAAAACAGTCTGCCTACAATATTATAACAAAAAAATCGATAATAACAAACATTCGTTCCTTCTGTTTTGTTTTAAATTTTAATTTTTGTGAAGTAACAACTGTGAAGCTGAACTATATGTAATTTGTACAGATGGATTAAAAAGAGTAAACAATATATTTATTTTAGAAAGAAGTTGATTTTTTGAAGTCTATCATGATCTTGACTAAAAACATTCTAGTCGAATCGGAATTAGAACAGAAATTAAAAAGTTTAGGGTATGAGGTATTTTCCTCATCCCAAATTTTCAATGAAATTTTATTGGGATTCAAAATAAAGATTACACCAATCTTTAATCTCGTAATTATCAGTTCGAGTATTAGTGAAGAAGAAGTTGAGACGATACTGAGCATTGGTTTTCAAAATGTCAGATTTTTGCGGCTAGAAAATTTTGAAGGGGATGACAATGCACCGATAGAGTCTCAGAAGTGTCATTCAATTGATTATATTGATGAGGATTGTTCTTTAAAAACATTGAGAGAAGTTCTATCAAAAAAAGACGAAGCTGAAGTCAGTGAAAAAAAATATCCTTTAGATCAATATTTGCATCAAAAACAGAACTTTCAGCATGGGGATAAAAAACTATACTATGAAAACTTCACATCATCAATGTCAGCCAAGGAGCGCCAAGTTTTTCGGGTATTGGTTGATTCAGAGGGGGACTATATTGATAGAAAAAGCCTCGCCTCGCATATTTGGAACTCAAGTTCTTCATCGAATTTGGCTCAGCTTTCTCAAATTATCAGCAGAATTCGAGTAAAGATGGAGAAAAACAATATTATCAATTTATCAGAATCAAATAGTTCATATTTAATCACTCATTGGAAAAAAGGCTATACACTCTCTGAAACTTTTTTTCAAGATTATATCCCTGTAAGGCTTGTTGAGTAAACTAAGTAGTTTCATTCTTAAAAAGGTATGCCGCAACAGGATTATTGAACGAAGACAACCTTCATATCCTGGGTTAGAGAATGTCACTTAAGATTTAAGCAATGAAGGGAGGTGAAAATATGAGAAACAGAAAAAGAAAATTATTTAGTGTTCTTTTTCTAGGTTTGTTGTTGGGACTTAGCTTATTTTTTAGACCATCTGCGGTCAGTGCGACAGAAGTCACGGTTTCTGATTGGAGTAGCTTTAAGACTGCATATGAAGATCCAAACGTTACGAAAATCAAGCTAAATAATGACATCATCCGAGCAGATACTTCTGCGTCAAATAATATTCAAACCCAGCGTTCCACGTCTCTTGAAATTGATGGCACGAAGCCAAATCCAGTAGATGATTATGACCATTATCAACTTTATATAGGCAGGACCTATTTAGGGGTTGTAAATCCAGCTGCTAGTGAAACTAACGCAACGCTTCATGTCCATGATGTCATCATCTCTAATTATAGTACGGGAACCACGGCTGCTTCTTCATCCATATTTGGACTACCCAACTATACACCAACTGATGCGAACTGTTATACAAAAAATTGGACATTAAGATTGGGAAATATTGTTGTACCTAAGAGTGATACAGAACGTGTGGCACGTTTCACTAGAGGCCAAGTCACTATTTATGGAAAAAACAAGGTTAGTACATGGGGTGAAAATTTCTACACCGGTGGTATGAAATTTGAAGATGGAACCGAATATTATGGGGATATAACGAAGCAAAACTATTCAGTAATCTGGTATCGACATAATACAAAGCCAACTGACACGGGTAGTTCAGAGTTTGATATTGGCGCGAATTGCGATATCAAGTTGAGAAACGTTGGGAGTCTTAGTAACACAACCTATCCAGCTATCTATCAATATTTTTCCAAAATCAATGTTGGTGAGAACAGTAAATTTACCGCCACAGTACCAGGCTCATCTTTACAATTTCACGGAAATGGCCAAACAATGACCGCTGAAAATGGCTCAGTAGTTACACTAACCAGCTTGGCTTCTGACATTAGTTTGCGGGATAGTTCGACGATGGGTGGCGATTCAACCATCGTTGGTAGAAACGAAGGACGTATTCCATTTAATAGTGGCTATGCTACAAATCTATCGATTAATTTTAAGCCAGGTTCTTCCTTCTTTGTCATTGGGAGTACCGGTAGAAATGATGCTTTGATTACTTTAGGTGAAGCAACGAATAGTAGTAATAACAAGATTACATTGGACTCGCCTTTGCAATTTGACATTAGAAACACTGGGTCTCAAGATGCCGTCCAAGTTAATCGAAGCAAAGTGAATTCTTTTAACGTAATAAATAGTAATTTGTCCTTCTGGCAAGTTGGCTCAGATATTTTTGGTAACGCAACGTTTGATTATCCGGATGTTACAAGTTTTATTTATCAGGATTTAAATGTTCCAACTTCTAGTGAAACAGAGTTACAAACTAAGCTTTCGGCGATTAAAACGAACACCAGAAGTAATGTTTCACGGATTTCAGGATTAAATTCCAAACCTGATGTTCTCTGGCAGTATCAATTGACAGATGCGGATAAAAATCTGTCAAACTTAGCTCGTATTCGACTAGGCTCTGTGCCGGATAATACAGGGTTAGATGAGAACGGTGATTTACATTATATTGACGTGTTTGCAAACTCTGGCTTACCAGTGAAAGTAACGGATTCGGTTTCTTCTGATGAAAAAGATTTAGTAACTGATGCGAATGGGTATATTTCCACGACAGTCGATAATTTTTATTCAGCGGGTACGATTTTAAGTGCAGTAGCCACACGTGGCAAGTTGATTTCTGATACTACAGCATCATTGCCAGTATTTGATATCACACCACCTGAGCCGGTCCAAATCAATGGCGGAAAAGTAACAGATATCGACTTGTATTTGAAGGGTGAAGGTGCAGAGGCTGGAGCAAACGTTCTCGTTAAAGTTAACGGAAGCTTACTCAGTTCGACTGCTGTTGTTGGCACTGACGGAAAATTTTCAATTACTCTGCCAAACAAGCTAACTATTGGAGATAAAGTCACAGTGTACTTACAAGACGATGCCGGCCTTGCTCCTACAGGGTTAAAAAATGTAGCTCCAGCTACTAACGATTCGATAGGAAATATCAATCCGGATAATGCTTTAAACTACGGAGACGCCACCTTCAATCCGGCTGCCACCTATACTGTTGAGAAGTCGATTATTGATACTGCATCTGCGAAAAAAAGTTTTACTATTTCGAGCGGGGCAGCCAATGTCTCAACAGGTGAAGTCTTGCGGTATTCTGTCGCAGTAACTAACGATGAAGCGGAAGGCAGCGGTATTTTATGGTCTGATGTGGTGTTAACTGACATTTTAGATGAAGGTCTTGACTTTGACAGCTCTAGTGCCGATGTTCAAATCAACGGTGTAAGTGCGACTAGTACATTTGACGCTGAGACACGGAAATTGAGTGTTTCGCTGGGAGATATTTTGCCAGTAACCAGTACCGGTGAGAATAAGATAGTCTTATCATTTAATGTTTCTGTGAACCGAAAAGCAGTTGGTCGTACCATCGTCAACACAGCTAATCTATCAGGGAAAACAGCATCTGATGAAACCTTCGAGATTGCTTCAAACAAGTCTGAAACTAATCCTATTTTAGACAATACCTTGACAGTTAATTTCAAAAATCTTGACGGTGAAGTGATTCATGAGCCGGTTGTTATTTCTGGAAGCCTGAATCAAGTCGTTGATTTAACAAAAGAGCAAGATGTATTAGATGCAATTGCTTTAATTGAAACACAAAACTATCAATTAGAGGAACGTCCAAGCTCTGAACAAGTAACCATTACAGGTAATGGAGATGAAGTAACTTACGTTTTCGATGGGATTCTGATTATTAAATCAGCACCGAGTGTTATCGATTTTGGCAATATTATTTATGACTCGACTGTAAAACGTGTAGACAATCCTAACTTAGGGAATGAGAGTCTTTCAATTTTGGATACACGCTCTAGAAGCAAAGGCGGTTGGACATTAACCGCCAAGCTAAGCAAAGAGATGAAAAATAATAGTACCCAATCGATTATGAATGAGGCGCTCCATTATATTACCGAAGATGGTACGGATATCACATTGGATACCAATGCGTCAGACATTGTCGTTAATCCTAGTGGAGGCAGTGTCGATGTTTCTAGTACTTGGGGGACGACTGCGACCACACCAGGGTTGAAGTTAGTAGCCGATCCATCCAAAACGACGATTTCTAATATCGGCAGTTATTCAGCAGAAATTACTTGGACGATTGCAGCAGGACCATAGGGGGAGTTAGTAGGATGAAAAATAAAAGATTTTTGGTTTTCCTCAGTTGTTTGGTTCTGCTGTTGGGCTTTACAGTACAGGTTGCGAGTGTTCACGCCGCAAAAGATGCAGGTGGTCAGGTCACGGTAGATGGTGGGATTACGTTTTACGAAGGAACCACAACTTCTGAAAGTAGTACCACTTCTTCAGAGCCAACGGGAAAAGAACCTGGTGGCAAGCTTCCGCAGACTGGTGAAACCGTACGTAATTTTAGTTTCATCGGCGGGGGATTGATACTGTTTAGTTTATTGATAGTCTTCTTGCGTTATAAGAAAAAAAAGGAGGCAGAGGGAAATGGTTAAAAAATATCATAAATCATTCATGGCTTTTGCTACTTTGCTAACTTTTCTTATTTTCTTTTTGGGAGGGAATCAATCCGTCTTGGCCCATAGTACTGTTTCAAAGGGGTCTGTTTCTGTTGAGGATACCGGTAAGACGAATCCAGTTGATCCGGAGAATCCTGAAAATGAGGTGGATCCAGGAGAATCGCCTTCGACTGAGGGACCTTTAAGAATTGATTTCGTATCGGAATTAAAATTTGGCTTAAATGATTTATCTAAAGAAAATCGAGTATATACCTCTTTAGCCCAGTTGTTTCATGATGAAACAGATGCAAGAGGGTATTACATTCAAGTTACTGATCGCCGCGGAGACTCCAGTGGTTGGGAATTGCAGGTCTCACAAGACCATCAATTTAGTAACTCAATTATTCAATCAACAGATGGCCAAGAACTGAAGGGAGCCAGCTTATCCTTTGATCATGGCTGGGCGAACTCCGTCAGTACGGCTGAAGCTCCCCTCGTTACTCGCGACACAATCGCGATTAATGAAATGAACTCGGCGTATACCGTAGCGACTTCTTCTAAAGGGGCAGGCACTGGAGTTTGGACAATTGAATTTGGTGCGTCAAGCGGAAATAAAAATAACCAACCGAACACATTATCACCTTTAGTTGATAAATCAGGAAATCCGGTAATTGATGAAGTTTTCAATAAACCAGCTTACAGTAATTCAGCGATTACTTTGAGTGTTCCAAAGACAACTAAAATTCAGCCAGTAAAATATTCCACGACATTGACATGGATTCTTACTGCTGGTCCCACAAATTAATATTTTTGGCAAATAGAGGAATCCCTCTTTTGTAATAAAGGAAGAACTATTAGGAGGAAATAAAAAATGAAATTCAAACGTTTATGTGCAACAACTTTATTATCAGTCATTGCTGTAGGGGCAACAGCTCCAGTATTAGCTAGTGCAGCAACTCAAACTCACTCTGCAATCTCTGAAGGCCGTGTGACGGTTGAAGCGGGTGATTTAGATCCTACAGATCCAATCGTTGACCCAGAAGATCCAGGTAAAGATATTGATCCGGATAATCCAGAAATCACTCCAGGAACAGATCCAGGTACATTAGGAATTACAAACGTATCTAAATTAAATTTTGGAACAATTAAAACTGCTTCTAAAGCAGTGACTGCAAATGCGGCTGCTTTAGTGACTAAAACTGATGACACTGGTGCCACCACAGAAACTCGTGGAGCTTTAGTTCAATTTGGTGATACTCGTGGTACAAACGCTGGTTACACAGTAACCGCTCAAATTACCAGACCTTTTGAACTGAAAACTGATACTACTAAAAAATTAGACGGCGCGACAATCAAATACAACTATGGAATCATGGAAACTCGTGCAGACAATATGGCAACACCAGGCACAATGTCTACATCATTAGACGCATTGGGCTATGATTCTACTGCAAGTGCTGGCAATTCGATTACAGTTGTGTCTGCTGCTCAAGGCAGTGGTGCAGGGGTTTATGTTTTAGAATTTGGTCAAAGTAAAGACTACACAGGTGCAAATACTGTATTAGGGATGACCGGTACTAAAGAGACTGATGACAAAGCTGTTACACTAACAGTACCAGCAGCAACTGCTTCATCAATGGTCTTAGGAGATTATACTGCTGATATCACTTGGACAATTGGTGCATTAGCATAATTTAAGCTCTTTGGTTTTACTATTTTATGAGCTGATGAGAGCATCTCTCATCAGCTCATTAGTTTTGTAAACATATACATATATTCATGACAATTTATTTTGAAGGTGGTATGACAGCAATGATGTTTAGACATATAAAAAAATTTGTAAAACTCTTTTTTCTATTCGTTTTAGGAATGATTAGCGTAACAATGGGTAATGAGAAAGCTTTGGCCACTGCTGATCAAGGTAATGGTAGTTCAGCGACAGGCTTTAATTATCAAGTTATGCTTCCAGAAAATCAAATAGATTCGAGTTTAGGCTATTATGATTTAGCTATGAATCCAAGCCAACAGCAGGTTATATCGATGACACTGACTAATCCGGGAGAAGAAGCTATAAAAGTTGGGTTAAAACTTAATGCTGCAAAGACCAACAATAACGGCGTGATTGAGTATAATCGCCCAGATATCGAAAATGATCCCTCACTGCAGTTTAATTTTAATCAGCTAGTCTCCGTACCAGAGACGATTGATTTAGCTGCTGGCGAGACTAAACAATTAGATATTTCAATTCAAATGCCCGAAACAGCTTATGATGGTGTGATTGCGGGTGGACTTACGATGCAAAGAATTGTTGACGAGACAGAAGGCTCTGATTCCGAAGCAGGGTCCTATGTGAATAATAAATATGCATATGCAGTCTCCATTTTGTTGAGGGAAGGAAATAATGATTTACAGCCTGATTTACAATTCAACAAAGCTTATGCGGGTCAGCAAAATTATCGAAATACGATTTTTGTTAGTTTTTCAAATGTCGTTGCAACCTATGTTAATAATTTAACAGTAGACGCTCAAATTACTGCAGAGGGTTCAAATGAAGTCTTGTGGGAAACACGAAGAACGACAATGCGGATGGCTCCCAATAGCTTCATAGACTTTCCAATCAGCATGGCTGGCAGCCAGATGGAGCCGGGACAATACACTGCCCACGTAAATGCTTATATTGGGGATCAGAAGTGGGAATGGCATGAAAATTTTGAGATTTCTGAAAAAGAAGCAAATGAATATAATGAAAGAGATGCAGGCTTGGTCCAAGAAAGAGGAATTGACTGGCGCTTGATTGCTACGATTGTAATAGGGTTTATTGCCTTGGTTGGAATCATCTTTTTCATTGTAACAAGAAGAAAAAATAAGAAAAAAAAGTTGGCTAAAAAATCCAAAAAGAAATCCTAGTCACTATTTAACAGAATTCACAATTCAGGGGGGATATGATGTCTATCATAGAATGGGGTGTCATCATTGGAATTTCAATTACACTGATTCTGATTTTTTTCACTATTTATTTTTTTATAGCGATGCTATCACAAACAAAAAAGCTGGCAGGTATTCCGAGTTCTCCCCCAAAAAATTCTAAACTAAAAAAAAGATGGCGGGTAGTAAGAAAAAGAATCTATTTAAAAAGAAAAAAAGATGTAAAAATGGTCGTCTTTTTTTCTTTCTTGGCCCTACTATTTGGTGGCGGAACAGCCTACCTCAGTTATTATCAAGCCACAAACTTATCTACAGAAGATTCCGATTTGGTTGTACGGTCATATTTGTTACTGCGTGATTTTGAAGGGAAAATAAATGATGCCGCAAATGCAACAGAAGAAGCGGATACGGTGAATAGAGATATTCGGTATTTAGCGACTAATCTAGCAAGCTATGCGAGTAAGACAGCGAGTTCGGCAAATACCGCAGACGGTCAAACTGTTTTAAATAGGTATTACGCAGCACTAGGAGAACTTGGAATGAACGCAAGTCGTCAGGTGACAGAATTTTACAATAATAGTGAGCTGGTTGTCACCTATGAAGGGGATATAAAACGACTTAAAGAACTTGAAAGTAAAGCTTTTGACTATTATAGCGTCAATCAAGAGGCACTAGAAGATGAGGCTAGTGAAAATTCCAATGGAGAATAGCAAGAGGCTGAGGAAAAGACCGAAAAAAACGGTTGATTCAGCTAAGCAGCACAAAACACGAAAAAAGAAATCAAGTGCTCAGACAGTCCCACAGAAATCAGCTTTGCTTAAAAAAAGTAGCAAAGCTGAATTTCTTAAAAGAAAAGGTGAGGAGCCGTTATCACGCCTTAAAAGAAAAACAAGAAAAAAAGGTAAAAGATTTAAGCCTCAAAACTCGCTATCAAAGAAAAAGCAGGTTAGTAGGTCAAAACAGCGTTTTAAAGTGCTTTTTATTATATTCAGTATGACTTTGATTACATGTATATTTGTTAGTTCGTTCTTTTTTGAAATTTATCGAGTTAACGGGTATAGTATGGTACCGACTTTAAGGGACAGAGATCTGGTGCTGATAAAAAAAGAGAAAAGTGTTCAGCGCTTTGACTTGGTTCTAATAAAACGTGGTACTACTTATCAGATTAGAAGAGTAATAGGTCTGCCAAAAGAAGATATTCAATATATAAATGATAGCTTGTATGTGGACGGAGAAATGGTTGTTGAAAGATTTTTAATCAATCAAATTAATGAGGCACAACAATCTGGTGGAAATTTTACGAAGGATTTTAGTCTCATAGATATCTCTGGGGCTTCGAAGATACCGGAAGAAGCATATTTCGTCTTAACGGATAATCGAGAGTACAGTTCTGATAGTCGTGATTATGGTCTGGTGAATAAAAACCAAATTATAGGCGTGATAACAATCAATTTTTCTGATTTAAAAACATGAAATGATTTACCCGATGGAGGATATGATGGCTGCTGTTAAAGAAAAAAGAGTTGAGACTATGTTGGGGACATCTTTAAAGAAGCAAATAATAAGTAATAAATATGGACCAGCAAAAGAGGTTCAGAAGATTTTCAAAATGGATGTGGAACAGTTTTATTTTGCTTACTTCACTTTAAAAAATCAAAAAAGAACCTGGGGCTTATTTCTTATTTACACCATAATAATCAGTTCAATTTTTATTGTAACTGGATTGGTGGGAATCATCTCACCTTATACAGCACTAATTTTATATCTCATCTTAGGCTCTTTAGGATTGCTAGTCGCTATTCTTTTATTTAATTTTGAAAAGCGGAAATTGGCACTCTATGAGTATCTGTACTTCAAATTGAGATGGAAAATTAAACAATAATTCCTAAAACTAGCAAAAATTACATCTTTCTAGCGAAAAGCTGCTTAGATTGTCGAAGTAAATATAATATGATTGCCGCCTTAACGCTTTAGTAATTTTTAAAACTCTGGATAAGGATTTTTTCAAAATGACTGGAAACATCTGATTTAGCCACTAAACAGTGAGTACTCCTATTAGGAAAACAATGCTATAATCAAGAAAAAAAGTGTCATTTTTGGAGTTTTACAATGAATTTAAGAGAGCAGTATCAATTTGATAATTTAAGTGTTCAGTTTGACCAGCTGGTGTATCGAGTTGGCAGCTATCACTACAATTGGCATTATGAAATCGAGTTATTGTGGCTGTTAAAAGGTCATATTGAAATTAATGTGGACGGCAGCATTCATGAGCTGCAAACAGGGGATTTATATGTAATCAATTCCAATAGTGGGCATGCGACGTTTGCGATTGATCCTGATAGCACCTGTTTGCGGCTGTATCTTTCGCCAGATTTTTTTATTAATCAAGGGGTGGAGCTGGGCGGGGGCAGCTTCAAATTGGACTCTAGCCGTGACCAGCGCAATCCCCACTATGCGTCTTTTAGAAAAAATATGGCGCAGCTGCAATTGTTGGGCCATCAGGCGAGTGCCGCTTTTCAAAAAAATAGTCTCTTTTTTGCAATTAGCCAAAAGCTATTGGAATTTTTTGTTCCCGCTGAGAATAATAAAGAGACGCCACTAGCTAAGCGGCAATCTTTATTAGACGATGCAATTTCCTATCTTGAGGAAAACTTTAGAAAAGAGGTCTCACTGGAGTCGTTGGCCCAAGCGACCAATTACTCCACGACCTATTTGTCAAAATTATTTAAAAGCGAGTTGGGAATTAACTTTTACGAATATCTAACCCGCTGTCGCCTGCAACATGCAGTTAAAGCATTGGCAGACACCCAGTTGAAAATTGCCGATATTGCTTATGAAAATGGCTTTAGTGATATCAAAGCCTTTAATAAAATGTTTAAAAAACATTTTGCCCTGACTCCTAGTGAGTATCGAAAGCAACTAAACCCTGATTTGCGGATAATTGATCAATCCTTTAAAGAAGAATTATCACCTGAAGATCAACAAGCGGCGCTGGCAATTTTGCAGGATCAAGCTGCTAGCCAAGAAACACAGCAGGTTAATCCCTGCAGCTATTGTGCCAGAGATGATTACCAAGAAAAATACAATGAGCTTTTAGCCAAGTTAAAAGCGATCACTTCAACTGCTGATTAAAAAACCATTTCCTCAAAAATCGTCTGTTTTCAAAAAGCATTTAATTCTATGCAAATTTTTGGTTTTCAGTGTTGATTTTTGAGGATTTATTTTTAGGCTATCACAAAAATCGGGATACCTTTTTTTTGCTATCCAACATTATGAAAACGGAAACAATTGCCGCTGCTGTCGCAAACAGCAGTGGCTTTTTTTGTGTTGGAGGAGAGAAAATAAGGACTTTATTCAATGTTATTACTTTCACAAGGAAGCTGCATCTCGATAATTATTGGCTAGTTGAAAAAGGCTTTTCCAAAGATAATACAGATAACAGCAAGGAGGAGTATCATGACTACAAAATATACTTACCAAGAAAAAACTTTATCACCTAAGGCTCAGCAGATGCGGGATATTTTAGTTGACTACATTGCCGTGGTTAGCCGGCGTCTACCTGATGACGTGACAGCAAAATTAAGTGAGCTTTCTAAAATTGAAGTCGACCCATTGCAACAATTGGTGTATAACACCATGTGGGAAAATCAAATGCTAGCTGAAAAATTGGAACGGCCAAGTTGTCAGGACACCGGGGCATTACAATTTTTTATCAAATGTGGCAGTCATTTCCCCTTATTAAGCGAATTGAATGACATTTTAAAAGAAGCCGTTTTTTTAGCAACACAAAAAGCACCACTGCGCCACAATGCAGTGGAAACCTTTGATGAATACAATACAGGATTAAATATTGGTTCTGGCTTACCTAGTGTTTTCACAGAAATTGAAGGCGACTCCGATAAATTGGAAATGTATGTTTACATGGCAGGGGGCGGTTGTTCCTTACCAGGGGCGGCTAAAGTTTTAATGCCAGGCGAAGGCTATGAAGGTGTCGCAAAATTTGTGATGGATCAGATGACCAGCTACGGGATTAATGCTTGCCCGCCATTATTAGTAGGTATCGGTATTGGAACGTCTGTAGAAGTTGCCGCTATGAATTCTAAATTAGCTTTGATGAGGGAAGTCAGTAGTGAAAGTCCGAACGAAAATGCCCGCAAGATGGAACATTTACTAGAGGATGGCATCAACAATATTGGCTTAGGACCACAGGGGTTTGGCGGAAAAAAATCTGTCATGGGGGTTAATATTATTAACACTGCCCGCCATCCTTCCGTTATTGGCGTAGCCATTAATGTCGGCTGCTGGTCCCATCGCCGAGGAAAAATTTTATTTGATAGTGAATTAAATTATTCATTACCGTTACATCAGGAGGTAGAACTATGAGAGAATTTCATTTAAAAACACCTGTGTCCGCTGAAGATATTGCCGATATTCGTGTAGGGGATATCGTTTATTTAGAAGGGATTTTAGTCACTTGTCGCGACGTGGCCCATCGACGAGTTGTCGAAGAGGGACTGCCTTTGCCGGTGGATGTCAAAGACAAGGCAATTTTACACGCTGGCCCAATTGTCAAAGAAAACGAAGATGGTAGCTATCAAATGATTTCTGTTGGACCGACGACTAGCATGCGGATGGAAAAATTTGAAGAGGATTTTATCAAAGAAACCGGTGTTCGTTTGATTGTCGGCAAAGGTGGCATGGGAGCAGGCACGCAAGCCGGCTGTAAAAAATATCAAGCCTTGCATCTCGTTTATCCAGCGGGCAATGCCGTTTATGCCGCTGAAAAAGTCGAAGAAATTATCGATGCGCAGTGGAAAGACTTAGGGATGCCGGAAACTCTATGGGTGAATCAAGTAAAAGAATACGGTCCGCTAATCGTTTCAATCGACACTCTAGGAGACAATTTATTTGAAAAAAATAAAATTGAATTTAATCGACGCAAAGATGCAGAACTAGAAAAAATTTATCAGGAAGTACGTTTCATCAAATAGCTTTATAGAAAAGAGGAAGCCTTATGCTTTTATTCTTGGCATTGTTAATGATTGTTTCATTTGTCGTTTTATTGGCGAAAAATAAACTTTCAATTGTCGGCGCTCTGGTTTTAGTGCCACTGTTTTTCGGATTAATTGTGGTTGTTCTAACAGATGCCACTTTTGCTGATTTATTTCAATGGATTACGGATGCGCTGTTCTTTAGTGTCAATGATGAATCCGGCAGTGTTTCCATGGGCGTTATCTCCCCAGGCTTGTTAATTTTATTTGCAGTGATGTATTTTGATTTAATGTTAAATGTGGGCTTGTTTGACCCCTTGTGCGAATTTTTTATAAAAAAAGCCAAGGGGGACCCGCTAAAAGTGACGATGGCCACCGTTTTAACGGCCACGGTAGTCACAATGAACGGGGACACTACCACGACGATTATTATCTGTGTAGCAGCCTTTTTGGAATTGTATAAATTTATGAATATGAAACTCAGTTATTTAGCAATTTTAATTGTTGCCCCCATTGGAATTTTTAATCAGCTTCCTTGGGGCGGACCGACGATTGCTGCCAGTACAGCCATTGGTGTGCCGGTGACGGAACTATTTAATGCCCTGCTACCAGGGATGCTAGTAGCTGAAGTATTTGTCATTTTTCTTGCTTATCGTTTGGGCTTAAAAGAACGTAAGCGCTTAGGTTTTTGCGATGGTTCTGATTCAGCGATTGATGACATTATGATGGCAAAAATGCTAGCCTCGATTCAAGATAAAGATCCAGAATTAAAACGGCCTAAATTATTCTGGTTTAATCTGTTGTTGACGATGGGCATTTTATATTTGCTGATTCAAGATGTAGCCCACGGTGCCGTTTTATTTATGATTGGGAGCGCTATAGTATTGACGGTGAATTATCGCAAAGTTAGTATCATCAATGAGCGGATTGATGACATTGCCGCCGACGCGCTAGCTCCAGCTTTAGCCACCTTTGCTGCAGGTGTTTTCTCAGGCGTCTTATCCGGCAGTGGGATGGCAAATGCTTTAGCTCAAGGCATCACCATGATTATTCCCGAAAATTTAGGCGCCCACATGGCATCGATTTACGCTGTCATCTCTGCACCGGCAATTGCCTTTTTACCACAGGATGCCTTTTACTTCGGTATCGCCAAAGTTGTTGCTGAGGTGATGGAATCCTATGGCTTAACGGCTACCCAAGCAGCAGTTGCATCGATGGTAGGACAATCCTTCCGTTTGATTTCGCCAGTTATTCCAGCCTTATTTATGCTGACAGCTTCGACTGAACTCAATTTTGTTGATTTTCAGAAGAAATATATCAAATATTGCTGGCCAATTTTAATCATTTATCTTGCTGTGTACGCAGCAACCGGGTCATTGCCGCTTTAAACAGAAGAGGCTGTGGCATAAGTCCAACGAACGGTCAAAAATCTGACCTATTCAGCAGCTCGTCTAATTTCAAAAAATAATTTTTAGAAATTACAAAGATAAACTGTTTAGTAGAAGCATCAAGGTGTTCAGAATTTTGACAGAGGGAACTTATGCTACAGCGTCTTTTCTTTTTGAAATTTTAAAAAGAGGAGGGAGAATGTTGTTTCCATTTTTAAAACGCAGAGAATCAACGAAAAATCAGGCAGATATCAAAACGAATTATCAGCAGACAATCAAACAAGTTGCTGAAGAAACGAAATCTTTTGAAGCTTTGCCAGCTTTTATTCCAACAAGTCCCAAAGAATATCAGTTAGTGAGTGTGATTGCCACCGCAATTGCGGCTGGCGAAAACAGCGACAGTCAATTTGTGGTTAGACGAATTTTAAAACGCAATCCAGAAGCTCGCACGGTAGCTTTAGTTGCCGCCAGTCTTGCCGCAGGCACCGCAGAAGACAGTCAGCTTGTCGTCACGTCCATTCAAAAGAAAAAATAAAACGGAGGGTTACACAATGTTACGTAAATTTAAAATTTCAATCGATGGCCAAGAATACTTAGTAGAAATGGAAGAAATCGGTGGCGTGCCACAACCAGCCGCACCTGTTGCGCCGGCTGCACCCGTTGCGCCCGCAGTTCCTACTCCAGAAGCAGCACCCGCTGCAGCTGCACCAGCACCAACGCCCGTTGCTTCAACTCCAGCCGGTGCCGATGCGATTACCGCACCGATGCCTGGCGCTATCTTAAAGGTCTTAGTAAATGTCGGTGATACGGTTGCTGAAAACCAACCAGTCATGATTTTAGAAGCGATGAAGATGGAAAACGAAATTGTGGCACAACATGCAGGCACCGTTATGGGTATTCATGCAGCACCTGGTGACAATGTGAATCCTGGTGATCCATTGATTACCATTGCCTAAATAAATTTGAAAAAATTTCTATTTATATAGAAATTTAAAAGTGAAGCTATGTAGAAGTGAAATTAAGTTGAGGAAGTGAAATTTGTGGAAACATTGATTGAAGGGTTTATCGGCATGGGACAAGAGCCCGGCCGGATTGTCAT
>NZ_JBXPBQ010000010.1:0-108148 GCF_056924355.1 Enterococcus sp. LJL90 | reverse complement strand
GTACAGCGGGCTCTGTAAATGGAATTGCAGAAACTGCGGCAAGTTCGGGTTGGCTAGGTGGCCCACCAACTTATTACTACAGATTGAAAAATGCAGAAAATAATAACGATGAAAATAAAGGGAGGGAAACAACTATGCAATGTATTTATTGGAGACCAACAGCAAACGGAAGAAACGGGTACTATTTTGATGGTACTAATGCAAAATATTTAGCGCACGGAGATGAAATTGTAATTTTGAAAAGAATCTATAAAGACAACAACGGAAAAGATATGCCTGAATATTTCTTTGACGGCAATTTACCTTGGTATACACGGCTTGAGCAGATTTCTGGTCAAAAGCCAGTTGCTGGCATTTTGGGATAACCTAATTTTAGAAAAGGATTCAACAATCAAGCCGCTACTCTTAAGTGAGTGGCGGCTTTCTTGTGTTATAATCAATTCACGTACCTTTAGCTCAGTTGGTAGAGCAGACGGCTCATAACCGTCCGGTCGCAGGTTCGAGTCCTGCTTAGAAGTGTTTTATCAGTTGTGTCGAGCTTAGACTCTGAGAGTGCGATTTTGCTCCCAACGCTAAATACAAATATATTTAAAGAAAAAGATACTTTATAAAATATAAAAGTCCTTAAACCGTATTTAAAATACGGTTTTTTATTTTTCCGAAACAAAAAAGACAGCCGAAACCGGCTGCCCTGTCAAAAGAAGTGCACAAGTTTCCCGCCCTGTGCAGTGTGGCTATGAATCAAACATTACTTAGGAGAAATGTAATAGCCACTAGTAGATTATATCATTATAAAAGAATACTTCCAAATTTCTGTTTCGAGGTAATATAAAACATATTTGGTCGCATTGTCATAGCATATTACTTGTAATGTGAATAATACGTGGTATAACTCATACATCCATTTAGCATTTTGCTCGGCCCCTCTTTCCGTTTGCTCACGGTTGGAGGGTCTTTTTTTATTATAAATATGCGGACGTTTGATAGACAAATATTAAAGACAAAAAAAGGCAGCCAATTAAGACTGCCCCTGTTGTGTGGTCTGCACTAGGTTTCCGCCAAATGCAGTGTGGCTAATTGTACCAAAAACTCATCATATTATTTTCGAAAAAAGCTAGCCACAACAAAATTATAGCATGAACAAAAGCAGATATATACTTCTTGAGAGTAGAATTTTTTACATAAATTTTACAACATTAAAATATATGGATGATATACTAAGTTAAGTCCCAAGCTGCACAAACTAAAAAGTTTTCTTCATTATCCCGTAATTGACCACCTCAGTTACGGGATTACTTTTTTGTACAAAAATAGCCGCCTAGTTTCCGCTAGACGACTAAATGTACAAACTCTGAGAAAAGTATATCAAAAAACTTGAATTGTAACAATATTATGGTAAAGTAAAGATAATCCATTGAGCAAATTCTGCTCTTGACCCTCTTGTTGTTGATGGACAGCTGGAGGGTCTTTTTTTGCGTAAAAAGAGCCACCCAGTTTCCGCTAGGTGACAAAAGAAAGAAACAGCCACCCGTTTTTCACCGGGCTTGTATAAATCATACCAAAAATATCACTTCAATAAAATATTAATTTAAATTAATATTTTTACAGTCCCAACTCCCTTGTAAACTTATCCACATTATCCACAGCTAACCAGCGTATAACTAATTGGCTACGAGTATTCATGTGCCCTCTAACAGTAACGTTGTACTTGTCATCCGGAAGCATGAGAACCAACTTAGCCAGTATTTCTCTACTGACAATACAATTAATCGACTCCTCGCCAGTATCTAGCGTAAAACGCACCAGAAGCGGTTCCTCTTTGATTAATCTAATCTTCGTCAACAATCCCGTGTGCTTGTCCATAGAGTTCACCTCACAGCTATTTTACCAGAAGTGGCATTTTGGTTAAATAAGATAGCAGCTTTGTATTCCTATTTGCAAAAAAAGCGAGTTTTTTTAATGTTGGTCAAACAAACTCAGTTGATGTTTATGGAAGAAAATTGTATAAAAGTTGATGAACGGTAGAAAGACTGTTGTACTAAACTTCGGTTGTGAAAATCAAGCTGAAATTGTGCGATAGTTGTAAAAAACAGAAATAGTATTTTTGTCACCTTTCTACCAAAAGTGGCGGGGTGGGTGAATAGGGATAAAATGACCATACTTATTTTAAATAACACATAACAAGACTTTTTTTGGGGCAGAAAATGGGGCAGAAACTAGTTGAAGTTAACTAAAGTTGATAAAATAGCAATCTTAGAATGCTTTAAATTCAATAATCTTAATCCTGTTTTGTGCTATTTAGCTATCTCGTAACGCGTAGGTCACAGGTTCGATTCCTGCAGCTGGCATCAGCGAGAAAAAAGAGTTTTGATAAATAAAGTTCAAAAAAAGAATCATCTGAGAAGGAAATGATTGGCAACCGGTCAAAAGGTTTGCTGTCACATTCAGTCTCAGATGATTTTTTTGTTGCGGTCAAAACTCTACACAAAAATTGTTTCACAAAAATAAACTGGTCGGTAGGCGAATTGTCAGGGGGACTTGCCGCTAAGTTTAAAGTTGTGAAACAAATGGAATGGGTTTCATAAGAATTATCCACAAATAAAATTTAAGAGCGCTGACGAGTTAAATTTTCAAATTCCAGCATGATGCTGGTTTTTCCGTGGACAGCGTATTTTTTAACGACAAATTGTTTTCGTTGATTGAAGCTGCCGTAAACGGATAGCTCCATGCCTTCTGTGACGTCTGCAAAAAAGTTTAAGCTATGACTGGCAATTAAACAGTTCAATTGACTTTGATTGGCTAAAGTCAGGCCAAACCATAAAAGCGGTCGATCCTTGAGTTGCTTGATTATGCGAATCTTTGTCACAACACCATGATAACTTTCCATAGAAAACCCCTCCTTTGAGCGCTAACGACCAAATGCTGTTATTGCTTATCTTTATAATACGAACAAACGTTCTGTTTGTAAAGAGAAAAAGTTTAGCTTCTTAAACTTTTTATAGGAACCTTCAGAAAAACTTTGCAATTCTTCGAAAAGTCTTCAAGTATTTTTAATTTTGATTTTAGGTTTGAGGCTTAAGATAGAATCAGTTAAACAATTCGTGGATGAATCGGTGTTGGTACTCATCTGTGCCGTAGGTTCAAATCCTGCCATCCACTTTTATGCGCAAGCATAATTTTGAAAAATAGAAAGGATGTTTCCCATGAAAAAAATTATTTCAGTTGGTTCAGCAATTTCTGCAACAGGTTTGATTGTCTTAATGACCTATCGAGGTATCCAAAAAAGACGAGGCTATTAAAAAAGTCCGGTTAGCCTTCCTCGATTGTTTAAAGAGGAGTTGAGTGCAATGACAGCAATACTAGATTTTTTAACAAGCGTTAAAGTGACTTTGCGCTTTAGTCTGATGGTTTTTTGGGAATTTCGAGGTAATAGAGAAATTCCCGCCTGTGTTATCGATTGAAGTCGCTGAGACAAAAATTTCTAAAAACTAAGTAACGGAGGAATTATATCCCATGAAATGGTTGAGGGACCAAGCTACAAGCCTCTGGTATCAAAGAAATAGCCGCTAATTTTTTGACAACTGTCAAAGATTAGCGGCTTTTTTGTCAAAAATTCCTCCAAGGTCGTAAATGAAGGGAAAAATTTTACTTAAAATAGAAAAAGATTTTTCATTATTTATAAATAAAAAAAATAAAAGTGAGAATTATACAAATGACATGAAGGACACTTTTTGACGAATCGTGATATAATAAATGAAAGAGAGCGCTTTTAAAATTGAGAATGAGACTTTGCTATTTTGAGGAGGTGTTGTTATGGAAACAATTTTATCCACCGGCATGAGACGGCGTTTTTATGTATTGCACATGTTACACAATTCAAATGGTTGGGTGACAATCGAACAGTTGATGAAACAGATGGAGGCATCCAGGAAGACGATTATGCGGGACTTGGATTATTTAGCAGAACGTTGGCCCGACAGAATTACAATTGACTATCAAGAAAAATTCGGCGTGCGTTTGTGGCAGTCCACCCACTACTCCATTCATGACATTTATCGGACAATGCTAAAGGAGTCGAGTGCCTTTAAATTATTGGAGGCAGTTTTTTTTGACCCGACGGAAAATCGTGACTACTGGGGCAGTAAATTTTACTTAAGTCAGTCTTCTTTGTATCGGTTGACACATCGTTTAGAAGCAGATTTGAGTGCTCGAGGAATGCGGTTGAATCGCACACCTTATGCCGTTGAAGGCAGTAACGAGCGTCAGATTCAAATCTTTTTTAAACGTTTTTTCTGGGAAATATATGGAATTCATGATTGGCCCTTTGCCTTTGATCAAGAGGCCGTCAATGAATTTGTTGAAAAATTGAACCACGATTTTCATTGGAATCACGAAGATGTTGATCGTGTTGATTTGGCCTTTGCCATCGGGGTTTCTCTGGTTCGTAGTGAACAGGGGCACCTGCTTTTAACTGATCCCAATCTAACCGACAAGCATCGGGAGTTAATTAATTCCATGGAAAAATACCGGGGGGATATTGAACGGATTATTCGGCCACTGGGTTATAAGATGCCGAAGGGCTGGAAGGAAGATTTTATTTTAACCATTTTTTGGTGGGAATTTGCGTGGGACAATCCTGAAGAGGAACGGCGCTTACATAAACTAGGTTATGAGTTCATTGATACAATTGTTGAAGCTTTGGGGTTATCAATTGATCCCGAGAGTCGGCAAAAAATTCAAGACAGCTTTATCAAGAGTTATATGCGCCATAAAGTTTACCCGTATCCCCGTTATATTTTTTACGATCGCAACTGGTTTGCTAGTAATGTCTTGCAAAGTTACGCGCCCCTCTTTAAAGAAGTGTTGGAAAAAGTTTTAAAGGACTTAGAAAAGAAAACGAAAATGCCTTGGTACAGCATGTATTTTGACCACATGCTAGTGATGATTTCTTCTTGTTGGAAGGATTTTTCATTGCAGATTGACAGCCTGCGGAAACCCGCCAAAGTGGCTGTGTTTAGTGATTTAGGCATGTACCATGCGGAATCTTTAGGCAATTATTTAAAATCCGTCTATCAGGAAAAGGTGGAAATCATCATCCAACCCGCCTCGATTTATTACTTGAAGGATTATCCTCGACCAGAGGCGGATTTATACGTGGCGAATTTTTCAATGGAGGATGTACCCTTTGACGATTTATTTATTGTCGAGGATATTCCGTCTTATAAAAATTTATCGGAATTACAGCGAAAGATTGACAAACTCAGGGTGCCCTCTTTAAAGGATTTTTCCTTTTTGGGTTAAATCCCTAAGGCGAAAATCAAAATTAAAGCCAAAATAGTTTGGAGGCCACCCACTGAAAGACCGTAAATTAAAAAGCGAGGGCCTTCTTTGATAAATTTGTGGAAATCTAAACGCAGGCCAATCGCCGCTAAAGCAATTATTTCAAACCAGCCGCTGATAAAATGAGCACTTGTGTCAATAATTGCTGGTAATTCAATTAGGCTATTTAGAATACAAAACAGTAAAAAACCCAAAACGTACCAAGGAAGAGGCAGCTTGAAGCTGCTTTTTTCTTTGGTTTTTGCTTGCAGGCCATGATATTTTTGATTATTTTGGGCAATTTTTTTAAAGGCATAGACGACGACGACTAAAAGCATAATCCGCATAATTTTAAATAAAGTTGCGTACTGTACGACATCGGCGCCTAACATGCTGGCACCGGCGACAACTTGGCCCACCGATTGCAGGGTGCCACCGATTAGAGCACTTTTAGCCAGTAGATTGCCACCAAAAAGAGCACTGCCAATAAATGGCAGCGTCAGCATCATAACAGTTCCCATCAGATTTACTAAAGTGATAATCTGGCCTTTTTGTTCTTCTTTTGCGCCAATCACCGGAGCAATTGAGGCAATCGCCGATGAACCGCAGACCGCATTGCCCCCCGCCATTAATAAGCGGGTCACCAGTGGAAAATGTAGGCGGCTACCAATCATTAAAACAGCAAAAATAGTGATGGTCATCTGTAAAACGATAAATAGGACACCTTGCCAACCAATCTGTGTAATCGTTTGAAAGGTGACGGTTGCCCCTAATAAAACAACTGAGATTTCTAAGAGCTTGCTTTCAGAAAATTTGGTCCCCACCTGCAGGCTCTCTTGTTTAAAGAATGTATTGCCCAACAAAATTCCTAATAAAATAGCGATTGTTGCGCCGCCTAAATTTGGAATCACCAAAGCTAATAAGCGGCTGACACCAGCAACGCAGACAGCTAACAAAACCCCCGGTACAAGCGGATGAATTCTGCCAAGTGCAGCAAAAAATTTATTGACTAATTCCATTTCCAACCCTCTTTTTTTAAAATGTTGTGTTTATCTTATCATATTTAAGAAAAAACTCGTCAGAAAAAAATTGTTTTCTAAAAAAACAGTCAAAAGAATCATTAGGGAAGTTTAAATTTTTTTGCATTCAGCGGAAAATGACTTTTCTTTCTGGAGGAGGAATAATATAATAAACAGCAGTATGTTCAAGAAAAGAGATGAAAATTTGGAGAATCGCAGAGAACTATATAAAGAAAAAGCAGAAAAGCCGGCTTCCAGAGACAACCGGATTGATTACGGTGTGATCTTAGTCGTCTTCCTCCTCTGCCTAATTGGTTTGCTCTCCGTCTATGTCGCTTTAAGCCAAGACATCAGCAATCCGCCAATCACCTCAAATTTATTGCGGCAAGGGTTGTGGTATTTCCTTGGTGCTGTATCAATTGTGATTATTATGCATATTAAATCCAAGTGGCTGTGGAAGCTGACGCCGGCATTGTACGCCTTTGGTTTAATCATCATGCTATTATTATTGAAATATTTTGATCAGAGTCTCTACGTTGAAACAGGTTCAAAAAACTGGTTTAATATTGCCGGCTTTAGTTTTCAGCCATCAGAGATTATGAAAATTGCCTTAATTTTAATGTTGGCTTATGTCATTACCGGCCACAATGTCAAATATGCAGTTAGAACCTTAAAATCTGATTTATTGCTGATTGGGAAAATGATGCTAGTCACTTTGCCGGTTATCGGCTTAGTGTTAGCTCAAGAAGACTTTGGGACAATGCTAGTCTTCCTAGCAATTTTTGCCGGCATGTTTTTAATGTCCGGCATCACTTGGAAAATTCTCTTGCCGCTGATTATTTTAGCAGTCGCCTTTGTGGCCTTTATGATTTATTTAGTTACAACAGATTTAGGGCGAGAACTGTTAACAAAAGTCGGTTTCCAACAGTATCAGTTTAATCGAATTGATGCCTGGCTAGATCCCTTTGCCGACTCGCAGGGCTCTGGTTATCAGTTAGCCCGTGCACTTTTGGCAATTGCTAGCGGTGGTATGTTGGGTAAAGGCTTTAATGTCAGTGATGTCTATGTCCCCGTTAGAGAATCCGATATGATTTTCAGTGTTATCGGTGAAAATTTTGGCTTTGTCGGCGGCACTATTGTCATCTTTTTATACTTTGTCTTAATCTACCGCATGGTGCGGGTCTGCTTTGATATGAACAATGAGTTTTACACCTATATTGCAACTGGTTTAATTATGATGTTGCTTTTCCATATTTTTGAAAATATTGGGGCGAATATCGGCCTATTACCTCTGACGGGAATTCCGCTGCCGTTTATCAGTCAAGGGGGTTCCTCCATTTTGGGGAATATGATTGGGATTGGCTTAATTATGTCGATGCGTTATCAGACGAATCCAAATCAAATTTAAACTAGTTTTTGATGAAAAAATTATGAGAAATAGTTTTCTTCAACGGGAAATTATCTTAGGAAATTTGAAAGTGAGGAAATTTGGATGTATACTTTTTTATGGTATCCGAAGTGTTCTACTTGTCGAAAAGCGAAGGCTTTTTTAGACAATCACCAAGTCTATTATCAAGCAGTTGATATGATTCAAGACGTTCCCTCGGCACAACAGCTGGAGGAGTGGCTGAACAATAGTGAACTGCCGCTGCGTCGTTTTTTTAATACGAGTGGTCAAAAATATCGGGAGCTGGGCTTAAAAGATCAGCTGGCTGGCTTTAGTAAAGCAGAAGCTGCCAAAGTCTTGGCAACAGACGGTATGCTCATCAAGCGGCCCTTATTAGTCAAAGACAACCAAGTGCAGGCAATCGGCTTTAAAGAAACGGAATACGAAAATTTATTCGGATAAAATTTGAAATCTCGGAGGAAGAGACAATGGTTGGCGAAACACATTTAAAGAAAAAAGATGGTCTATGGATTTTACACAATGGCAAAGAATACTGCATTGGGCTGACCGAAGAATCTCAGGATGAACTGGGTCACATCACTTTTCTTTCTTTACCAAAAGTCGGTCAGTCAGTGAAACAAGGGGAAGGCATTATTGAAGTGGAGGCGGAAAAAGCCGTCAGCGAGTTTCTCAGCCCTTTGACTGGTACTATCTCTTCTGTAAATGAAAAATTAGATAGCAGCACAGATATCTTAGACAGTGAAGACGAGTTAGATGCGTGGATTTTATCCTTTAAAGAAGTTCCTGAAGATCAATTCAGTCAATTGTAAAAAGTTTGACAGATGCACAAGCGACTGCTATAATTCTGACATTATAAGAAATGCTTTGAAAAGAAGAGTACATCCTCATGAAAGTTTCAAGAGAGCCCGGCCGCTGAAAAAGGGTAACACTAGTGAGATGGAAGATGGTCTTTGAGCATTAATCAGTAAGCACAGGCGAGCTGATTACGGGATTGCCCGATATAGCAACGCAGTCTGCGATGATTCTATCAAGTACTGATTGAGGTTATTTTCGTGAGAAGATAACAAACTAAGGTGGTAACACGAAAGTTAGGCTTTCGTCCTTTTGGTGAGGCATACTCATTGAAAGGGCGGAGGCTTTTTTAGTGCCAAAAGTCAGCAGCTATTTTAAAGTATAAGTGTTAGTAAGATGGTCAATAAAAAAAGAAAGCAGAGGGTCAACATGTCATTTATTGAATTACACCATGTCGAAAAGGAGTTTTCCGGTAAAGCCGGCGCCATTCACGCAGTGGCGGATGTTTCTTTAGATGTGGAGCAAGGGGATGTCTACGGAATTGTCGGCTATTCCGGAGCCGGTAAAAGCACCTTAGTCCGCTTATTAAACGGCTTGGAAAAACCAAGTAAAGGTGAGGTCATCGTTCAGGGACAAAATATTGCCAACTTAAAAAACAAAGAGCTCCGCAGCTTCCGCCAAAAAGTCGGTATGATTTTCCAGCATTTCAATTTGCTGTGGTCCCGTACCGTCAAAGAAAATATTGAACTGCCTTTAGAGTTAGCCGGCGTTGCCAAAAATGACCGCAGTCAAAGAGCCAATGAATTGATTCAATTAGTCGGCTTGGAGGGTCGGGGGGATGCTTATCCTGCACAACTTTCCGGGGGACAAAAGCAACGGGTGGGAATTGCCCGGGCGTTAGCTAATAATCCTGATATTCTACTCTGTGATGAGGCAACTAGTGCTCTTGATCCGCAGACGACAGATGAAGTGCTAAATCTCTTAGAAAAAATCAATCACGAATTAAAGCTGACAATTGTTTTAATCACCCATGAAATGCATGTGGTGCGCAAAATTTGCAATAAGGTTGCCGTCATGGAATTAGGAAAAATTGTCGAAGACGGACAAGTTTCCGCAGTTTTCCGCCATCCACAACAAGAGGTCACTAAGCGTTTTGTGCAACAAGAATTGCAGCCGGAAACCAATAGCGATGAACAGTTGATTCAAGAATTTGTGGCGGCTAATCCGGAAGGCCGCATCGTCACTTTGGAATTTAAAGAAAACAATGCTAATGAGCCAGTGATATCGCAGGCAATTCGGCAATTTCCAATTGATATTAATGTCGTGGCTGGTCGCATCAGACGGACTGAGGATGCTTCTTTTGGAACGCTAACTGTTTTACTAACAGGAGACGACCAAGCCATCAGCCAAGCAATTGACTTCTTTAAACTACAGGATGTGGAGGTGACCGATTTTGAATAAGGGTTTTGTCGAAACTTATTTTGATTTTACGCAGATTGATCCCCAAACATTTTTGGATATGACTTTGGAAACTCTTTATATGACGATTATCTCCATGCTGTTTGTGATTGTCTTAGGATTTCTATTAGGTCTGCTACTTTATTTATTAGGCCGCAGAACATCTGCTTTAGCAAAAATAATTTACAGCATTGTTTCATTGTTTAGCAATATATTCCGCTCGATTCCTTTTATTATTTTGTTACTTTTATTAATGCCTTTTACTCGGCAATTAATCGGTACAAGTATCGGTGCTGAGTCGGCCTTACCTGCTTTAATTATTTCGGCGACACCTTTTTTTGCCAGACTAGCGGAAACTTCTTTTAGAGAAGTCGACAGCGGCGTGTTAGAGGCCGCAGATGCGATGGGGGCGACACCTTTTGAAAAGATTAGAAAGGTGTTGATTCCAGAAAGTCTGCCGAGTATTATCGCCAACATTACTTTAACCACAATTTCGATGATTGGGTTTACGGCAATGGCCGGTCCAATCGGCGGTGGCGGTCTTGGGGGCTGGGCCTATCAGGTCGGCTATGCCCGCAATCAGCAAACAATTGTCTTAGTTGCAACAGTTACGATTTTAGTAATTGTCTTCATCGTGCAATTTATCGGTGACCAGTTAGTGAAACGTTTAGATAAACGCTAAAAATAGAAAAAATGGAGGATTTTAATTCATGAAGAAGAAATTATTTGGTTTTGCTTTATCGGCAGCCTTAGTTTTAGGTTTGGCTGCCTGCGGGAATGACTCAAGTTCAACAGCGAGCTCTAGCACAGACGCTTCTGCTAGCGGTGACACACAGGTGTTAAAAATTGCTGCCAGCTCAACACCTCATGCTGAAATTTTAGAAGAAGCTGCACCATTATTAGAAGCAGAAGGCGTGACTTTAGATATTACGGTGACAGATGATTATAATATCCCGAACCGTTCGTTAGATGCAGGTGACGTGGATGCCAACTACTTCCAACATTTACCATACCTGAATCAGCAAATTGAAGATTATGGCTATGATATTGTCAGCGCCGGTGCTGTTCATATTGAACCAATGGGCCTATATTCTCAAAGAATTACCAGCTTAGATGATCTTGAAGATGGCGCAACCGTGATTACCTCAAATTCAGTTTCTGACTGGGGTCGGATTTTACAAATTTTTGTGGACAATGATTTACTGACACTAAAAGATGGCGTAGACATTGAAACAGCCACCTTTGATGATATTGAAGACAATCCTAAAAATCTGACTTTTACCAGCGATATTGATACGACAATTTTAGCGCAGGCTTATGAAAATGATGAAGCTGATTTAATTGCCATCAATGCTAACTTAGCTTATGCGGCAGGTTTAAATCCAGTTGAAGATGCAATTGCTTTAGAAAGTGACAGCTCACCATATGCGAATATTGTGGCAGTTCGTTCCGGCGATGAAGATGATGAAAGAATTGTTAAATTAATGGAAGTTCTCCACAGCGATGAAATTCAACAATGGATTCTCGACAAATGGGGCGGCGCTGTTAAACCAGTTGACGAATAATAAATAGCAAATCAGCCGATAAAGGAGGCATGACCTCTTTTATCGGCTGATTTTTTTTTGCTGTCTTTTTGGAAAAGCCATAGGCGTGGGTTTATCTTATCCAAAGCTTGGATAAAGACCGTACCTAAAACTAATGTAGCCCGTAAAATTTGCGACAATCCCACTGATAAATATCCCCGACTGAAGGTCTAAAGTGGATCAGAGCATAGATTTTAAAAGCTTTGACGGTAGTAGAGTATACAACGCAGTCGTCATCACAGCAAAATTCCTCCAAAACACTTCTCAAGGAAAAATCATTAATTTTTTTTTTTTACAAAAATAAGAAAAGTCTACTTCATTTTTATCCGACAGCTTAGAAATCCTTATTTCACGGCTTTTTTAATCGAAGTTTTTTAATTTTATTTTTTTGGGGTAAAAAGCATAAAACCAAACGGGTTACTAAATCAATCTATTTTATTACTATTACGACAGTGAATTTTAACCTGTATTGATTAAATAAAATCAGAAAGTCGTGAATCCAATGAAAAATAGACTATCGATAATTTTTTTCCTGCTCTTTGCCTGCAGCATCCTCATTGTTTTAACTCCGGAAAAAGCCTCTGCTGCGGTTACCGGGTCGGGAGTAGAATCCGACCCATATATTGTTGAAAACGCCGCTGATTTGACAACAGCCTTAAAAAATGGCGACGGCTCAAGTTCGACTTTATACATTCAACTCAATAATGATATCACCTATACCGATAGTGATAGTTTCATCATCTACTCCAATGTAGTTATTAATGGTTTGAAGAATAATACAGCAGGTTCTTACTATAAGATGTTAAAAACCGGAACTTCGACTACCACTTCAACTGCTGGATTTTATGTCAATGCCAGCGGCTATGATATCACCTATGAAAACCTCTCTTTCGGTGATAGTTCGTATACTTATTACCAGACCTACTATGGCATCATCTTAAATTATAATGCCCAAGTCGATTTAACAATTAGAAATGTTGACTATTTTGGTTCTAACGGTGGACAGCCATTGTGTAATTATAACGGCAACACGACATTCACCTTTGAGGGAGAAAACAATTTTAATGTTGCTTCCGGCAGCAACTCTCAAGAGTTTATGGAGGGGGCAAACCTGACATTTGCAGCCGACAGCGTCACAAATATAGAGCAAACTAGTTCAGGGAACACTGCATTTATTTATAACTCTACTAGTACCAACTCAACTCAAACAACAACTATCAATGTCGAATCAAATGCTTACGTAAATATTACTACTAATAAGCGTTATTTTGTTTACGATCGAAATTATGTGAATTTGAATTTAGCTGATTCAGCAGTTTTTCTTTACTCAGCAAGTTCTTATGGATTCAACCCGGCCAACGGCACTGGAACAGCGTCAACCTACACCATCGGAAATAATGCCACATTATCACTAACAGGAGCAGGGAGAGTCGGCAGCTCTGGTTCAGCAACGATGGCGATCAACACCACAACGCCTGCTGAGATTTCCTTTGAGAACACTTCGGGTACTGGCTTATTTTCTAGTACATCGACACTGACCCCGACAACCACTGATGCCTATCTTTGGGATTATACCGTTAGTGGAGTGACGACTAAAAAAAGTGCAGCTACCACTGCGACTAGCTTGACGGATAGTGCATTTGCAACAAACGTAGCAAAAGTCGTTTATTATCCAAAATCAACCCTCTCCTTTGATGCAACAAGCACAGTAGCCGATGGAACAGGCGACACTAATGCCACAAGCAATCTTGATATTGCCAATTTGAATGCTAGTTCCTCCTATAGCTTAACCAATGTTGAGTATAAAATATTTAGCACTTCACCACTGAGTGATGATGCCGATCTTAGTACCGATAGCAATCAAAGTATTATAACCAACGCTTCAAATGCAGATTACACTGGCGAGACAACCGCCAACTCAGTCTCTTTAACAGAAGTTCTTGCGGGAACTTACACCGTTTTTGTAAGAGGTACGGCAATTTCTTCTTCGGGGAGATTGACGCAAACAACAGATTGGGTGTCGCAGGTAGTGACTGTCGATAGAAGTACGTTGGTAGTTTCGATTCCTATTGAAATGACATTTTCAATTATAGATAATGCTGAATTCACATCTGCTGATTCCTACACCGTAACGAATCATTCCAATTATCCGGCAACAATGGGGATTCAATCGGTGACCAGTGTCCCTGACATCACCTTAGTGAATGATGTCAATAATACAACGGCAACTAATCCTTTGTATTTAGCATTACGAGATACCTCCGATGCCTCGTCTGAAATCCCGTTCATTTCAGATGGAAGCACAACGAACAGCTTTTCAATGAATGGCTTCGGTGGCGAGGATACCTTTAATCTTGTCGGGCAATACGGCGGAACGGTTAGCTATACAAGTGTCCAAGATATTCAATATACATTGACTGTCGTAATTGGCAGCTGAGAAAGCGAGAAAAGAAAATTGAAGAAAAAAAATAAAAAAACAACTAAAAGAAAAAAATGGCTTATTCTAGCACTGCTGCTTTTACTGGTTTCCATCGTTGGAGGCGGACTTTATTGGTATTTCTCTTCAAAAACAGAAGAAAAAACAGCAACAGTTGTCGCCGGTAGTTTTTTACCAGAGGGCAAAGATGCAGCCGCAATGACCGATGATGAAATTGCCACTTACGCCCAAGCGGAAGTGGATGCGAGTCAATTTCAAATGATTATCGGCTCGGAAATTCAAGTAGACAGTCAGGATGATTCAAGCAATCTTTATATTCAAAATCCGCCGACTAACGCTTATCCCATTGCAGTCACTATCACCTTAGATGACGGCACGGTAGTCTATAGCTCGGGAGCGATTGCCGTTGGTTATGAAGTTAAAAATGCCACGCTAGATACTCATTTGGATACAGGTACGTATACTGGGACGGCCTTGTTCAAATTGTACGATGCGGAAACTTCAGAAGCGAAAGGTCAAGTTGCTGCAACAGTTAGTTTCACAGTGACTTGATAAAAAAATTATAAAGGAGAACAACACATAATGAATAAAAAAGTTTTAGGTACAATTTTAGGATTAGGCACACTGGCTACCTTCGGATTAGGAGCGACAACTGTCCATGCCGCTGAAACTATTAATAATGGCACCAATACCGGAGATGTTCAAATTAACGGAACGCTAGGTCAAAGTAATACCGATCCTGATGCACCTATCAATGAAGGCTCTGACCAGTGGATTAACGTAACTTTAGATACAGCGACAATCTTCTACAATACAGCAGGCAGTACTACCATTGAATCTCCAGACTATGGGATTACCAATAATTCTGGACGTCCGGTCAGTGTTGTTGCCACAGGAATCACGCAGACAAATAGTGTAGATATTTCATCGATTTCTTCATTAGCAGTGAACTTAAATAGAAATGATGGCGGAGCTTCTTCAACAGCTTCTTTAGTGACAGATGGAACTACCGGTGTGACTGGTGCGACTAGCTTAGTTTTAGCTAATAACGTTGGTCAAATTGCAAGTACAGATGAAGCGGCCACAGAGAGTAGTACCGTTACAAATAATGCCGCAACTTTCCAATATGATGGGACTTTAACTTCAGCTCTTTCGGAAACCATTGCTCCGACGTTCACAATGACATTAACTTTTGCAGCTCAAAGCTGGGAGTAAAAAATTATACTCTACAGAGGAGTATTTATGAAAAAATATAAAGTTGCTTTACTTGCTCTTCTCCTCGTTACATTTATCGGTGGAAGTTTCCCGATAGATGTAAGTGCAAAAGAAGGGACCGTAACGATTGCCGGAACTTTATCGCCTACTGAAACAACTGAAACCACCAGTAGTTCAAGTATTTCAGAGGAAGTTCCACAAATTAGCAGCACGCTGTATGAGATTTCGATAGACTCACCAGGAAATAGTGATCTTCCGCAACTTGGTGAGCATCCGATAATCGCCTTACTTAGTTTAATCAGCGGTGTATTTTTACTTGTGATAGTTTTGTTCCTGTTCAAAAGAAAGTTACGCAATTAATTTTTATATGATGCAGTTTTTTAACGCTATCAGATAGCTAGAAAGTTAGCCACTAGTTCTAAATTTTAAATTTTGACGTTTTTGAAACTTAAAAGACGTCGATTCATTTTCAAGGATTATATGGAGTTAAGCTCCATATGATCCTTTTTCTTTTAAAAATGAGAGGATTTCGGCTTTTTCACAATTGTATTAAAAACTGCAGAGGACGACAGAATAGTACAAGCCTATTAGTGATTTTTTTCAGCAGAAACCTTTTGAAATTCTTTTTCTATTTAGATTGATTATAAATAACAGTAAAGCGAGTGGATTTTTTGATTTTTCCGATTTAATTCCTAATTATTCGCAAAAAGCGGGCTTGGAGGTTTGCGCTTGGTCTCCATTTGGTCTAGAATGTATCTTAGAATAATTTGGTTTTCGACAGGTTTTTTGAGAATGATGAAAGAAATCTCTCGCTAACTGAGAAATTAAAGAAGGAGTCGAACTAAATGTCTGTTTTAGAAATTAAAAATCTCCATGTGGCTATTGAGGATAAAGAAATTTTAAAGGGTGTTAACCTAACGATGAAGACTGGCGAAATTCATGCCATCATGGGACCTAACGGAACTGGTAAGTCTACTTTATCTGCTGCCATCATGGGTAATCCAAACTACGAAGTTACCAAAGGTGAAATTCTTTTTGACGGTGAAAATATTTTAGAGCTAGAAGTGGATGAAAGAGCCCGTTTAGGTTTATTTCTAGCGATGCAATACCCAAGTGAAATTCCTGGTATCACCAATGCCGAATTTATGCGGGCAGCCATCAACGCAAAACGGGATGAAGATCACAAAATTTCTGTGATGGAATTTTTGAAAAAATTAGACGCCAAAATGGAATTGCTGAACATGCCAGAAGAAATGGCGGAACGCTATTTAAATGAAGGCTTCTCTGGTGGAGAAAAGAAACGTAATGAAATTTTGCAATTGTTGATGTTGGAACCAACCTTTGCCATCTTAGATGAAATCGACTCCGGTTTAGATATCGATGCCTTAAAAGTGGTGGCTAAAGGGGTTAATGACATGCGGGGAGATAATTTCGGCTCGTTAATCATCACCCACTACCAACGTCTACTAAATTACATTACACCAGATGTTGTCCATATTATGATGGATGGTCGGGTTGTCTTAACCGGTGATGCTGATTTGGCTAAACGGTTAGAAGCAGAAGGCTATGCTGGCATCAGTAAAGAATTAGGTATTGAATACAAAGAAGAAGAAGCATAAGGAGGCCAAGCTTGATGACAAAAACAAATGAAGCTTATCTAGAGGCCATTACCGCTTTTTCTGCTGAAAAAAATGAACCAGCTTGGTTTTTAGAATTGCGTAAAGCGGCTTTAGCCAAAATGGATGAGCTAGAGTTACCAAAAATTGAACGGGTTAAATTTCACCGTTGGCCGCTCTTGAAGGTGACACCAGAAAATATGGTCACCACAGCAGCTGGCACAGTTCCCGTCTTTGATCAAATGAAAGACAATCCGACAGTCGTGCAAAATGGTTCCGAAACCATTTTTGAACAAATTTCAGAAAAATTAGCTAATCAAGGTGTGATTTTTACCAGTTTGGAAACAGCTTTAGTAGAATATCCCGAATTAGTCAAAGAATATTTTATGACCAAGGCTGTCTTAGCAGACGAAGATAAATTGACAGCTTACCACACCGCCTTTTTAAACGGCGGCCTATTCTTATATGTACCAAAAGATGTCGTGATTGAAGAACCAATTGAAGCTTTATTTTTAAATGATACCAGCAGTCAACAACATTATTTCAAACACGTTTTAATCGTTGCTGACGAACATAGTGAATTCAGCTATCTGGAACGTTTTCAAACGATTGGTGAAGATACAACCAAAGCTTCCGTTAATATTGTGGTTGAATTAATCGCCAAAGCCGGCGCCAAAGTAAAATATTCTGCGGTGGACCAATTAGGCGAAAATATGACGACCTACCTAAACCGTCGTGGTTACATTATGCGGGATGCTTCCGTTGACTGGGCAATTGGTGTGATGAATGACGGCGATGTGATTGCCGATTTTGATTCTGATTTAGTTGGCGACGGTGCCCATTCTGAAGTGAAGGTCGTTGCCATCAGCGGTGGCCGCCAAACACAGGGGATTGATACCCGAGTAACCAATAAAGCACCTCATACGATTGGTCATATCCTGCAACACGGAGTGATTAGAGAACGAGGTACTTTGACCTTTAACGGTATTGGCCATATTTTGAAAAAGGCCAAGGGCGCTGATGCCCAACAAGAAAGCCGGGTCCTAATGCTTTCAGATAAAGCAAGAGGCGATGCCAATCCAATTTTATTAATTGACGAAAATGAAGTAACAGCCGGTCACGCAGCCAGCGTTGGTCGAGTTGACCCAGAAGAAATGTATTACTTGATGAGTCGTGGCTTACACAAAGAAGAAGCTGAACGTTTAGTTATTCGTGGTTTCTTAGGTTCAGTGATTACGGCGATTCCAGTTCGAGAAGTCCAAAACGAAATTATTGAGGTTATTGAAGGGAAGTTGAATGCATGATCGATGCACAAAAAATCCGTCAGGAATTTCCAATCTTAGATCAGGAAGTCAATGACGAACCTTTAGTTTATCTAGATAATGCCGCAACCACTCAAAAACCACGGGCCGTTTTGCAAAGTCTTAATCGTTATTATGAGCGGGACAATGCTAATGTTCATCGGGGCGTCCATACCTTAGCTGAACGAGCGACAGCTGAATTTGAAGCAGCTCGTCAAAAAATTCAAAAATTTATTAACGCCAATGAAGCTGCAGAAGTTTTATTTACACGGGGAACAACTACCAGTTTAAATTGGGTGGCCCGCAGCTATGGAGACGCCTTTGTCAAGGAAGGCGATGAGATTGTGATTTCTTATATGGAACATCACAGCAACATTATTCCCTGGCAGCAGCTTGCTAAGCGCAAAAAAGCTGTTTTAAAATATATTGAGATCACCGAAGATGGTTTTTTGGACATGACTAGTGCCAAAGAACAAATTACCGATAAAACGGCGATTGTTTCAATCGGCCATGTCTCGAATGTTTTAGGTGTGATTAATCCTGTTGCTGAATTAGCAGAGCTGGCTCATCAACACGGCGCTGTAATGGTGGTCGATGGTGCCCAGTCGGTACCGCATATGCCTGTTGATGTTCAAGCAATCAACGCTGATTTTTATTGCTTTAGCGGCCATAAAATGTGCGGCCCAACTGGGATTGGCATTTTGTATGGCAAACGCCAATGGCTAGATCAGATGGAGCCCGTCGAATTCGGCGGTGAGATGATTGATTTTGTTCATCTGCAGGACAGCACTTGGAAAGAGCTGCCGTGGAAATTTGAAGCCGGCACGCCTAATATTGGCGATGCAATTGCTTTAGGCAGCGCCGTTGATTACCTCAGTGAACTAGGTTTAGAAAATATCCACAATTACGAAGCAGAATTAGTTGCTTATGTTTTACCACGGCTGCAGGAAATTGGAGGTCTTACGATTTTCGGACCGCAAAATCCGCAAGAGCACACCGGCGTTATCGCCTTTAATCTTGACGGCGTCCATCCCCACGATTTAGCAACTGCTCTTGATATGGAGGGCGTTGCTGTCCGGGCTGGCCATCACTGTGCACAACCATTATTAAATTATTTAAACGTTCCCGCAACCGCTCGAGCTAGTTTTTATTTTTACAATACGAAAAACGATGCCGACCGTTTAGTCGAAGCGATCATGGCAGCAAAGGAGTTTTTTGCAAATGGCGCTATCTAAATTAGATAATTTATACCGACAAGTCATTCTCGATCACTCAGCTCATCCCCATCATCATGGCAAATTAGGGGAGTCCACCAATGCAATTGAAATGAACAATCCCACCTGTGGTGATGTCATTGAATTGGAATTAGCCATTGAAGACGGCGTGATCAAAGACATCGCCTTCAGCGGTAGCGGTTGTTCAATCTCAACCGCCAGTGCTTCAATGATGACAGACGCCGTTGTTGGCAAAACAGTGGTCGAAGCCGAAGCATTAGCAGATGATTTTTCCCAATTAGTTTTAGGCGAAGATGTCCCTGAGGCAGAAAAACTCGGCGATGCCGCCATGCTCCAAGGCGTTTCCAAATTTCCTGCCCGTATCAAATGTGCAACCTTAGCATGGAAAGCTTTAGGCAAGGCCATCGATGAAGAAGAGGGTCATGGCGTGGCTCATCAATTTCACGGGGCAGAATAAAATTTCCAATGTAATCAAGAAAAGTCCTCAATACTTTTCCATTACACCAATCAGAAAAGGAGCGTGGGACCATGGGAGTGCCCGAGTTAGAAGAATATAAATTTGGTTTCCATGACGACGTCAAACCCGTTTTCACTACGGGTGAAGGGTTAACCGAAGAAGTCGTCCGGGAAATCTCGCGAGTAAAAGAAGAACCAGAATGGATGTTGGAATTTCGTTTGAAGTCTTTAGAAGCCTTCAACAAAATGCCAATGCAAACCTGGGGTCCAGATTTATCAGATATTGATTTTGCTAAAATCAAATACTATCAAAAAGCCAGCGACCGTCCCGAAAGAGATTGGGACGATGTGCCGGATAAAATCAAAGAAACCTTTGAACGCATCGGGATTCCAGAAGCAGAGCGGGCTTATCTAGCCGGCGCCTCTGCCCAATATGAATCAGAAGTTGTTTATCACAATATGAAGGATGAATTCACTAAATTAGGAATCATCTTCACCGATACAGATTCTGCTTTAAAGGAATATCCAGAATTATTCAAACAATATTTTGCCAAATTAGTCCCACCAACAGATAATAAATTAGCTGCGCTAAATTCAGCAGTTTGGTCTGGTGGCACCTTTATCTATGTGCCAAAAGGGGTCAAAGTCGATGTCCCTCTGCAAACTTATTTCCGAATCAACGCTGAAAATACCGGCCAATTTGAACGGACACTTATCATCGTTGACGAAGGTGCCAGCGTTCATTATGTCGAAGGCTGTACAGCACCAACTTATTCTAGCAATAGCTTACACGCAGCCATCGTAGAAATTTTTACCTTGAAGGATGCCTACACACGTTACACAACTATCCAAAACTGGTCAGACAACGTCTATAATTTAGTCACTAAACGAGCAAAAGCTCTAGAAGGCGCAACCGTTGAATGGATTGATGGAAACTTAGGCGCCAAAACTACTATGAAGTATCCAAGTGTTTATCTTGATGGCCGTGGCGCTCGTGGTACTATGTTATCAATTGCTTTTGCTGGCGCTAAACAAATTCAAGATACAGGTGCCAAAATGATTCACAATGCACCAAACACTTCCAGCTCAATTGTCTCAAAATCAATTTCCAAAGACGGTGGTGAAGTAAATTACCGTGGTCAAGTAACCTTTAACAAGGACAGTGCCGGTTCAATTTCCCATATCGAATGTGACACTATCATCATGGATGAACTATCGAAATCCGATACAATTCCATTCAATGAAATCCACAACAGCCAAGTTTCTTTGGAACACGAAGCCAAGGTTTCTAAAATTTCTGAAGAACAACTTTATTACCTGATGAGTCGTGGCCTGACCGAAAGCGAAGCCACAGAAATGATCGTCATGGGCTTTGTCGAACCATTTACAAAGGAATTACCGATGGAATATGCGGTGGAGTTAAATCGTTTGATAAGTTATGAAATGGAAGGCAGTGTGGGATAATTACCCAACTGCTTAGCCTAACGAATGTTGAGAAACCAGCATTTGTTAGGCTTTTTTTGTGATTGAAAATTTGAGCATCCTTCTGAACGTTTAAGGTTTTTAAGGTAAAGATAAATTACAATTTGGTTTCCAACTTCCTTAATCACCAATTGAGAAATTGAACTTGATGACAAAAAAAGTCATTCGTATTACACCTAAATAGTTCCAACTAAAGAATTATTTTGAGTGAGTACAAATGACGAATCCAAATTATTTCACAATAGATGTGTTTGCCGAGCTGATTCTTAGTCTGAAACCTACATGAATCTGTTCTTAGTAGACCCTAAGTTTAAAGTTTAGACAATTAAGAGCAACCGATATACCTTTAGCTACTACCTTAATGAAAAAAAGGGAAAAAATTAATTGTGGCAAGCGTCTATAATTTTATATCCTAAAATTTTTATCAAGTTAAAATATGATTCAAAGCTAGACATTAGGAAAACTACAAAATAGTTTAGAAGATTTCATATACTTTACTAAAAAAATAAAGCATCTAGAAAATAAAAATTATACTAATTAGGTCGCTTTAAATATTATGAAAATTAAAATATTATAGCTATTATTTCAAAATAGTGTAATCTTATTAGTGGCAAGTATAAATGAATCAATACTCTAACAAGGACTGGATTTTTATGGAACGTTTTCCTATACAAGAGTCAAGGAAGAAATAGTTTTTCTTGTAAGTATCAATTACAAGAAAAGTTCAGAAAAATAATATAAATAACTTACAATTAAATATTAATGTTTTTGCATTATGTTGTCAATCTTATTTCGTTTATTTTTTTTAGTTTTTTGCATAAAATTATACCTAATTGTTATTTTTGTTTATTGGATATCACAAATTAAATATCAACTTTTAGTATATGTAACGCAAAAAATATAGTGAATGTAAAGGATATTAGCAAATCGGAAAAAGGAAGCTTGTTTTCTAGGCGTTTTTTTATTAACTACAAGTAAAATAAATTAAAAGCCGTCAAAAAAGTTGTCAAGTAAGGAAGGAATTCACGTGGTAAAAAGAGGAGAAAACATTTACAAAAGAAAAGATGGACGTTGGGAGGGGCGCTACATAAAAAATCGAACATCGGATAAAAAAATAGTTTATGGCTATATTTATGGCAGAAAATATCAAGATGTAAGGCAGAAGCTTAATTTGATTATTGCTCAAAAAGCAATTCGTTCTCAAGCTAACTTATCTCACTATCAATCAAGCTATTGTGATTGGTTATCGTTGGATTTTCTGTCGGGAGTTCGTCAAAGAGTTAAAGTCTCTACATATTCTAACTATCAACGCTTAATAAAAAAGTACATAGCTCCATATTTTAATGAATTGAAATTTGATGAATTGAGCGAGGATATTTTTCAAGAATTTATTGATTATTTAGTAGGACGTAGGCTGAGTAGCAGCACTATCCGACTAGTTTTTAGTCTTGTTAAACAATCCTATAAAGAAGCTGTAAAAAAAAGATATGTTATGGATGGATATCTATTAAATATTCAGTTTCCCAGAGAAAAGAAACTTCGAGTTCGCCCACTAAGTCTAGTTCAGCAAAAAGAATTAGAAGATATAGCATCAAGGAACGAGTATGGGCTTCCAATTATTTTATCTTTATATTCTGGTTTACGAATTGGTGAGATCAGTGGACTAACTTGGCAGGATATTGATTTTGAACAAAATATAATTCATGTAAACAAAACAGTTGCTCGAATTACAAATGAAAACAATTCTAGTGGGAAAACACGTATAGTAATTGATGACCCCAAAACGTTGAACTCAAATCGTTATGTTCCGCTATCAAATACCTTGAAACATTATTTATTAAAAGAAAAATCAATTAGTTCTTCTAACTATTTAGTGAGTGTTAAAGGGAGTTTGGCTGAACCAAGAGTTATTAATTATCGATTTAAGAAGATGATTAGTGAGACATCTTTTGCTCACATTCATTTTCATATTTTAAGACATACTTTTGCTACTCGTAGTTTAGAGCTAGGAATGGATATCGCAAGTCTTAGCAAGATTTTAGGTCATCAATCTATCAAACTGACATTAGATACTTATAGTGATTCTTTAATGGAACAACGTCAGAAAGAAATTTTAAAAATTGATTTAATTTATCAAGACAGATGATTTTTAATATTTAGCACAAAAAGAGCTGCCAGAAAAATCTAGCAGCTCTTTTTGTGTCTAAAAGCCGTCGTGAAAGCCGTCATGATTATAAAACATCACTGTAAAAATGGGTTTTTCTGAACTTTTCTTGTAATTGATACTTACAAGAAAACTAGCAAACGAGAGTTCGCTTTTTTTCTATTTTAAAAAGGTAATTTTATTATTTTGAAAATGGATAATTCACTTATTTTACCATAAAAAGCTTTCAAAAGCTTTCAAAAGCTTTAAGTTTACCACTGTGCAAAGGTTTATCTTAAGTTAAGTATTCGTACTAAAGATTGTTGCAGATACCTTTTACTATAGTTACTGAAATTTATGAGAACCACATGAGTTTGTGGGACAGCTCTGAATAGAGAGGTAGGTGATAGCTAATGAGACAGGTAATGATTCTAACTAAGAATACCCTTGGTGAAGATTTATTGAAAATTACTTTGGAAAAATTGGGTTATGAGGTTTTTTGCTCAGAGCAGATTGTTCAAAAATTACTTAGAGGAGAAGGGAAAATCTATTTATCTTTATTTTACAATGTGATATTTAGTGAATCTTTAAGCAATCATGAGGTTCAGCAGTTGTTGGAGTTTTCAAAAGATAGGGATGTAAATTTTATTCGTCTTGATTCAGAAGATATTTCGGATGAAAGGTGGAGAAGTTGGCACTCTCTGGGATTAAAACAATGGCTGCCGAACGATGTCTCTTTACCTCAGTTGAGAGAAGAATTATCTGAAAACCATTTAAGCTTCTCTGATTTAAAAAAATCGAGTTCAACAGCTGAAAAAGAAAAAAGTAAGGAGGCTGTGAAAAAATTACTGAATAATCTATCACCAAAGGAAGCGGGGCTATTTGAAATTCTATATAAGGCTCAAGGTGAAGTTATTTTAAGAGTTGATGTCTGTGAACAGTTATGGAAGAGAGGCGCAAATCACTCAACATTAACCCAATTATCACAGTTGATTCAACGGATTAGAAAAAAGATGGAGCATTTCGGTGTTGATGGCAGTCTATTAGAAACTCACTGGCGCAGTGGTTATTCATTATCACAAGAATTTTTTGAAATCTTACCAATTGACTCACAAAAAAATTCATCAAAGCAGTTAGTTAACTTAATTAGTAGTTGAGTCTAAAAGCAATGGCTTGATTTCATGTGAAGAAATCTTCTGTTTTTTTCTAATTAAGAGCAGTAAAGCCATGACGGAAAGTATTTACTTCATCCATTAAGAAAAAACTGATTTCAAATTGTCTTAAGGTGGGGAATTAGATGGGGAGCAATAGCAATGGAAAAACAAAGCGGGCAAAGAACCCTGGTACAAATATAGAGGAGAAAAAGAAAAAAGCGGCGCATTCAGATAATATGCAAAGTTCGAGCAAACCGTTAAATAGGACAAAGTCTTCAAAAAAATCAAAATCTGAGAGTTCGGTAAAAACTAAAAATCAAGCAATATCCAAAAATTCAAAAAAGCAAGCTTCAAAGAAAAAATATCGAGAGATCCCTCCTTCAAAAACCAATAAAGTTTTAAAGATACTATGGGACATTTTATTCTATGCTTTTCTATTTTTGATTATCGGTGGAGCTATCTTCTTTAATTTCAATGATAGTCCAGACAAATCATTTTTTGGATATCGGTTTATGACCGTATTAACGAACTCAATGGCACCTAATCCAGAGAAGCCAGAACTTACAAATGGCTTCACAAGCGGCTCAGTCATAATTATTCAGCAGGTTAATCCTGAGACTTTACAAGATGGGGATATTATCACCTTTTATCCAGTACCAGGAAATACTGAATCATATTTAACTCACCGAGTCGTCGAAACGATGGATAACTTAGATGGTGAAGAGGGTTTTTTCATTCAAACCCAAGGAGATGCAAACACAGGAGCTGATATCCCTATTAGTGCTAGCCAAGTAGTGGGGAAAGTAGTTCTTACAATTCCTTTCATTGGAAATTTTCTGAATTTTGTTCGTGATAATTTGGTTGTGGTAGCAATTTTCTTAGCTACACTTTTTGGACTCTTCGTTACATTGAAATATTACATAGGATTGGGAAACTATGAAGCTGTACCGGCAAACAAGAAAAAAAGAAAAGTGAGGGCACACCAATAAGAAATAATTGGATGGATATAAATTAAAAAATATTAAAAGGAGAGCGGATGATGGAAAAATTGCGGATGGGAAGCCCGTGACGGCTATGTACTCATTTGATAAATGAAGTGTTTTAGGTGTGTTCTCTTGCATAGCAAGATTACAAATAAAAAAAGAAAAAGGGGGTTTTTCCAATGAAACGGAAAAACGGAAAAAAGAAAACTGCTATTGTGGCTTCCTCAGTAGCCTTATTAACAGTTTTAGCGGGGACGTTTGCATGGCAATCGTACACAGAATGGGTAAAAAACCATCTGCAATCTAGGGGTTATGAAGAAGGTCGGGTAACGATCGTCGAAAAATTTGACCCTGAAACACCAATTGACGAAGCTGTTAATGGTGAAATTACCAAAGAAGTAAGTGTCGTAAATACTTCAAGTACCGATGCATTTATTCGGGTATCATTTGAAGAGATGCTTCACAAATTGGAAGATACTGCTGCTGGTATGGGCTATGCTAGTGAATCTGCTGCAGCATTCCCAGTGATCATCAATGCAACAGAATATGTGACAACGTACACAGATAAAACTGCAGATTTAGTTATCTATGATACAGTTGGCGGTACTTCGCAAACTGTACCTAGCAATTTAAAATTATACGTATCTGCTGATGATACTAATGCAGTTTTAATCAATGAAAGAACTTTAACTGTTGCTGAATTACCAACAGACTTTGATTACAACAAAGCTTCTGCGAAAATGCCAGTTCTTAGTGGGTCATTTGATACAGATACTGCCGTTGTTGCTCAAAAAGTGACTGGTGAAGTTGTCAAAGATGCTGCAGGTAACTATGTTGTTTATCAAACGGCTGCATCTGCTGACCTTGCTTTAGCTTATTGGGGTTATGGTGTTGGTCTGGGTGCTAAAGAAGATGCAGACTGGGCTGGAGCTAATGTAAATGTTCCTAATCCAACAGCACTTTCTCAAGGTACTGTTACACCAGGCGTTTCAACAACATCTGCAATTGCAGGTAGTGATATTTCATTTATTACACCAAACGTAACAACTACTAAACCAACTGCCGGTTCTACTCCTGCCGCTGATTGGTATTTTGACAGTACTGATGGCTACTTCTACTATACAAAAGTATTGCCGTCTGGTTCAACTACATCAGCATCAATGATGGATGCGATTAAGTTCCCAAGTGCTACTGATAGAGAAGATTACAAATTAGCTAGCTACAACTTATATGTTGGTTTGGAATCTATTCCAGCAGCTCGTAGTGCAGTAACTGCAGCTTCTAATAATGGTGCGTTGATTGGTACAGTCCAAACTGAAGGAAACAAAACTTGGGTTTCCAATGGTTCAGGCTGGGGATTAACTGATGCACAATTAACAGCTTACTATGAGTCACTTGCAACAGTCGTAGAATAATAAGTACATGAGTTAGGAGGAAGAAAAATATGAAAAAAATGGTTAAACTCATACTTTTTTTCATGGTGTCACTGCTACTTTCATTAGGCTTTGCTGGCCGTGCCCATGCTGAGACCCTTCCTCCTGGCTTTTTAGTTGGTGATGATACAGGTATCCAAGTCGGGACTGAAGGGGAATATTTTATCGTTAATAATAATATCACTCCCGGACAGACTTTTTCTCGAACAATAACACTAAGCAATTACTCAACAGACGATGGGGATTTTGCTTTGAAATTAGTCATGAATCCTAATGATGAAGATCACCTGCCGGAGATTAATGGGGAACTCAATCTTTTAGAAGTCATCAGTGTCAAATTGACTTATCAAGGGCAAATAATTTATCAAGGGACAATTGATGGAAATGGAACACCTGTAGCCAATCAAAGACAACAACCGATTGATCTAGGAACTTTAGAAGTTGGAGAGGTTCGCAATATTCAAGCGGATTTTACAGTCAGTAATGAGTATCCAGATACTAGCTGGCGTGAAATAAGTAAGGTTGATTTTTATTGGCTTTTTTTTGCGAATAGAGAACCAGGATCCACAGTAACTTCTACAACACCTTCACTACCACCAACTGGAAAATTGCCGCAGACTGGGGAAGACTGGCGAAATGTCTTATTAGGAATGGTTGCCGGATTTATTTTAATCGGCATCGCTTTAATTGTTTTAAAAAAACGCAAAGATGAGCAACAAAATTAATGTCTTAAGAAATCAATTTAATCTTAGTATTGAATTGATTTCATGAGTGAATCCATCTGGGATCCGGTTCATTGATGAATTCAATTCAAAGGGAGTGGGGAAATGAAAAGGAAGAATAAAAAGAAACTGAGTTGGGGAGGCTTGTCGCTAAGGAAGAACAAAAAGTTTTTTGGGGTTTTTGTTGCTGTTTTTTCATTGATTATCATTGTAAATGCGACATTAGCCTGGTCGAGTTATTCTGAATGGGTAAAAAATCATACACAGTCTAACCCTGAATCAGTTGCGGTAAAAGTAACAGAAACTTTCAAACAGGAAAGTATTTTATCCTTTAAAGAAGAAACTGAAAAATCTGTCAAAGTTAAGAACCTTTCCAACCGAAATGCAATTATTCGAGTGCGGTTTTATGAGTCTGTTTTACCCTTTGAGATGGATATGACCGATGGTGAAGGCAACGGCAATGGCAATATAAAGCTAGTGAAAGATAACGGTGAAACTAAGCTGAACTTAGATGATTTAACGACTTGGGAAAGTGGAAATATTCTTGACTCTGGCCTAAAGGATGGCGCTGATTCTCTTTATTACCAAGCTAACAGTTCAGTAATCATCAACCAACTTTATACTGGCGAAACTGACAGGAGTAATGCTTCTCGTCCAGTAGCTTTACAGTACTTTAGCTGGAGTCTCAATCCAGCCGTTCATAGTGTACCTCAAAATGCTGTCTCGACACCATATTGGGTCTTTGATGGTGAATATTTTTATTATTCACAAGTCTTAGAAAGTGGAGAGACGACAACGATTGATTTGCTACAGTCTGTTATGTTATCAAATACAAGTATTCCTAATCAATACAAACAGGCTCTATATGATATTGAAATAGAAGCAGAGGGTGTGGAAGCAACTCAAAGTGGTCTTCAAACATGGACGAACGACGGTGGTTATTTGACGATGTACCAAGAAGATACAAGATTCAAGTAAGGAGGCGAAGAGGTTGAAAATTAAAAAGAAATGGTTGGTTTCCTTTCTTCTTGGAATGGTTTTGATTACATCAATTGCTACTGCAGTTATTTATGCGGCCACACAGAAGAATGATAGTGTTCATAATAAGCTTTCAATTCCAACGATTAAAGGGGAAATTGTTGAAACCTTCACACCAAATGAACCGATTGCTGTCGGTGGGACACAGACAAAAGATATTATTATTGAAAATACAGGAACTACTGGTTTGTTAGTTCGAGTGATGGTCTTTCCAGAAGTAAAGCATCCGAGTATAGATGACGGTCGGTTACCAGCATCTATTGGAAAAGAAGTTTTAATTACTGTGGGAACGAACTGGCAGTATGGAGAAGATGGCTACTACTATTATTTAGGAGAAGTTAGTGCCCTTGGAACAACTACTTCGCTCTTCAATGAGATTTCACTAGCAGACAATTTAGGTACAGAATATAATGGTGCGGATTTTGCTATTCAAGTTAAAAGCGAAACGGTAACTGCTGCAAATTACCAATATCGCAAAGCTTGGTTTAATCTCGGCTTAACTGAAACACCACAAGCAGAACCATTGGCAACAATCGACACTGCTTTGGCGACAGTTGTGAATAGTTGATAAGGGTAAAAGAGGGGTGAAGAATCAAATGAAAAAGATCAAAAAAAATAAATTTTTACGAATCCTATCAGTTATTGTTCTGTTTAGTGTAGCCTGTGTCTTATTAATAAAAAGCGCTTCGCCCACTGAAACAAAAGCCGTTAATAGTATCGATTTGCCACCGGAATTACAGGTAACCAACCTTGATTCACTAGATTTGGCCGATCCAATTGAAGCAACGGATCCGGGACTGCTATCTTCTGTTCGTTTTATTGATGCGGTAGCACTCTATTTAGGCGGTGGTGCCTTGGATGATCAAGGCAGTGTCTGGATGTGGGGCTACAATATGTATGGTGTGATGGGTGTTGATATGGCATGGAATCAAGGGGGGACAAATCGTTACAATGGTGGAATGAAACGAGTCCCTTATTTTACAGATAATAATATCAAGATTAAAAAAATCTGGGGTGCATACCATACAATGTATGCCTTAGCAGAAGATAATACGATGTACGCTTGGGGTAGAGGCGATAAAGGGAATATGGGTAATAACACTCTTCAATTACACAATAACAAACCGGTAAAGATGACTGGTATGCCAGCAGGAGAAGTTGTTGATGAGATGTACGTTGGTCGAGAGGAAGATCATGCAGTATACATCAAGATGGAGAGCGGAAATTATTATGCTTTTGGTAGTCGTACCACTTTCAGAATTCCCAATAGTTTTTTGCCAAATAACGGGGCAACTGGTCCAGGTGTCACTGGATCAGCTATTTCAATTCCCCAATATATTGAACCCTTGTCTACATTAAATAAGTCAGATCCAATAGTTTCATTTTCATTAGGTGGATCCCATGCATTGGTTGCGACAGAATCGGGAAAAGCATATTCATGGGGATTAAATGGAACAGGTCAATTGGGGATAGGAAGTGTCACATCAGTCTATACTTTAAATGAGATACCTTTCTTTAGTAATAATAATTTAAAAGTGATACAAGTAAGTGCTAATACAGATGATTCTCTTGCTTTAACAGATACCGGAGATGTATATAATTTTGGGTTGATTAAAGCAGACGATAATACTGGGGGGTCGGCTGCAAGTATTATAAGGACTCCAACGAAAGTAGAAATTGATTTAACATCTGCCAACTATACACCGGTTTTCAAAAAAATTCAGGCTGGTCGATATGCCGAGCTGGCGATTGACCAATATGGCCGTGTTTGGGCCTGGGCTTCCAATATGACCTATCAGTACGGATCGGATGGACCGAGTTGGGGTACAACAGGAGAAAATCAGCTTTATCATTTTGATGACCCAAGTTATGGTAAATTAGCTAAACGTTTATACAAAGCAACTCAAGTGCTTACCACTCTAGGTGACGGTGATACTGAATTTCGAGCACAGCTTGGGACTACGGCTAATCCCAACATGCCTGTGAAGGCCCCGGTATTTAGTAATCTTTCTGAGACAAATCAAGTTTATCAACTTGGTGAAACTCTATCAAAGTGGCGTAGTGCCGGCATGTGGTCAAACCAATTGCTACCAGCAGCTAATAGTGGTAATCGCCACCCGACGATTTATGATAAAAGATACTATGAAACAACTGGTGATTTATTGGATATAACATCTGCTGCACCGACAGACGCTGTAAAAGCGAACTCACATGACAAAGTTTATTTTGTTGATGAGGATGGTAGGAAACTGGTTTATGTGGTTTTACGAGAAGGTACAAGTGCTCCTTATACCTACAGTGGAAACTTTTATGTCGCGGAGGTTAGCTATTCAGGTAGTTGGTTTGTTAATAGATCTGGTATTACTGATTTGAATCCAAGTACTGCTAGTAGTAGTCTTCCTACTGGTGTTACCAGCGAAACTGCGTTACCGAAGGTTAAAGAAGATGAACGCGGTTGGATTGAGGCTGTGACTGATGGAGAAGCCAATGATTTTACTGGTACTCAAAACGCAGCAGCTCCATATGCGGATAAGATTTATACTTATCAATCTTACGTCATGATTCTCGATAAATCTGGTAATCTGTATCGTTCAGCCTTAGATGGTTCTGGAACTATCGCTTGGGGTTGGGATTATATGCCACAGTATGAGTGGAACGGGGGCTCTCATTATTATAGTGATGGGAATGGTTTGAAAGCCCGGCACGCTGTAGATGGACTATTTGATATGTACACTTACGAATTGATGTTTATGCGAGGAGCACCACGAATTAACCCTACAACAACAGACATCAATAGTCCGATTCGTAAGATTTATAAGTCTGAGTCTGAAGAGAGCCAAAAGCAAAACACCGACGTTAGAATCACCTTGGGAACAGCGGTAGTTAATGAGCAACTGAATATTACAATTGAACCGGAATTGACTCAGGCGAAGTATATTAAGATTCCATTAGATCCTAATGATGTCAACTCTACAATCACAGAGCCAACTCAACAGCAATTTGAAGCGGCTTATAATGGTTCAAATGGATATGAAAAAGGGGACTTAATCACATTAAACGGATGGACAGCAGATGATTTGATCAATAAGAGTCCAGATACAAGTAAACGTCTATCAGATAATCAGCACATTGTAGTGACAGATAATTGTGTGCTATGGGTGATGACCGTTACTCATGGATACTCCGATGATACGGCCAATATCTCTCGAAAAGTCTATGACAATTATTATACAAATACAACTGTTTATCATGACGGAGTAAATGTAAATTCGCCTAATGAAGAAATTTATCCTGCGACAGAGAAATACATTGCCAAAACGGCTGAAAGTAAAGACTCTGATGATGAAGACATGACCATTTATGGTCTGCCTTTGGATAAAAATGGAGCGGTTATCGTCGATCCAACTTTTGGATACGATGAGGTAGCTATTCGGGCTTTTGAAACTGGTGATCCAGAATACACCCAGTATATTGATGGTTGGTATTTACTGGATAGTAATTTGACACCTGTAAAGTATTCATTAGACAGTACTGATTATCTTTTAGCGAAGACATTTACGCATACTTTTGATTATGAAAGAGATCCAAGTGGTTGGGTAACCATTAATTATAAAGGCCGCTTGAATGGTTCTTCAACTGATATCACACCATATTTAATGGATGGTATTACTGGAAATGAAGGGATATCTGGTAATCAAGAAACGGTTAAGAAATCAACTGCAGGTACTACGATTACGATGACTAGAATTCCAGTCGATGTGCCTAGCGCTACACCGCTCAACTTTACAGTTGATGGTGGAAGTCCGCAAAATTTAACAGATAAAAAAATTGTATTTAATACTATATCTGACCGAAGTATCAACACAATGGAGGTTATTATTTATTATAGTCAAGCTGAATTATTCCTTCGACAAGTAATTTCTAGTCAAAATAATGAGATAATTGTTCCAAGCCAAGGATACTTCACTTTAGAAAATACCGATGGAACTGATTCTGGAAAAGAATATAATATGTTAGTAAATTCAGGTACTGGGGAGGCAATCGGGTTTAAACGGGTACAGCTCCAAACAGAAACAGGAAAAGATTTATTTACGATTAATCCGATTCTACCAGAAATGTATCAATATTATGGCTATCGTATCTCTGCTGCTGAAGAAAGTCATGCTGCTGCTACACTAGAAAGAGCACCAGCTACTGTTTCTGTAGACTTTAGTGCTGGTAGTAAATACTACGTGACGATTTATATTGAGCCAACCATTGCCAATAGTGCCGACATTCCATTTTATAATTGGGATTACAAAATGAATACCTTTGGAAAGATAACTGCACCTTAAATAATTTAAAACAAATGAAGCGCCTAAGTTTCTAACTGATTTATCGAGTTAGAATGACCTTTTGTCAAATAGTTGGTGAGGGTCAAAATTAGTAAAACTTAAGTTTGATAGAAACCAGCTGAGTTGAGGCTCAGCTGGTTTTATTTTGTCTCAAAAATTAATCCTTGAATGATAAAATTCGTGCACGAAAATTTTGGAAACTTCGGTAGCCATACGACATTCGTTTAATTACCTTGATTTTGTTAGTACATTCAAGGGACCATTGGAATAGTGTTTTTGAAAAGCATTCATATTCCCCAGAAGATAACGTTTAAGAAAGCGAGTTTCTGACGAAATTTCTCTGGAAGAATTATCTCCAAGGAGAGCAGACCAGTAATTAGATGAGTAGAGTTCGACACATAATAATAAAGATTTTTTATGAATTTTTATCGAACAAGAGTTTATATATTAGAAAAAATGAAAATGTTTATATTTTATGATGATAATTAAACATCTAGAAGTTATCCTTTAGTTTATCTAAAAAAATATAACTAATGAAGCGAGTTGTAAATTAGATTATAATATTTTGGGATTTATTTTTTGTTAAGAAAATTTGAAAAACTTGAATTTTTAAAATGTTTTATTAGTATAATTATTGAAGATGAGTGATTTTGTATCATTAAGGGAATTTTATTCGTTGAGTATTGACAAGTAGATATCTAATTTTTATAAGATGGATTAAATGAGATATATTTTAATTTTATTAGGAAAAAATTTGGGGAAATTTTTAGGTGAATAAATGATTTATGAGGCAACCTCTTATCTTTATAGGATAGCACCAATACTCTTTTTTTTAACACACATGTTTTTTTATCTTTTCAGCGTAATGCTTCCCATGAAAATAATTTTTAAAAAGAAGATCAATAATTATCACTTGACTTTTTTCACAATGGCTATACTTGTTTTTTTTTATATTTATAGTATCTATTTAGAAAAAATTTTTTATAACACACTGGTGATTAATATCTATCAAGTTATTTTTGGCTTCATACTGATTTTTTCAATCTTTAACATTTATTTATATCAGAAAAATATGGAAATTCAGTTCGTAATCTTTAGTTTAGGTCTATTTATGACTATTTGGATAAATTTTTGCCAAATGTTGTTCATTTTTTTATTTCAGCAAAACAAAAATCTGACTTTAGTTCATTTTTCCTTTTTGATTCTTATAGGCGGTATTTTATACATATTCCTCAACCAAATTTTCTTGGAGAAGTTAAACAGTACCAATTGGTTGATTTATTTGCTTGGGATTATCTATATTTTTTACTTTCTTTTTTTGAACACAATCAATATTATGGTTATCTCAATTACAGATCAGCAGATGAAGACTTTGATTTCTAACACTTTTATTGGTAAAGATTTGCTAGCTTTATTATCAAAAGATAATTTAATGATAGATCGAGATTTAAGTAGGCAAATATATTTGATTATTGTTTTCATGTTTTTTGCAGCGATACCGATTGTTTTTATTATTCGTTTGGTGGTTAAAAACGATATTGATAAAAAACGATTGTTAGCACAAAAAAAAAGAGAAGAAGAGCTGAAAACTTATGTAGTAATGATTGAAAGTATTAACCGAGACTTTAGAAAACTTAAACATGATATGAATAATGTTTTTTCCACAATGGCCGGCTATTTCAATGAAGAAAATTTTTCTGTAACAAATTTTCAAAGTTATTTTCAAATGGTTCAAAATGAATTTGGGATGCAGGAAATAAATCCGTATCCTACTATCAATTTGGAGTATATAAAGGACCCAGAGATTCTCGGATTACTTTTAAATAAAATGATGAAAGCTAAAGAACTAAAAACAACCTTCAAAATTGAAATTAGTGAAAATATCCGTTTTCCCCGACATTTAATGCTGGAATTGGTCAGAATTATTGGCATCTTGCTTGATAACGCTCTGGAAGAAAGTGCTAAAGCCGATGAAGGTTATGTACAGATTGCTTTTATCAATACCGAGCAATCGCTACTACTCGTGAAAGTCAGAAATTCTCACAGTAGTCCTCAATTTCTCAACCTCTATAAAACTGGGGGACTAACTAGTGAGAAGGGGAAAGACCGAGGTTTTGGATTAGAAATCGTTCAAGATTTAATTAAAGTAAAAAAACAGCTTCATTTAGAGTTTAAACAAAATCAAGAATTAGTCGAGTTTTCCCTTTTAATTAAGTTGAAAAAAAGGAGTGATTATTATCGCTAGAATTTACATTTGTGAGGATAATGTAGAGCAACTGAAACGAATAGAAAGACAAGTCACCTATTATACTTCTTTTTCACAATGGAATATGAAACTAGCCTTAGCAACCTGTTATCCAGAGGAAGTGCTGAGTCAGTTAATTATTGATGAGGAGCCGAATATTTATATATTTGACATTGAGTTGTCTGCGACAAGTCAAATTGATGGATTTAACCTTGGAAAAAAAATTAGGGAAAAAGATCCCCATGGGTACCTAATTTACCTGACTAGCCATCTTGAGTTAAGCTATTTGACTTTTGAATTTCATGTGAATGCTATAGACTTTATAATTAAGGATGGTCCACAAAACTGGGAAGAACGATTAAAAAATTGTTTGCAATCAATTGAAAAGCAGTTATTCATTATGAAAGATAATCGCGGTAGAGATTCTGTTGAAGTAGATACATTCTATGGTAATGCAATATATTTTATTGAGGATATTGTTGCCTTTGAATCAATTCCAGATCATAAAATTATTTTATATACAGAGAATGAACAGATTATTATTTTGCATACTTCTTTAAAGAAACTTGAAAATTGTTTAAAAGAAAATTTTTATCGCTGTCATCGCAGTTTTCTAATTAATCGTAATAAAATGAGGGGCTTTGAAACCGCTGATTTCAAAATAAGAATGAGCAATCGAATGAGAGTCCCAGTATCACCAAAAAATAGAGCTGAATCAAAAAGATTAATTAAGGCGTTGAGTAGTGTTCAGCCAGTGAACTAAATAAGCATTGGAGTAGCTAAGTCAGTTAGGCTGAATTAGCTACTTTTTTTATTTGAAAAATAAATAAGATGGATTATTTAGTGTTTTAAACGACTTTTTTAATTACAATGAATTTTTTTGTCAATAAACTAAATTTATTTTACTATTTAGGATTCCTAAAAAAGATAAATAATAAATTTATTCATTCTTTAGGAAAGTTTTTAATGCTTTAAGGATAAAGTGAACAGCTTTTTAGAATGAAAAGATAAACTAATAAGTATCAAACGTGTGTCTTCTTTTTATTCAAAAAAGATTTATGAGTTAGTGAAATTTATACAATTTAAAATTTTTTTTTAACCGTTTTAGTCAATCTAGAGAGTGATATATGAAATGTTTTTCTATTTTTTCAGATTACGAGCTAAGCCAATTGATTAGTCCTAAAAGAGCCGAATGAAATGAAAAAGGGATGATTAGATGAAAAAGCTGTTGATTTTTACAAAGAATATTATGTCAGAGTTGGAACTGCAAAAAAGGCTGATTCTTCTTGGGTACGAGGTATTCTGTTCCCAAAACATATTTGAAGTTCTTAAGAATAGGCAATCTATTAATTTTTTATCTTTCTTTAATGGAATTATTTTCAGTGAGACAATTTCTAACGAAGAAATTGCTGAGTTTAGCTGTACGACAAATCTACAGGGATTGATTAAATTTAGAGCAGATGCTGGAGAGGTATCCGAGGAAAAAAAACTTGTCCTTGAAGAAAAGGGAATTGATGGTTGGTTGGACTATGATATGTCTTTAAAAGATTTGAGGGATGAGGTAAGTGAGGTTTTCCAAAAAACGGTGACTGTCGACAACAACAATAGGGCTGTTATCACAATTAACAAAACTTCACCGAATCAAGTAAAACAGTTGATAAATCTACTTTCAGCAAAAGAAAAAAAAGTGTTTATGATTTTATACGAAGCAAATGGACGGTCTGTTTCCCGTAAAGAAATTCTGGAAAAAATTTGGGATGAAGATATCTCAAATTCAAACTTGACGCAACTTTCCCAGATTATTCAGAGAATCCGTTTCAAAATGGAGAAAAGTGGCTTTGACGGAACTTTGTTGGAAACTCAGTGGAAAAAAGGCTACGCATTATCAGATTTATTCCATACAAAATTTAGTCCCATAACGTCACTGAAAAATTATTCTGAGGTGTTTGAGACAATAGATTAAACTAAACATCGATTTATGATTCCAAGTGATTTTCGTAACAATAATTTGATGAAAAGGTTGTAGATTGAAATTTCCGAGATGATTGACTTTAAGGGGGGTGGGAAAAAATAAATTGACTAAATACCTTTGTAGGGAGGGGATTTATATTTAGTGAATATAAGGAAACAATTCTACAAAAATATATAGGGAAAGGAGTTGAAAAAATGAGGAAAAGTTCGGGGAAACTGCGACTTTTAAAGCGTTTCCTATTTTTGTTGGGGGTTTTGTTACTTAGTATTTTGGTAACCAAAAGTACAATTGTCTCAGCCGCCACGGTGTCAACAAGAAATATTTTATCACAAATTCAGCCACTGGCATTTCCTCCAGGAACGGCTACAAACTCGCAAACCGTGATGACCGCTGATCAGTTTACTCAAGCGTACAATGACGATACTGTTGATGAAATTATCTTGGGTGCTACTATCACGCCAAGTAATAGTACGCATATGCGGAGTAAAAGTCTAGTAATTAAGGGTCAGGACAATCAATTGAACTTGAATGGGTCATCTGTTTTACAAGTCAATAATGATTCGGGAAGCAATGAAGTGTTCACATTAATGGATATAGAATACTATCCAAATACTTCGTCAACCACTCACTTTATTAAAGCAACGGGAACAAATAATGCTACTTGGGAATTTAACTTTTCAAATATTATTAAATCGGACTTGACAATTCGAGACCGTCCCTTACTGAGTGCTGTAGGAGCAACTGTTAATATTTACGGAACCAACAACTGGTTAAGCAATCAAACTGTCGGGTTTATCGAAGCCAAAAACCTTAATGTATATGGTTCGATTAGGTTTGTCTCTTTGAATAATACATCAGCGACACCATACCTGTTCGTAAATTCAATTAATGGCGGTCAAGTTAACTTTAATTCTGGTAGTCAGCTTGTTGAAACAAATGTAACTAACGGCACTATTGTCTATAATACGGGTGAAAATTTAGCTGTCAATATAGCCGGAGCTGATTTTGATTTCACGGGAATCAACCAAGTGTTTTATAGCACGAAAAGTATGGCTGTGACTGTAGCTGACTCTACAATTTCAGGAGAAAAAGTAAATGGTTTAGTGGTTGGTGATAGTACTTTAAACATGCAAATGACAAACACTAACATTGATGTGACTGAAATTGGCAACATTGAGACCTCTAGCGCAGTTGATTCTGTTGTAACAGGTACATTTACTAATAGTAAGATTTCTACAGATTCTTTAACTGGCCCTATTGTCAGTGGTGGTAAGTTGCAAACGACTTTTACCGGAGCCGCTATCACTCTGCTTGATTATCAGAGTAATGTAATTGCTCTTAATTCAAGTTTGACACACACTGAACTAAGTCCAGATGCCACGACTGGTTCAATAATTGATTTTGTTGATTCGATCCTTAATATAACTCAGAGCACCTCATCATTACCAGAAGCGGCGAATGGGAATATTGAGTTAGGTATTTATGTTGCCTCGGATAATGTAATTCACTTAAACAGTCAAGCAGATGTGACTTTTGATAATACAAATGTTGATGGAAACATTATCGACAAGTTTCTTTTAGCAGAGGGCTTCAATAGTGAGAACTCTTCTCTGACTGTTTCAAACGGAAGCAAAATGAATATTTACAGCCAGCAAGATAAAGTTATTGCTGCTGGAGATATCTGGGGATTGACTGAAGATGACTATCAGATGGCAACTTTCAGTTTAAATCTTTCTGATATAGGAACCGAAATGAATTTATCTGGAAATTCTGTTGCCGGCGGTCCTCGAGGAGGCTTAGTGTCACTTCTAGGAAATGGAAGTACCTACAACGTCACCCAAGGGGCGATTTTAAACATCCATTCACTTTCACAGAATCCTGTTGGAGACCCTATTATGGGTGGAGCAACTCCTTGTATTACTATCCAATCTCCAGGAGGCGGTTTCTATCTTTCCGAAGGTGGAGAGGTGAATCTGAAACAAGAAGGCAATGCCAATCGTTACTCTGCTGCTATTCGGTTTCGGATGTCAGGCGATATGACATTTGATATTAGCGGAAATTCTAAAATGACCATTGAAAAGTATGATGGGATAGCCTCAGCGGTTCGGATGGGTGGATCAAATAATCATATTGAAGTATCAACTGGATCAGATTTTACAGTGTTGAATAAAGGTTCAGTTGAGGCCGGGGTTCAAGATGGTATGGTTAAGTTTCAAGAGGACAGCGGTTTAGCCAATGAGAATGGTTTGAATCAGGGGATTGAGTTTGTTCCAGCAACAGCAGGCGGATTGAATGAGAATACTTCATTTACTGTTAAGGGAGCTAACTCGAATATCAGTGTAACTGCTGAATTAGGAGTAGCTTTTGATGGTGGTAGAAATCCATTACAAATTACCGCTTCTGATGACGCATATTTTGTTGCCCGGGGGCAAACTAAATCTCAAAGTGAAGGGATTTTCCAAGGCTCTGAACTAAATATTGAGTTAAATGGAGCACGCTATTTTGATTTTGCGAATACACGACCAGATGGTGGCCGACTTTTCAGTATGAATGGTGACACAACAGCAATAAGCCAATCTGTTTTTGATGTAAAACGCTCAAACTTGATGATTTGGAAAATTGTCGATGGTGTAGATATTTTTGGTGATCCGGATAATTCTTGGCCGTACCTTGATTTCACACTATCTGGAAATGGCTACCAAACGTTAGAAGCAGGGCACACTGGCGATGCTGACTTTGTTGCTGCAATGGGAACTACTGGCATGACCACTCTAACGCGAATGACAGCCAATAATCAAAGAGCGGTAATTGATGATATCAGAGTAGCAACAGATGCAGATAAATATATTTATGCTCATGCCCAGGTCCCTGCAGGTAAAGGTGAAACAGCTACTGATGCGACAACAGGGGAAGTGACAATCAAAGTAAACATTCTTGATGAAAATAACATTATCGTTGGAACTGCTCTAGGTGAATCCATCGGGACTGATTTGGAAGTTTACGGAGACACTGCAAGAGCAGGGATGGTGAAAATTGAGCTTCCCGCTGCTTACATTGCAACTTATGGAAACTTTTTATCATCGAAGCACACAATAGCAATTGATACAGCTTGGCGTGGTCCAGGTGGCGAAGGCGCTAGTACTACGGTTCAAAGTAGGGACGATGACATCCTTGTCAAAACCCAAGAAATAGAAGATGTTACGCCACCAGAAACACCGACGATGACGGCTAATTTTTCGATGACGAATGCCACTAAGCAATTGACGGGAACGTTGGATGATGAGGATGGTACTAAGGTTTTCATCAAAATAAATGGAACTTGGTTAGAAAAAAGTGCTGGCGTCATGGCAAGTGCAACTCTTACCAACAATCAATGGACGTTAGACTTGCCATATTATATTGACAAAGATGCTGAAATTGAAGTTTACGCAAAAGACCAAAGCAGCATCACTGGACTGGAAGCAGACCAGGTTCCTGCCAGCTATACAACTGAACCAGATGGGACTTATGGCAACTTAAGTAAGGATCTTGACACGTATGATGCTTTTACCGGATACCATGATGCTTTAGATTATACAGCTGAAGGCGGGGCTGATGAACGTTTCCAACCAGCTTTACTTTTAAGCCTGGTTCGTGATGTTTTACCAGATCAGCCAACAGCAAGTAAATCGGTAGTTTCAAGCGGTGATTCAACGACAAGTGTTGGCGACACCTTGACTTATACAACAACTTTGAAAAATGATAAAGCAGACACTTATGAGACAACTTGGAAAGATGTCAAATTAGTAGATGTGTTGGACGCCGGTGTGGATTTTGATACTAGTGATACTGGCATTGAAGTGACAGTTGCTGGAGTTCCCGTGGCGAATCCTGTTTTCACTTATGACTCGTCAGCTCGTGAGTTAACGATTGATGTCGGAGATTTGGATAGTCAAGAGTCGGCAACGGTGACATTTAAGGTAACAGTTAATACAGCTGCCCTCGGGACAGAAATTAAAAATACTGCGACCGGGATTGGTGATGGACCACAGGAAACCCCATTTGTTGAAGGTGCTGAAAATCCTAATAGTGATTACCTTACTTATGATGCGGCTTCTAATGAAGTAACAAATCCTGGTGGAGTAGTCTTAGGTGCTTTTGATCTGCGGATTGAATTCCAAAATGAAGCAGGTGAGGAGATTACAGCTGCGATTGTTGCGACACGAAATGTTGGAACAATTGTCAATCTGACAACCGATACTGAATTGAGCGGACCAATTACCGCTAAAATCTCAGAAGTTGAAGGAAACTATTATACGCTAGCGAAACGACCGGATAATGAAAATAGTGTTGAAGTTGAGTTGAACGGGACAACAGTCGTCTATCAATTTAATGGCATGCTGACTGTGGCTTCCTATGCAAAAACTATGAGTTTTGGTGAGCTAGCCTTTAATGGAAAAGAGCAGCGGGTGCAAAATCCGATTGGTGATCCAACTCAAAACGATTTGGTTATCGCCGATACTCGTGCTGCTGCGACTGACGGGTGGACCTTGTTGGCCACTTTAACTGAACGCATGGCAACAAGCGGCGCAGATAATTCTTATCTAAACGAAAAAGCTGTTCGCTATGTGACCGGGGAAAAAGTTGATGGTTCGATTGACGAAGTAACCTTAAACGACTCGGCTCAAGCAGTCTATAGTCATGTGCGAACAACAGGTGAGTCCGGACTGTTCAATGTCACGAATACATGGGGAAGCCCAGTAAGTACTACTAAAACTGGGTTAAACCTAGTGATTAGTCAAGCTGATGTTGTGGGCACCTATACTGGCGTTATTACTTGGACAATCCAATCAGGACCAGCATGATAAAAGGGGAGTGGGAAAAATGAAAAATAAAATAAGAACATTCCTTTTCCTCTTGGTGTTGGGAGTTGGAAGTTTGGGTAGTGCCATGTACGTGCAAGCAAATGCTGGCGGTCAAGTGGTGAATGATGGGGAAATTACTTTTTATGACGAATCAACACCTTCATCGACCTCGGAACCTACCTCAACAAGTTTATCAGCTGCTACGCCAATCTCTAGTTCGAGTGGTACATTGCCAAGTACTGGTGGTGGAAAATTACCACAAACTGGTGAAACAATTCGTAATTTCAGTTTCATGGGTGGCGGCGTCTTGTTAGTAGTTCTTTCATTTCTTCTTTATCGAAGAAAAAAGGATAAGGAGGGGGACGCATGAAGATAACTTCAATGATTAAAGCGACAACTCTTTTGCTGGCAGTGGGCAGCAGTTTCTTGGTTGTCGGTCAAGCCAAAGCCAGTTCTTGGTCTGGATCAGGTGGGGTGACGATTACCGACTCAAATGTAACTAACCCGGTTGATCCGGAAAATCCAGAGAATGATGTTGATCCAGGTCCAGGACCTTCAACAGAGGGAAGTTTACGAGTAGACTTCGTATCAAGCTTGAATTTTGGATCAGCAAGTACGACCGGAAGTAATCGCACCTACTTGTCGAGAGCCCAATTATTTCATGACGAAGGGGTTACGGCACGGGGGTACTATATCCAAGTGACCGATCGGCGTGGTGATGCAGATGGTTGGAATTTAACATTGACTCAAGATCGTCAGTTCTCCAGCGGGATTATTCAAGATTTGGATAATCAAGAGTTGGAAGGAGCGGTTCTCTCCTTTGATAAAGGTTGGGCAAACTCTGCCGGGGATTCTGGAAAATTACCTACCGTCTTTCGTGAAACTTTAGCAATTAATGATATGAATACAGCCTATCTAGTTGCTTCTGCTTCAGCCAACCAAGGAACTGGTGTCACGACGATTGCATTTGGAGCATCGGGGGAAAATAGTTCTAATCAAGAAAATACGTTAACAGCCTTAACTGATGCTAGTGATAATGCCGTAATGGATAGCACATTTGCTCAACAAGCTTATAGCAATTCAGCGGTTACGCTTTCTGTACCTGATTCTACAAAAATCTATCCGGTACAGTACACAACGACCTTAACTTGGACGTTAACGGCGGGGCCAACAGAGTGACACCTTATTATTGGCAAACTGAGGAGATCCTCATTTGTATAAATTAAAAAAATCTAGGAGGAAAAAAAATGAAATTAAGACGTTTAAGTGCAGCGGCTTTAGTCGCAGTTATTGGGGCAGGTTTAGTATTACCTGCGGCAGCTTCAGCAAGTACTACCACGCCTGCCCACAGTGGAACAGGTGATGTAACCATTACAGGCGGAACAATTGATCCAACTGATCCAGACAATCCAGAGGTTCCCGATCCGGAAATCCCAGGTGTTATCGATCCAGTTGATCCAATTACACCAAATCCAACACCAGGTGATTTAGGAATTAAATGGGTATCAGCGCTGAAATTTGGTTCAATTGCAGCAAATGAAAGAAGTATCAGAAAAGAAGCGGCTTCAGTAGCTGTAAATCAAACAGCCCCAGATGGAACAGTAACATTAACTGAACGTGGACACCTTGTTCAATTTGAAGATGCCCGTGGTGGACGTGACGGTTATACGATTTCTGCTACATTATCTCAACAATTTACCTATGTAAATACTGATGGTACTTTGGATACATCAGAATTATTGAATGGTTCTACAATCAGCTATACCAATGGTATCGTGGATAATCCAAATACTACTAGTGGCGCAAATGGAGTTACGCCGCCTCAATCAATGCTGACTGCTTTCAATCTTGAATATGGTGTATCTCAAAATGTTGTTAGTGCAGCTGGTACTGAAGGTCGTGGTGAGTTTACTCTTGAATATGGTCAAAGTACTGATTATGGAATTGCTGAATCAACAGCTGGCAACTCTGTCTTCTTAAATATTCAAGATGGTACAGCTTCTCAAATGCTAGCTGGTAATTATGCAGCTGTCATTACTTGGACTATTACTAGCGGACCTACTACTTTAGTTACGCCTTAATTAACCCAAGTAAAATTTTTAACGATAATGAAGTATTGACAAGCTGATGGAAGTGATTTTCATCAGCTTGTCATTCTTTTAAATGCTTTTTACATAAAATATTGTTTAGGAGATTGCTAAAGATGAGTAGAGAGAACGGTAGATTGTTAATAAAAATAGTAGTATCGATTTTTTTAATGGTTGGAATGAGTCTTATAGGAGGAGAAACTGCCAAGGCTACTTCGGATTCCTCATCTGCAAGCGCAAGCGGTGGCTTCACCTACACAATTCAAGTCCCGGAAAATCAAGTCAGCGATAACCAAAGTTATTTTAATTTAATGATGACAGCCAATCAACAACAAACTTTAATTGTAACGGTAGCAAATCCAACGGAAGCAGCGATAACCGTAAATCTGGAATTAAATGGGTCCAAGACTAATCGCAATGGAGTGATTGAGTATGTGAATGGGGAAATTGAGAATGACCCCTCGCTACCCTTTAGTTTTACCGACTTAGTTACGGGGCCGACCTCAGTTGACCTTGCTTCCGGTGAATCTCAGGATGTCGAAATAAATGTACAGATGCCAGAGACTTCATTTGAAGGACTGATTATGGGCGGTTTGCGCTTGACTTTAGCTGAAGGCGATGGGACTACGAATTCAGACGAAGGTGCGGTGGTAATCAATCGTTATGCTTATGTGATTGCGATTGCCCTGCAGGAAAGTGATATCAGTGGTATTTTGCCGGAGATGTCTTGGAATAGAGCCTATGCTGGCCAAGCAAATTTTCAAAATACGATTTTTGTAAATTTTTCAAATATTAGCGGAGCGCTTGTTGGCGGCATGACGGTTCAAGCACAAATTTCCCAGCAGGGCAGCGGCGAAGTTTTATATGAATCCCGCAGCACATCCTTGCAAATGGCCCCTTACTCTTTTATTGATTATCCAGTCAGTATGGGGGGAGATGCTATGGTAGCGGGAATGTACACTGCCCATGTGCTGGTTTATGTTGGCGACCAGAGTTGGGAATTTACGGAAGACTTCGAAATCACTGTCGATGAGGCCAATCAATACAATGAAAGAGATCTTAGTTTGACACAAGACCCGGGAATTGATTGGAAATTAGTTGCAATGGTTGTTGCTGGATTTCTGTTTGTTGTAATTTTGATTTTCCTTGTTGTAAGGCAAATCAAGAAAAATAATCGCAAGAAAAATGGCAGTAAAGCTAAGAAACGTTCTAAAAAAGCGAAAAATAAAAAATAAACCGACATCAAGTTGACCACAGGAGTAGGGTGCCATGACAATCTTAGAATGGATCATTATCGGTGGCTTTGCGGCAACCATTATCAGTATTATTTTTTCACTTTATTCTTTGTTACAAGCAGTTTTGCAAAGCCGTAAATTGAAAAAAATGCCGAAAAAACCTCCAAAGAACAAAAAGAAGCGCCGGCTATGGCAAAGGAGAGTGGCCGGTGTTCAAGCAAAACGTAAAAAAGCCCTGCTTATTTTTGGACTGTTGCTGGTATTGGGTAGTGGGATTGGGGCTGGAACGGTCTACGCAAATTTCTATCAGTCGACCAATTTGGGGACAGATGATGAAGATGCAATTGTTCGTTCTTATTTTTTACTACGGGATTTCCAGGCAGAATTGGAAAAAGCAGCAGTCCAGGAGGAAACTGCGGAGGCTACTGTACAAAATATCCGTTATTTAGCTACTAATTTAGCGGGCTATTCTTCTAGAAAAGCTAGTTCATTGAACACAGCTGAAGGACAACAATCTTTAAACCGTTATTATTCAGCCCTTTCAGAACTGGGGATGAATGCAACCCGAGAAGTCAATAATTTTTATGGCAATGGGGAACTCGTCGCAGATTTTCAAAGCGATATTGAGCGGACAATTACATACGAGAACACGGCTTTTGAGTATTATCGGGTTAATCAGTCGGTATTGGAAGCAGAAGGAGCTAGTGAAGGCGAATGACCCAGCGTCAAAATGCGTTGAAGAAAAGGCAAAAGCAGAGAATACAACGCTCAAAAAAAAGACCTTCAAGGGTAGAACAGCCAAGGAAACAAAAAAAGCCAGCTGTTGCTACTTCAAAAAATAAAGCGCCACGAAAAGTTTTATCTAAAAAGAAAGGTTCAACTGAAGCTAAGTATGAGCAACTAAAGGTCAAGGGGTCCGTCAAAAATCGCAAGCCAAAGAAAAAGACTAAGGCTGGCGAGAGAAAAAGACCGTCGAAAAAAACTTTTGGTAGAGGGTTAAGAAGGCAATTTCGCAGGAAAAGTGTCAGAAAAGTTCTCAGAGAAGTTCGAGATTTTCTGCTAATTTTCGTTATTCTTTTATCTGTTGTTTTGACAGTGAGTAGTTTCTTTTTTTCAATTCATCGAGTTAAAGGTTATAGTATGTCGCCAACTTTGCGGGATGCTGATACTATTTTTATTCTTAAAACACAGGAAGTCAAGCGGCTAGATCTGCTGGTTTTTGAAGGTCGAACCGGACAAGAGGTTCGCCGCATCATTGGCTTACCTGGTGATCGTATTGAATATGTCGATGATGTTTTGTACGTAAACAGCGAGATTGTAAATGAAGCTTATATTATTGAGCATATTAATGAAGCTCAGCGAAATGGAGGTCACTACACCGAAGATTTCAATATGCAAGCGTTAACGGGGGAGGCCTTTGTGCCGGAAGGCAGTTATTTTGTCCTTGGAGATAATCGAAAATGGGCAACCGACAGCCGCAATTATGGTTTTATTGAAGCAAATCAGATTGTAGGGGTTGTCCGAGCCCGCCTATTGCCAATCAATACTCTTGCGACTTTTACAATTTTTTGTAGCGGATCGGTGATAGTTTAAACAAGTTTTTGATAGCAGGAATCAGAATTGTTTCTTTGCTCTCTTGATTTTTTTGAATTTGAAGAGACTTGAATGGAAAAAAGGGAACAGGAAGAATCTAATCTCAATCTTCACCAAATACTCAATCACTTCATCAAAATTTTCATTGTGCCGATTGCAAAAAATTAGTTCATTTTTTCATGCATTCTACTTCAATCACCCCCCAATTCCTCTAGCATCATTTTTGGAGTAGAGTCACCTTCCATGATATAATAGAAGAAAAGAGGTGAAGGCTATGCAAGGAACGGATATTTTATTACTGGTTGTTTTCTTGGTTACGTTTTTAGCTGCGGTGCAATTGCTGCGGGGCAAGTGGCTGATGCTGATTGCTGGCTATAATACTGCTGGTAAAGATGAGCGGGAAAAAATAAATGGCCGAAACTTGGGGAAATTGATGGCTGCAATGTTATTTTTCTCGGACTTCATGATAGTAGGGATGCGCTTTTTAGACTTTAATGAAAATGTTTCGGCGATTGTTCTGACGATTGTTGTTTTTATCTGTATTGTATTTGCTAATGTCTCACCTATATTTAAAAATTAAATGTATTGAAAGCTAGCGCTGCCTGAATTTTGAGCAGCGTTTATTTTTTGAATAAAGCTGTTTGCCTGAAAGATTGATTCACCCTTTCGCCCCAAAAATTCCGATTTCTGTGTTAAAATGGGGGTGAAATTAAAATGCGGAGGTTCATATGGGAAAGAAATACCACGATTCAAGATTAAAGCTGTTTAGTTTAAATTCCAACCAGCCATTGGCGGAAAAAATTGCCAAGGTTTTTGGAACCGAGTTAGGCAAATGTCGTGTGCAGCAGTTTAGCGATGGTGAAATTGCCATCAATATTGAAGAGAGTGTCCGGGGGCATCATGTTTACTTGATTCAATCGACTAATGCACCAGTGAATGATCATTATTTAGAACTATTGATTATGATTGATGCGCTGAAGCGGGCGAGTGCAAAAACAATTAACATTATTTTGCCTTATTACGGCTATGCACGACAGGATCGAACTGCTCGTCCCCATGAACCCATCACGGCTAAGTTAGTCGCTAATCTATTAGAAGAGGCTGGGGCAACTCGTTTGCTGACGTTGGATTTGCATACGGTTCAAGTGCAAGGTTTCTTTGATATTCCAGTGGATAATTTATTTACAATGCCATTGTTCGCCGATTATTATCGAGATAAGGGGCTATATGGCGATGACGTGGTCGTTGTTTCTCCGAAAAACAGTGGCGTACAGCGGGCTCGTAGTCTATCAGATTATTTGGATTCAACACTTTCAATTGTTGATCAGTATGAAGAAGATGGTGAGCTGACTGGCTATGTCATCGGAAACGTAGCTGGAAAGAAAGCAATTTTAGTCGATGACATTTTAAATACTGGTGAGACGCTGGCGGCTGCTGCCAAAATTTTAAAAGAAGCCGGTGCAATTGAGGTCTATGCATGTTCTTCCCATGGCTTGCTATCTCCACCTGCTAAAGAGGTACTGGAAAATTCAGAGATTGAAGATATCTGTATTACCGATTCAGTTTATACTCCAGATGAACGCCATCCAAAAAATTTAACGATTATTTCCTGTTCAGAATTGATGGGCGAGGGAATTAAACGGATTCATGAAAATCGTCCGATGAGCCCACTATTTAGAAGAAATAAATAAAATTTTGAAATGCTAGAGTCTTTTTGGCTTTAGCATTTTTCTTTCTTTATAGTAGCCATGAAAAATATGCTATACTAAAAGATAAAATTTTACTTGAAAACCAGCTGGAGTAGTGGGATCTGCTTTTAAATTTAAAAAAGTGAAGGTGTAACATGAAGGAAAAAAATAAAGGTTTGTTATTTGGGATTAGTGCTTATGTGTTGTGGGGAATTATTCCGTTGTATTGGCGGTTGTTGCCGACGGTCAATTCGTTTGATATTTTATGTTATCGAATTGTTTGGTCCTTTATTTTCATGCTGATTTTATTAGTTACCACTGGTAAATGGCAACAATTTTTACAGGAGTGTCGAGAGTTGTGGCAGGACAAGAAAAAATTAGGCTTGATTGCATTGGCGGCAGTCTTAATTACGATAAATTGGGGCGTATTTATCTGGAGCGTCAGCATCGGCAAGGTGACTGAGGCGAGTTTGGGATATTATATGAATCCATTGGTCAATGTTTTGTTGGCAACTATTTTTTTGAAGGAGCCTTTGAGTCGTAGTGGCAAAATTGCCTGTGGCTTGGCGCTGCTAGGGGTATTATTATTGACGCTTGAAACAGGGACATTACCAGTTCCTTCTCTAGTGATGGCTTTTGCCTTTAGCTTTTATGGTCTGATTAAAAAAGGTGTCAAACTTAGCTCAGCTTCTGGGCTCACCATTGAGACAATGATTATTTTTCCCTTTGCGCTATTGTATTTATTTTTTGTTTCTGATGCGGGCTTTATGAGCTATCCAACTTCTATCAATTTATTGTTGGCTGGGGCGGGAATTGTTACAGCGATTCCCTTGTTACTTTTTGCTGAGGCGGCTAAGAAAATTTCGTATATTTTGTTAGGTTTTATTCAATATATTAATCCAACGATGATGCTACTGATGGCTATTTTTCTCTTCCACGAGCCTTATACGGCAGAACAATTTGTGGCGTTTGGCTTTATCTGGGCAGGGATTGCCGTCTTTATGTATGGCAATTTAGCCGGCTATTTAAAGGAAAAACGCTTTGTCAAAAAAGAAATGCGATAGGGAATAAAAATTATCTATAAGCAGTACAATTTTTACAACTGGATAGAAAAGCAGCTTTGTTAGGTAAAAAATAACCCCTGTGCTAAAATGTTTCTAGAATTTTTAAGAGGTGATGAACAATGAGCAGAATGTATTTTGACCATGCCGCCACGACACCAATGGCTCCTGAGGTCATTGACGCAATGATGCAGGTGATGAAAGAAGTCTTTGGCAATCCCTCTAGCATTCATCAATTTGGTCGGCAAGCTCATGAATATTTGGAAAATGCCCGGCAGACAATTGCCAGTTCGCTGCAGGTCAAGCCCCATGAAATTATTTTTAATAGCGGCGGTACTGAAGGCGATAATACGGCCATCATTGAGACAGCTTTAGCGCGGCAAAATTTTGGAAAACATCTAATCACAACGGCGATTGAACATCCGGCTGTTTTAAATACTATGAAATATTTGGAAACACTGGGATTTGAAGTGACGTATTTACCGGTTGACCAAAAAGGCAATCTTGCTGTGGCTGATTTTCAAAAAGCATTGCGGGAAGATACGATTCTTGTTTCGATTATGTACGTCAACAATGAGACGGGAAATATTTTACCGATTCCAGAAATTGGCGCAATTTTAAAAAATCATCCAGCTTATTTTCACACTGATGCAGTTCAGGCTTATGGATTACTGGAAATTAGTCCCCATGAAATCGGAATTGATTTACTAAGTGTTTCGGCGCATAAAATTAATGGTCCAAAGGGTGTCGGATTTTTATTTAAAACAGATGCCATTCAGCTGCCGGCCTTTTTGCATGGCGGCGAGCAGGAGGAAAAACGACGGGCTGGCACAGAAAATTTAGCTGGTATTGTCGGCATGAGCCAAGCTGTTTCTTTATTGAAAGCCACCGACAAAAATAGCAAGCGAACTGAGTTCCAACAATTTCAAACTGTTTTGCTTAAACAGCTGGAAGCAGCTGGCATCCCGTTTGAAATCAACGGGAATGTTGAACAGACAACTCATCACGTTTTGAATCTGCGTTTTCCTGGCGTCAGAAATGATCTGTTGCTGATGAAATTAGATTTGCAGGGGATTGCTATTTCAACCGGCTCTGCCTGCACGGCGGGTACCGTTGACCCTTCCCATGTGTTAGAAGCGATGTATGGCAAGGGAAATCCCGCGATTAAAGAATCTGTCAGAATCAGTTTTGGCAGCGACAATACCTTAACTGAAGTCGAGGAATTGGCGGCAAAACTAATAGCAATTCTGACGAAAAAATAACTTGAAATCAGTAATTCAGCTAGAAAAAGACGCATAAGTTCTTTATAATAGAGGATGACTAAGTAATCGAGGTGAACAAAATGGCTTTTACAGAGACAGCAACAGTTGAGGGAGCATCAGTTCTTTATAAACTGAATCCTGAAGCAAAGCGTTACACATTAAGAGATAACGGATTTACTGAAACGAAATCCGGCAACTACCAAATGATCCGCAGCTTAGACGCAACGCCCCAAAGTAAAGAAGGGTTTCGTCTGAAGATTACCGTGGCTAAAGATTTGGAAACTTTTAAAATGTCCATCACAACCGCAAACGGCTTAAAAGCCGTCAATATTTTTAAAGACAATCAGCATGTGATGAGTCAAGAAAAATTCTACTTTTTAATGGACGGCATGATTAGCCGTGGACTTTTTGAAAAAGTAGCAGCATAATCGCAAAAAAAGCGAGGCCATAGGTCAAAAATAGAAAATAGCAAAGCTGTTGGCTTGGATAAAGCCGCCGAAGGGATTGTTTTACTACAATTGTCAGTAGGTGACAAACAGCGTGTTACTTTTTATTTTGAATGACCTATGGCCTAGTTTTATCTTATAAGCAGGTGAAATATGAAAAAATTTTTTATTGCAGACACCCATTTTTTCCACGAGCGTTTACTTGGCAGTAGCGACTTTGCCCCGCGGCCTTACGAATCAATCGAAGAGATGCATCAAGTGATGATTACCAGCTGGAATGCTGTCGTGACTGAAAAAGACACCGTTTATCATCTTGGAGATGTGGCGATGCATCCCAATTATGATAAGGGGAGTCCGGCGATTTTAGAAATTTTAAGGCAATTACAGGGGAAAATAGTGTTTATCAAAGGCAATCATGATAGCCGTAATTTTTTTACTTTTTTAGAAACCCATGATCCGAAACTAGCTAACGGTGAAGCAAAATTTGCTTTTGAAGATGTGGGGGCCATCGTGAAGTTTAATCATCATCAATACTATTTGACCCATTATCCAATGCTGCTGGGACAAACTGTTAATATTCGCAATCTTCACGGACATATTCACCATTACAGTGTCCCGATTGCTGAGGATATAAATGTTGGTGTCGATGCTCCAGAACGGGATTTTCTTAGCCAATCGGTTCCTTTTGGTACACCGTTGACAGAAAATCAAATAGATGAAATCGCAGAGAAAAAAGCTCAGGAATTAGCAAAAATTCGAGACGCCGGCGTATAAAGCTAGCCTGTTGATAAAAAGACTTGTCAGCGGCAGCAATCATCGCTATAATTTTTTGATAACGAGAGGGTGGTTAGATGGAATTTACAATTAGAATTGCAACACCAGCTGATGCTGAAAAAATCGTAGCTATTTATGAATATTATGTAAAAGAAACACCAATCACCTTTGAATACGAGGTGCCCAGTGTGGCTGAGTTCCACCAAAGAATCGCTTCAACTTTAGAACGCTATCCTTATTTGGTAGCAGAAATTGATGGAGAAATTATCGGCTATGCTTATGCCGGAGTCTACAAAGGCAGAGTGGCTTATGATTGGACGGTGGAGGTCACCGTTTATGTCAGTCATAAAACCCACGCTAAAGGTGTAGGAACAGCGTTGTATGAAGGCTTAGAAACGTATCTACTGCAACAGCACATCGTAAATTTAACAGCCTGCATCACTGGAGGGAATCAACGGAGCGTCAGCTTTCATGAAAAATTTGGTTATCAGGAAGTCGCTAACTTCCGCCATGTTGGCTATAAATTTGATCAGTGGCATGATGTATTATGGATGCAAAAAGTTTTAACGGATGTGCCAACTGTTCCTGCGCCATTTGTCCCGTTTGCAGAAGTCGTCAAGAAATGAGGGAAGCTTTATGACAGTCGCCCAGCAGGATTTTGATTATTACCAGCGGACGATTCAGGAAATGTATCAAAATTATTATTGGAAACGGATTGCCATCACTTTAATAGCTTTTGTGCTGATTTTGCTGTATACGATTATTTTTCGGGAAAGTTTAATCCTCAATGCTGTGCTGTTAATCGGTCTGGCGGCAATCGCGGTTTATCTGTTTAATGCCAAACAAAAATTTGCTGAGGTTTTTGACAAATTTTTGGCGGAAAACACCCCAGATTTAAAAATTCAAACCATCCAAGAAGATGAATATGCCTATAATGTAATGGAAAATGGTGAGCAGATCATTCGTGTCAATAAAAATGGGGTAAGAAATCTACCCTCCAGCGAAAAGCAATACACGATGATGGTCGGCTTTGCGAAGGCTTTTTTTAGTCAAGAACCACTGCAGATTATTTACTACGACATGCTGGAAATTACTTATGAAGAAAAATTTCGCTTGAAGCGCAACGGTTACAATTCAATGCCCCGCTTTTTACGACGCTTTTCTTTTAGTAATCTGAAGGCCGGCGTGGGAAATATTTTCAGCTTTGTACTGGGAAATATTTTTGTTTTATTTATCGTTTTTCGTTTAGTTCGCTATATTATTGCGATGTTTCGCAATTTTTTATAATAAAGTTTAAGAAAACCTGAGGAATGCTGAGTAGATCAGACTTTCTCAGGTTTTTTTGAACTTCCCCCAAACCAATGACCAAAGTTCCCTCATTTTACTTGTCATTGGCGGTGTGATTTTATTGTTTGTCATAGTCGTTTTTGTTAAGAGAAGGGCTGCAAAAAAATAAAGAGTAATCAAAAAGGCTGGGGCGTTGGTAAAAATTGGTGATAAAAGCGGCAGCCAGGTAGCTGCTGAGAAAAACAAATGCCTCAGTCTTATTTTTGATAAAACCTTAATATACCGGTCTGTCAATCAGCTTTGACAGGCTTTTTTTGTTGCTTTTCCAGATTTTTTGAGCGGGGCTTGATACAATAAAGGTGGAGGTGAGGAACGTGGATTTTGGGACACGTTTAAAAAGTTTGCGACAAGAACAACAGTTAACACAAGAGGAGCTGGCGCAGCAATTATTTGTCAGTCGTCAATCCGTATCCAATTGGGAAAATAATAAAGGCCAACCGGATTTAGAAAACTTAATTTTGATTAGCGAATTGTTTGGTACTAATCTTAATGACCTGATTCAGCCCGGTAAGTCGAGTAATAATCCAGAGGTCAGTCATGGTCGACCAGTGGGACAGGTCTTTGCCATTATCCAGATAGTTTGGAGTTTGCTGATGATTGCAACGGAAATTATTTTTGTGGATTATAGCATTCGCCAGTTTATCTTTTTTTGCTACTGCATTGGTGGGGCTTTGATTCAAGGTATTTATCTCCGCAAAACTAAACGACTGCAAAATGTCGTTACCCAAGGAGAAGATGCCTTTGATATTGGTATTTTTGTCTTTGCCGGTTTTTGGGTAGGTTTGCTGCTGATATTTGGTCTTTTAGCAGTCAATAGTTAAGAAAAGAGGAAGTGTCATGAAGGGTTTAATTATTACTTTATCACGGCAAGCGAATAATAGCATCATGTGGACGATGCAGGATCAATTTGTCCTGCCACGGTTGAAAAATTATTTAGAGTTGGAATATCCCCAGTATGAGTGGGAGGAAAAACCGTTTTATGAGGTAGATGCTGACGTTTTAGCCGATTATCAAATTGCCGCCCTTTCCCGTTTAGCGGAACCAAAACGTGGGCAAGTAATGGCGATGAAGCCGGGTATGGAAATTGTTGAGATTCCTCCTGAAGAAGCAGTCTCGCAGATGGCTTTTCGTGGGGACGTGCTGTTTAAAACTTCTGGCTATTTGTTAGCTGAAGGGCCTAAGCTGAAACAAAAAGGCCAACCAACACAGACTGAGCATTTTCACTATCAAAATTTGCAGCAGCTGATGCGGGATTATCCTTATATTTATTGGGAAGTCTCAGATTTTGAAAGCATTAAAGAAATTTTGCGTATTAAACCAACCTTAACTGTCGGCTTGGCGCCAGCCGCCTACGCATATAACAAATATTTTTCAGTTGAATTTCCCGAAGCGAAAATCATTAAGATTGCACCGAAAGCCTTGAGCCGGCCGCCGAAAATCTATGACAAAATAATGGCGGTGACCTTAGTAGTAACCTTGCTTTTAATGGGTCTCTTAGTTCTTTTCACGTAAAATGCTGACGGACAGCCTTTAGTCATTCTTAATGAAAAATTCAACAAAACAGTGTATAATACGATTCACTGAAAAGTTGCGACCTTCAAATCGTAGAGCTTCAGAATCTAATTGAAATGATGGTGATCAAATGATGGACAACAGCAAAACGAAAGTTGTCGTCGGGATGAGCGGCGGTGTCGATTCATCCGTAACAGCACTTTTGCTGAAGGAACAAGGCTATGATGTTGTGGGTATTTTTATGAAGAACTGGGACGACACCGATGAAAATGGTGTCTGCACGGCGACGGAAGATTATAAAGACGTTGCGAAAGTTGCAGCGCAAATCGGTATTCCTTATTATTCAGTCAATTTTGAAAAGGAATACTGGGACCGAGTTTTTGAATATTTCTTAGCGGAATATCGGGCCGGCCGCACGCCGAATCCTGACGTGATGTGTAATAAAGAAATTAAATTCAAAGCCTTTTTAGATTATGCTTTAGAATTAGGGGCAGATTATGTGGCGACGGGCCACTATGCTCAAGTTACTCGTGATGCAGATGGCACAACTCATATGTTGAGGGGTGTTGATAACAATAAAGATCAAACTTATTTCTTAAGCCAACTCTCTCAAGAACAATTGGCGAAGACGATGTTTCCTTTAGGGGGCATGGAAAAGCCGCAAGTTAGAGAAATTGCGGAAAAAGCTGGCTTAGCAACTGCCAAGAAAAAAGATTCAACAGGAGTCTGTTTTATCGGCGAAAAGAATTTTAAAGAATTTTTAAGTAATTATCTGCCAGCAAAAAAAGGAAACATGGTCACTTTAGAAGGTGAAATCAAAGGACAACATGACGGTTTAATGTATTATACGATTGGCCAACGTCAAGGCTTGGGCATTGGCGGCGGTGGCGATTCGCAAGAGCCGTGGTTTGTGGTGGGTAAAGATTTAGCCACCAACACCTTATATGTTGGACAAGGCTTCCATCATCCAGCTTTATATGCAACCAGCTTGGATGCAAGTGAAATCCATTTTACTACAAATACTGACAGAGCAACGGAATTTAAATGCACGGCAAAATTCCGCTATCGCCAACAAGATGTTCCGGTAACGGTGCAATTATTAGAAAATAATCAAGCACGGGTCGTTTTTGACGAACCCGTGAGAGCGATCACACCAGGCCAAGCCGTCGTTTTTTACGACGGAATGGAATGTTTAGGCGGCGGCTTAATTGACCATGCCTATCAAGAAAGCAAAGTTTTACAATATATTTAAAAGGGGATCTGAGAGTTTGAAAGACTCTCGGATTTTTTTGCTTAATTTTACAAAAAAAGCTCGTTTTTTGAAACAACTGACGTTTTTTTACAAGCTTCTTTCCTTGCAAGTTTTCAGTAAAGTGAATAGAATAAAGGTATCAAGAAATGAAGGGAAGCGAACAACGTGTACCAAGTAGTAAAAATGTATGGGGACAATGAGCCTTGGTGGTTCTTTGAGGACTGGCAAGATTCCATCACCGATCAGTACATATTCTCATCCCTTGAAGAAGCCATTGACTGTTACCGCACACTTTGGTTACAATTAAGACCAGAGTTTAACTATATGAACGCCAAAAATAATTTTTTAGTAGCCTTTTGGAATGATGGAGACGAACGCTGGTGCGAAGAGTGTGATGACGACCTGCAGCAATATCAAGGGCTGGCTTTACTGAAGGATTATCAAGCGGTGACAGCAGAAAGTGGAGTCGAGTTATATGAAACAACTAATTCTAGCGGAAAAACCAAGTGTTGCAAAGGATTTAAGCAAGGTGCTTGGAGCTAACCAAAAACATAAAAATTATTACGAAGGACCCAAGGTAATTGTTACTTGGGCCCTTGGTCATTTATTGGGCCTAAAAATGCCTGAAGACATCAACAAAGAATGGCAGACATGGCAAATGGAAACTTTGCCGATGATTCCTAAAAATTTAGGGATTAAACCATTGCCGAAAACCGGCCATCAACTGCGGGCAATCAAAGAATTAGCCAATCGCAAAGATGTCAGTGAAGCCGTGATTGCGACAGATGCCGGACGAGAAGGCGAGTTAGTCGCCCGTTGGATTTTAGAATATGTTCGCTTTAATAAACCGGTTAAACGTTTATGGATTTCTTCTCAAACGGACAAAGCGATTAAAGAAGGCTTCCGTCAATTAAAACCAGCCAAGGCTTATGATAATTTATATGAGTCCGCTTTGGCGCGGGCTCAAGCAGACTGGTTAGTCGGCTTAAATGTGACCCGAGCTTTAACGGTTAAATACAATGATAGTTTGTCAGCCGGTCGGGTCCAAACACCGACCTTGGCTCTAGTGCGGGAACAGGAAAAGAAAATTGAAAAATTCCGTCCGCAAACTTATTTTTCGATTGATTTGCAAATCGGTGAGGAAAAAGGCCGACTGCAGCAAAAAAATCCGATGGCCTTGACTGAGCGCAGTGACGCCGAAAAATTAGTTGCTGAATTAAGCAAGAGCAAAGCTAAAGTAATTAAAATCAGCGATAAAACCAAATCAGAACCGGCGCCTTTACCCTATGATTTAACAGAGATGCAACGGGAGGCCAATCAACGCTTTGGCTATTCAGCGAAAAAGACTTTGTCATTAGTCCAAAGCTTATATGAATTTCATAAAATTGTGACTTATCCGAGAACCGATAGCAAATATTTAACTCAGGATATGAAAGCGACGATGAAGGAACGACTGCAGGGAATTAGCGGCGCATACCCTGAGGCCCGCAGCATTTTAAAAAATGGTGGAAAAGTGCTGCAAGTAAGAGTCTTTAATGATGCAAAAGTCAGTGATCACCACGCTCTTTTACCAACGGAGCAGGCTCCTCGTTTTGAAAAATTAAGTACCGACGAGCAAAGAATTTATCAGCTGATTGTGGAGCGTTTCTTAGGTCTCTTTGCTGAAAATCATATCACCAAGCAGCGGACAATTACGGTCAAACAAGGCGAGCAAGAATTTTTATTCCGCCAAAGTGTTGTCGAACAAGCCGGCTGGAAAACAGCAGAAGCGAAAGTTTCTGCTCAAGCGGTAAACTGGCAGGAAGGTGCTTCGCTGGTTGGCCAGCTGCTAATTAATAAAGAGCTGACTGCACCGCCTAAGCCATTGACAGAAGGTACCCTGCTTTCGGCGATGGAAAAATATAGCCTAGGAACTCCTGCCACCAGAGCTGAGATTATTGAAAAATTAATTAAATCTGAACTGATGGAGCGCAATGCAAATCAGTTACAGGTATCACCAAAAGGGAAACAATTGCTGACTTTAGTTAATCCTTCTTTAGTTACTCCGGATTTAACGGCGACGTGGGAACGGGAATTAGAAAAAATTGCCCATGGCCAAGCTTCAGAAAAGCAATTTATCGCCGAAATTCAAAAGGAAACGAAAAAATTAGTCTTTGAAATTAAAGACAGCCAAAATACCTACCAAGATTTTTCTGTCACCCAGAAGAAATGTCCTGATTGCGGTGAGCTTTTACGGGAGAAAAACACCCGTGATGGTAAAATTTATCTCTGCAATAATTGTGGCTACCGACGCCGCAAAGATCCGAAGATGTCCAATCATCGCTGCCCGCAATGTCATCGCAAGATGGAAATTATTGAAGGCAAAAATGGCGCCTTTTTCCGTTGTAAATATGACGGTACCACAGAAAAAATGTTGGATAAAAAAGAGCGCAACAAAAAAATGACCAAACACGAAGAGCGGCGTCTGGTGAAAAAATATGCCCAAGCCGAAGAACCGCAGGAAAGTCCTTTAGCAGCGGCTTTAAAAGCCGCGATGGAAAAGAACGACTAGGAGGGGTTTATGATGGAGGATTGTGAGCTTGTAAAAATTATTGGTCAAGAGATTATGATTGAAATTGACCGACCTTTAGGGAGTAAGCATCCCCGCTTCCCTGATCATCTTTATCCAATCAACTATGGCTTTGTCCCGGGAATTATCGGCGGTGACGGTGCTGAACAGGATGTCTATCTTTTAGGTGTCGCTGAGCCGGTTGAAAAGGCTCAAGGCAAAGTGATTGCCGTTATTCAAAGATTAGATGATGTAGAAACCAAGTGGGTGGCGGCACCCTCCGGACAAAATTTTACTAGAGAAGAAATTGCGGCCGCTGTTGACTTCCAAGAAAAATATTTTGATAGCCGAATTTTGCTGAAGGAAGATTAAATAGGTTTTGAACAAATTGAATTGATTAACATGAACTTACCGTTAGATTGCAAAGTAGCAGTCTAACGGTTTTTTTGTTTGAAAATGGAAAATGTTTTTTTAACTATTTTAAGTGAAGAAAATCACAAAAAGTCTTGTCAGATGTTTACGGCCTTGTTAAGATAGGTCTAGCTTGAAAAAGTAAAAATGTTTGAGGGTGAAGGAATGAAGAAAAAAGTTTTAGCAAGTGTGATGGGGTTACTATCTGTGATGTTATTTACAACAGGGTGTAATGCAGATCAGGATACAACAGGATACGGTCAAGAGACGGAGGCCAGTACAACGGCGGCGTCAACAACGGCATCATCAGCAGAGGCGACTTCTGGGGCATCGGAAAATGGCGATGAATATGCAGATTTGAGCGAATTAGCTGACAAGTATGATGTAATTATCGTGGGAGCTGGCGGCGCTGGGATGACAGCGGCGATTGAAGCTAAAGATGCTGGCATGAATCCAGTCATTTTTGAAAAATTACCAGTAGCTGGCGGCAATACTGTCAAAGCTTCTGCGGGAATGAACGCTTCGGAATCAAAATTTGAGGTAGAACAAGGCGTTGAAGATAGCAACGATTTATTTTTTGAAGAAACCTTAAAGGGTGGCGGCGGTACCAATGATCAAGAATTATTACGATATTTTGTCGATCATTCAGCAGACGCTATCGATTGGTTAGATCAAAACGGCATTGTGTTGGACAATTTAACTACGACAGGTGGCATGAGTGTTACTAGAACCCATCGGCCAAGCGACGGCTCTGCTGTTGGCGAATATTTAGTTGATGGCCTCTTAAGAAATATCGGCGAACGGGAAATTCCAATTTTTGTGAACGCCGATGTCACAGCTATCAGTCAAAGCGATGGAACAGTTGACGGAGTTACAGTGGTCTTTAATCAAGATGAAGAAAAAGAAATTGCTGCAGACGCTGTGATTGTGACAACCGGAGGCTTTGGTGCCAATCAAGAAATGATTCAAGAGTATCGTCCTGACTTAGAAGGGTATGTCTCCACCAATTCAGAAGGAAGCACAGGTGATGGCATCACCATGATTACTGAATTAGGCGGCGCAACTGTCGATTTGGATCAAATTCAAATTCATCCGACCGTTCAGCAAAAGGATGGCTACTTAATTACAGAAGCTGTGCGGGGCGAAGGCGCTATTTTAGTGAACCAAGCAGGGGACCGCTTCTTTAATGAATTGGAAACCCGTGATAAAGTGTCTCAAGCGATTATCGACTTACCCGAACAATCTGCTTATTTAATTTTTGATGATAGCTTGCGGGATCGCGTGAAGGCTATTGATTTTTATGATCAACAGGGCTTTGTCGAAACTGGCCAAACGATTGCAGAATTAGCTGAAAAAATTGATGTACCGGCAGATGAATTACAAAAGACGCTAGACACTTGGAATCAAAGTGTCGCTAGCCAAAGTGATCCTGAGTTCAACCGGACAACCGGGATGACGGAAGCTTTAGCTGCAGCACCTTATTATGCGATTAAAATTGCACCGGGCATTCACCATACAATGGGCGGTGTCAAAATTAATACTGAGACACAGGTCTTAAAAGAAGATGGCGCTGCAATTACCGGCTTGTATGCAGCCGGTGAAGTAACCGGCGGCTTGCATGGACAAAACCGAATCGGCGGTAATGCAGTTGCAGATATTGTCATCTTTGGTCGGCAAGCGGGCATTCAAAGTGCGGCTTACGTTGCCGGTTTAGAATAGAAGTTAAACTTATTTTTGAATAAAATTAAAGGGAACAAGCTGCAGCTGGCAACTTGTTCCCTCTTTTTTTGATTAGTTTGGGATTGTAAGTAGGATTTTTTTACAAATGAACTACTAAATCATGTGTCAGCTGTCTCGTCGTTTTGATGGATGCACGAGAGAAAAAAACTTCTGTGAAACTGAATCACACGGCTATCTTAATTGAATTTGTCCCTTTTGTTAAATTTTATCTCTGTAACAAGTTATGGCTCAGCCCTTTTTTATTTACTATAAAATAAAGGCCAAGGCAATATAAAAATAACTCCAACGAGCATCTTTTTTTGCGGCTAGATAAATCAAACCGGCAATCAGAGAAAAAGCCATTGTATAAAAGCCGTCGCTGATTCCTTGTAAAAAGAAATGAATGCTTCCCCAGGTTACAGCTAGAAAAACTCCGCCAATTGGTAGCCAAGTTGGCAAATGAAAGCGTCGGTCGAAAAATTCTTGAGCAAAGCTGATGGTGATAAGAATTAAAAGAGACTCAGCAAGGTAATAGACAATCCGAGAAAGATAGGGGCCAATTTGTCGATTGGCCTCACCAGTAAACTCCATCCATGGCTTGAAGCCGCCAAAGCCGATTGTCGTCAGTAAAATAATTCCGCAAACGCAGATAATTAAAAAGAGCTGGGTCTGATTGTTTAGCTTGGCTTTAATCTTAAAAATATCAAAGGCAAATTTTGTTTTTGCTAAGTAAATCAGAGCGGTAGCTGCAATCAACCATAGGAGAGCTGTCAGCAGGTTGCTCGCTCCTGTTGAAAGTTTGATCATTAGTCCTTGTAAAAGTTCTAAACTAAATGCAGCAAAACCATATAAGGCTAGCCATAAGAATTCAATTGCTGGGATTTGTCGTTTTTGATCCATAAGTGAATGTCCTTTTTTTCACTATTATAACAAAAAAAAGCTTATTTTGAATATTTATTTGCAAATTGATATTTTTTTATTTTTTGTGACTAAATCAGAAGGATAAAGCTGGAATGAATTTAAATTTCTTTTTATAATAAACTGGAGAGTATCATAGGAGGTGGTCTTATGTTTAAAATCGGTGAATTTTCAAAACTGACTCAAGTCTCAATTCGGATGTTGCGGTATTACGATGAAAATGAATTACTCGCACCAGCACGGATTGATCCTCAAACCAATTATCGACTATATAGCGCTCAGCAGATTCCCCGACTAAATAAAATTATTTTTCTCAAGGATTTAGGTTTTACGGTAGCTGAAATTAGCACCGCGTTAAAAAAATGGCAGGGAGAAGATATAATCAACCTCCTGCAGCAACGCCGAGAGCTGATTGAAAATCAAATTCTTTTAGAGCAGGCAAAATTGGCGAAGATTGCTTTGGCAGAAAAGGACATTTTAACAGAAAAAATTAAAATCCATTACAATGTCACCATAAAAACGATTCCTCAGTATCAAGTAATCTCTTTAAGGCGGATAGTGAAGGATTATTTTCAAGAGGGATATCTTTGGAAGGAATTGAGTCAATCCCTTGAACCTAAGCAACTGAATCTAGCCAAAGAAAGTTTTTCTATCTATCATGATCCGGAGTATAAAACAAGTGACGTTGATATCGAGGTCTGTCTGGTGCTAGCTGAGACTAAGAATTTAACAGTATCAGCACCTTTTACCATACGCGAGGTTGCCGCTGAACCTTTGATGGCCTCCACACTGGTTTATGGTCCTTTTGCAAATATCAATGATGCGTTTTTGGCTTTTGCGGGTTGGTTAGAGGAACATCCACAATATCAAATGGGAACTTACAACCGGCAGATTGTCCATCGAGGACCTCGGGAGGAAGATAATCCAGAAAATTACTTAACTGAGATTCAAATTCCTATTCGAGAACGTCAGTAAACCAACTTAAACGGGCTTCTGCATAAAAAATAAGCTGCTGCTTGACTCTCACATGGTGTCAGCCTCTAAACTGGTTTTACCACAGTAGAGGAGGAAATTATCATGAATTTTCAAGTAGAAGCAATTGGGAAGATTATCAATCGACCTGATGAAATGGCCCTACACATTGATCAAAAATATCTTTCAGGTTTACAAGGGTTGGCCGGTTTTAGTCATCTCGCAGTTATTTGGTGGTTTAGTGATTTTGATACTGAAGCAGCTCGGGCAACATTGGAAGTACCTCAGCCTTATCGGAATGCTCCAGACGTGATGGGAATTTTCGCCACTCGCTCACCAGTGCGACCTAATCCGCTGGCGTTAACGATGGTGGAGGTTTTAGACATTGATTACGAGAAGGGGATGATTTACATTCCTTATATTGATGCCAACGATGATTCGCCACTATTGGATATCAAGCCTTACACACCAAGTGCTGATCGGATTGAAGAGCCTAAAGTCCCAGCTTGGTGCCAACATTGGCCACAGAGTTATGAGACTTCCGGTGATTTTGATTGGGAAGCTGAATTTTTATTTTAAATTTACGCAAAAGAAAAGCCGAGGAATTTTGCTCCTCGGCTTTTTTGTAAACTCAATTATTTCACTTCATCAGAAGATTTAACGATATGGGTAACAATCCCGTAGTCTTTGGCTTCTTCAACAGAAAGCCAGAAGTTACGGTCAGTATCTTGGGAAATTTTTTCATAGGTTTGACCGGTCGCTTCAGCGATTAAACGATTGATCCGTTCCCGCATTTTTAAAATTTCACGGGCTTCGATTTCAATTTCAGTTTGTTGGCCTTGCACACCGCCAGCTGGTTGGTGAATCATATAGCGGGTGTTTGGTAGGCTGTAGCGGTTTTCTTTTTGAGCCGCTAGATAGATAGTAATACCAGCACTGGCAACCCAGCCGGTACCGACCACCTTAACTTCAGGCTTCACAAATTGAATCATATCATGAATTGTGTCGCCAGCTTCAACGTGGCCTCCTTGACTGTTGATGTAAACAGTAATTGGGTCATCGCTTAAAGCGCTCAGCATCAATAATTGTGATGTAACTTCCTTTGCTAAATCTTGATTGATTTCACCGTAAATTAAAACGATTCGTTGTTCTAACATTTTTTGGCGGTATAAATCAGAAATATTGGGTTTGTTTTCGTTCTTTTCTTCTTCTTCATCGTTGTAGAAAAACATTGTAACGCCTCCTAAAAATCTTTATGGCTCTATTATAACAAAAGCAACAGAAATAGCGAAAAAAACGATTGAAGCGATATTTTTTCTTTTTAAAGAGAAATTCTTGATTAAATGAAACGTTAGCGGGATAATCTATCTAGTAGAGACATATTTTAAGGAAGTGTCTATTTTTGATTCCTTTTAATTAGAGATTTCAGCTGACTTGGAGTATACTTCTACTGGTGCAATTATTTATTTTTGGATCTACAAAAAAATGAGGAGGATAAAAAATGGATATTGTAACATTAGCACGTTTCCAATTTGCGATGACCACGGTTTTTCACTTTTTCTTCGTGCCATTCTCAATTGGCCTTGCAGTTGTCGTTGCTGTGATGGAAACGTTGTACGTTCGTACTAAAAACGAACAATACAAAAAAATGGCCCGCTTCTGGGGAAAAATATTATTACTCAGTTTTGCGGTTGGGGTTGTCACCGGGATTATTCAAGAATTTCAATTTGGGATGAACTGGTCAGACTACTCACGATTTGTGGGAGATATCTTTGGAGCGCCGCTGGCAGTGGAAGCTCTCTTAGCCTTCTTCTTGGAATCAACATTCTTAGGCTTATGGATGTTTACGTGGGACCGGGTGAAACCGGCCGTCCACAATTTATTTATGTGGCTCGTCACAATTGGTTCACTGTTGTCAGCCTTTTGGATTATTGTTGCCAATAGTTTTATGCAACATCCAACTGGTTATACTTTGAACAATGGTCGTGCGGAAATGACCGATTTTGGCGCACTACTAACCAATTCTCAAGCTTGGTATGAGTTTTCCCACGTTATTGCAGCAGCCATTACAATGGGGGGCATTATTGTCGCCGGCTTGTCGGCTTTCCAATTATTGAAGAAAAAAACTGAAATCAAAGACTTTTTCAAAAAGTCTTTACGAGTTGGTTTAGTCATCAGCTTAGTCGGTTCCGTGTTAGTTTTAGGTGCCGGTGATGCGCAGATGAAAGCATTGATTGAAGATCAACCGATGAAATTTGCGGCGATGGAAGGCTCTTATGAAGATAGTGGCGATCCAGCTGCTTGGACTTTGATTGCTTGGGCGAATACCACTGATCGGGAAACAGTCTTCAGCATCAAAATTCCTTATGTATTAAGTATTTTATCTTATAATTCTTTATCTGGTTCCGTTGATGGGATTGATACTGCTTATCAAGATTTAGTTGATGAGTATGGTCCGGGAGATTATATTCCACCAGTGAATACTCTGTTTTGGAGTTTTAGAATTATGGCCGGTTTCGGCGTATTAATGTTCTTAGTCTCAGCCTTAGGACTATTTTGGACAAGACGGAAAAAACCGTGGATGTTTGAAAATCGCTTCCTGCTGTGGGTGATGGGGCTTACCACCTTCACACCATTTATTGCTAATACAGCGGGCTGGTTAATTACTGAATTAGGTCGTTACCCATGGACAGTTTATGGACTATTTAAAATTGAAGACAGTGTTTCGCCGAATGTTTCGGTGACCTCATTGTTAATTTCTAATATTGTTTATTTCTTGTTGTTTGCAACTTTAGGCGGCGTCATGATTTATTTGATTCGCCGCACCTTGAAAAAAGGCCCATTTTATGATGATGAAATGGCGTTGAAAGAAAATAAACCAGCAACAGATCCTTTTGACAAGGAGGCGTTTGAATAATGAGCGGCTTGCAATTACTTTGGTTTGTCTTAATCGGTGTCTTATTCTCCGGCTTTTTCTTCTTAGAAGGCTTTGACTTTGGTGTGGGGATGTCAGTTCAAACACTGGCCCACAATGAAGAAGAAAAAGATCAAATTGTTTCGACGATTGGACCAGTCTGGGACGGCAATGAAGTCTGGCTTTTAACAGCCGGCGGAGCGATGTTTGCCTCTTTTCCATATTGGTATGCAACTTTGTTCAGCGGTTTTTATTTAGTCTTGTTTATCGTTTTAGTTGGCTTGATTATCCGTGGTGTATCCTTTGAATTTCGCCACTCTGTGAAGGCTAAACATAAAAATATTTGGAACTGGACGATGACCATCGGCAGTTTCTTAGTGCCATTTTTCTTCGGTGTAATTTTTATTGATATGATTCAAGGTATGCCGATTGACGCTAATGGCAATATGTCAGCTTCTTTCTTTGATTACATCAATCTCTTTTCTATCGTTGGTGGCGTGACCTTAACTTTATTATGCTATTTGCATGGATTAAACTACATCACTTTGAAAACAGAAGGACCAATCAGAGAACGGGCCCGCAATTATGCGAAGGCTTTGTATTGGGTATTGTATGCAGGTTTAGTTGTCTTTGCGATTCTCTTGTATTTGCAAACAGATTTCTTTGAGAATCATTTTGCTTTAACCTTATTATTAGTCGTCTTAATCGTGGCTCTGACAGTTATAGCCAATGTGTCAGTCATGAAACGTAAAGAGATGCTCGCTTTTCTGGCAAGTGGTTTGACCTTAGTGGCCTTAGTGGCCTTAATCTTTACCGGCATGTTCCCAAGAGTGATGATCAGCTCAATCACATCAGCTAATGATTTATTGATTGTTAATTCATCCAGCTCACCGTATACACTTAAAATTATGAGCTTTGTTTCTCTGACCATCCTGCCATTTGTTTTGGCTTATACAGGTTGGACCTATTATGTCTTTAGAAAACGGATTAAACACAACGAATCAGTGGGGTATTAATACATGATTGATAAAGCAATCATGAGATTTCCAGGAATTAAACAAATGATGGGATTGCTTGCAGGACTTTCAGTTCTGCAAGCAATCTTTATAATCGGCCAAGCCTATGCTCTCTCTAACGGCATCACTAATCTGTGGAATGGAGAAAAGCTCAGCGGCCAAGTATCCTGGATTCTCTTATTTTTTATTTTTTTTATGGGGCGTCATCTGGTGATTTTATTTCGAGACCAGCGTTTAGACAATTATGCTTATGACCAATCCAGTCAATTGCGAAAAAAATTACTGGAAAAAGTATTTCGAGTGGGTCCCGGCATTGTTCAAACTCAAGGGACCGGTAATACTGCGACAATGGCCCTTGAAGGAATCGAGCAGGTGGAGGAATACATCCACCTAATTTTGTCGAAAATGACCAATATGATGATTATACCGTGGATTTTACTGGCGGCGATTTTTTGGCTTGATTGGGAATCGGGAGTCGTGCTGATTGTCGTCTTTCCACTAATCATTATTTTTATGATTATTTTAGGCTACGCTGCCCAAGCCAAAGCAGATAATCAGTACAAGGCCTTTCAAATATTATCTAATCATTTTATTGACTCTTTGCGGGGGATTGATACGCTAAAATTGTTCGGCTTAAGCAAGCAATATGGCAACAGTATTTTTTCCACCAGCGAACGGTTTCGCAAAGCGACAATGAGTACATTGCGAGTAGCGATTTTATCTACCTTTGCCTTGGACTTTTTCACCACATTATCTGTAGCAATTGTGGCGGTTCTTTTAGGTCTACGCTTAATTGAAGGAAACATTTTGCTGTTTCCGGCATTGATAACATTGATTTTAGCGCCGGAATACTTTTTGCCGATTCGGGACTTTGCCGGTGACTACCACGCAACACTTGATGGAAAAAATGCGATGACGGCAGTGCGGGGAATTTTGGAAGAACCAGAAGCCGCTACTGAAGCGACAGCTTTACCAGAATGGCAGGCCGATTCAGATTTAGTCTTGAAAGATTTGAGCTTCAACTATCAAGACTTTCAAGCCTTGTCAGATGTTTCCCTATCAGTTAAAGGCAATCAAAAAATTGGCATTATTGGTATGAGTGGCTCAGGTAAGTCGACGTTGATTAATTTATTAAGCGGCTTTACTACGCCAGAGTCTGGTGAAATTCAGTATAACCAGCAGACATTGACGAGCTTCAAAGAACAATTTTGGCAAAAACAACTGGCCTATATTCCACAAAATCCTTATATCTTCCAGTTGAGTTTGAGAGAAAATATTGCCTTTTATTTTCCTACAGCAACCGAGGAACAAATCTTTGAAGCGATTCGGATTGTCGGCTTAGATGAGCTGGTGGCTGAATTACCCGCAGGCATTGACACACAAATCGGAGAAGGTGCCCGCACTCTTAGTGGCGGGCAAGCTCAGCGAATTGCCTTGGCACGAGCCTTTTTAGATCAAGAACGCCATGTCCTTTTATTTGATGAACCGACTGCCCATTTGGACATTGAAACGGAAGTTGAATTAAAGGAAAAAATGCTGCCGCTAATGGAAAATAAATTGGTTTTCTTTGCCACCCATCGCCTGCATTGGATGCAGGAAATGGATTATATTTTAGTTTTGGATGAAGGCAAGGTAGTAGAAGCTGGTACTTTAAATGAGCTGCTGGCCCATGAAGGTGCCTATCTACGCTTAAGTCAACGATTGAAGGAGGGTGCCTGATGGAAAAAATTGGTTTAACGAAAGTTTTAAAAACCGACACTTGGGTCAAGCCCTTCTTAAAACAATATAAGGTTGCCTTAGCCGGAGCGGTCTTTTTAGGCTTCTTAACATTCTTTTGTGCCGGTGCCTTGATGTTTAACTCTGGCTATTTAATTAGTCGAGCGGCTTCACTGCCGGAAAATATTTTGATGATTTATATTCCGATTGTTTTAACGCGGGCCTTTGGGATTGGTCGGCCGGTCTTTCGGTATATCGAGCGGCTAGTCAGTCACAACTGGGTTTTGAAAATGACCTCTAATTTGCGGGTCAAGCTGTACAATGTGTTAGAAAAAGATGCCATCTTTTTCCGGCGTAAATATCGGACAGGAGATATTCTTGGTCTGTTAGCCGAAGATATCAACCATATCCAAAATCTTTATCTGCGGACCATTTTTCCAACAATTATCGCTTGGGTTCTGTATGTCTTCATTGTGATTGGCTTAGGACTTTTTAGCTGGTGGTTTGGCTTAGCAATGCTTTTGATGATGGGAATTATGATTTTTGTCGTACCGCTGTATTCCGCCTTGATGAATGGCGTCCGTCAAGAAAAACGCAAAGGAATGAAAAATCTTTTGTATCGAGATTTAACTGATAATATTCTCGGCGTTTCCGATTGGATTTTTGCCCAAAGAAGTCAAGAATATTTGAATCATTACGAAGCTAGCGAAGCTGCCTTGCGGGAAGTCGATGCACGAATCAATCGCTTTGACCGTAAACGGGATTTGTTACTGCAATTTGTCTTTGCTTTAATCGTGATTGCGTTGTTCGTTTGGACCAGCTTCCGCTTTCCTGGTAACCACGGCGGGGCTGCCAATTGGATAGCCGCCTTTGTACTGAGCGGCTTTCCATTAGTTGACGCTTTTGCTCCCTTACCTTCAGCGGCGCAGGAAACAAATATCTATAAAGATTCGATTGAACGCTTAAATCAATTAGAGGTTCAAGAGGAGCCTGCTGCTTTCGATTTGACAAAAGTTCAAGGCTCACTGGATATGGTTGTAGACGATGTGACATTCCAATATCCTCACACCCAGAAAAAAGTTTTACAGCAGTTGGATTTAACAATTCCGCAAGGTGAAAAAATTGCCATCTTAGGCCGCAGTGGTTCTGGCAAAAGCACTTTAGCTACCTTACTTCGGGGAGACTTAATGCCAACTTCTGGCACAATTTCATTGGCAGGTGTGGCGACGGATACCTTTGGTGACGCAATCTCAAATTACATCAGTGTCATCAATCAAGAACCTTATTTATTCAATACCACAATTTTAAATAATTTGCGGATTGGTCGTGAGTCGGCCACCGAAGAGGAAGTTTGGCAAGTTTTAGAACGGGTTGGTCTGAAAAAAATGGTGGAACGATTGCCGGAACAATTGGCAACAATGGTGGACGAAGCTGGTCTGCGTTTTTCTGGCGGTGAACGACACCGGATGGCCTTAGCTCGTGTGCTCCTGCAGGATGTGCCAATCATTATTTTAGACGAACCAACTGTCGGACTTGATCCAATTACCGAACAAAGTTTATTGGAAACCTTCTTTCAAAACTTAGAGGGTAAAACAATTATTTGGATTACCCATCATCTGCAGGGGGTTTCCATGATGGATCGGGTCATTTTTATTGAAGATGGTCAGCTTGCCCTCAGTGGTACACCAGCTGAACTAGCAGCCAGCAACTCTCGTTATCAGCAATTACTGGCGATTGATAAGGGATTATAAACTAAAGATTACGTCAAACAGCCAAGCGGTACATTGCTTGGCTGTTTTTTTATCAGAACGATTTTCATTAGAAGGTAGCTTTTTTATTTAGATTTCTTTATTTAGGAATCATCAGTATTTCAAAAAGAATTTTAAACTGGTTAATATTGAAGAGTTGTCAAGGCAGTAACAAGCTCTCTTTTTAGATCAATTATTAACTCGAGCACTAAACCGACAAAAGCCTATCGTAAAAGACTTTTCCGCAATTTTTGGCAATAAAAAGGGGGATTTCTTCCGGTGTTAACTGCTTAAATCTTTTTGCTGCAAACTAAAAAAATAGTTCAGAGAGCTTTTTTAAAGCATCGTTTTTGCCTTCTAAAATTTCTGCACGTTATGATAACAATTGTTACTAAATGCGAAATTTTAGGAGGAAATTTTAATGGATTTTAAAAAGATTACCGTTGCCGGCAGCGGTGTTTTAGGCAGTCAAATTGCTTTTCAGATTGCCTTTAAAGGCTTTGAGGTGACAATTTACGATATCGATGCGGCGGCTATTTCAAAAGGGAAACAAGCTATTAATAAATTAGTCGAACGCTATACAGAAGAGTTGCAGGAAGCTGTTGAGCAAGCGGAAATTTACGAGGATGCTTTGAGCTACAATCGTAATTTATTACCAGCGATATCGCAAATAATGAAGGAAAAAGTGGCTGAACAAGTAAAACAGGTGGAAAAAGCAGCACAAAGCCTGCATTTTACAGACGATTTGCAGGCAGCTGTTGCCGAAGCTGATTATTTAATAGAGGCTGTCCCGGAGCAGGTTGCTATCAAAAAAGATTTTTATCAAAAATTGGCGAAGGTTGCCCCGGCAAAAACAATTTTTGCCAGCAATAGTTCGACTTTTCTGCCTAGTCAATTTGCTGAAGTATCAGGCCGTCCGGAAAAATTTCTAGCGATGCATTTTTCCAATGAAATTTGGCAAAAAAATATTGCCGAGGTGATGGCCCATGAAAAAACTGATCCCAATGTTGTAAAAGAGGTAATGCATTTTGCCGAAGCGATGGGGATGGTGCCAATCAAGATTGAAAAAGAACAGCCGGAGTATATCATGAATTCATTGCTAGGACCGTTTTTAGACGCTTCATTGAATTTGTTGGTGACAGGTATCGCTGATCCGGTGACGATTGATAGAACTTGGATGATTTCTACCGGAGCACCGAGTGGACCTTTTATGACCTTAGACGTAATTGGCTTGCAGACAGCATACAATATTTTCCAAAATTCTGCCGACGCAGCTGAGGAACCCGACAACCATTATCAAAAGATTGCCGACCATCTAAAAAATGAGTACTTAGATAAAGGCTATTATGGTCAAGCAAATGGCCGCGGTTTTTATAGCTATCCGAATCCGGAATTTGCGGAGGAAGATTTTTTGCGGAAAAATTAATGCTGAAAAAGGGGCTTTAGTTTGCTAATTGCTAATCCAATCAAAGAAAAGTTTTAGGTGCTTTTAGCTGTTTAACAATCTCGTGAACTGGCTTAAAAAGTCCACGGGAAAAATTCAAGTGACTCAGTCTGAAACAATCTCAATTATTCAAATAAGAAAAAAATGTGGCGAATTTCTGAAAAATTACCCCTTAAGCTTTTCTTACTGCCAATTTAAGCTCTGCTTAATCTTCTTGACCTAAGCTGAAGAGCATAAAGGAGGCTGATTCTATGAAAATCACCGAGAAACTAAAAAATAAATGGATTGTTGTTAAAAACCGCTTTTTTAAAATTGGTCGCGATGTTGTCTATGAATTAGCTATTTTAGCCAGCGCCCATTACCTGTACGTGCATTTCTTCTAAAAAATTGAATTAGTTGGTCGCAACTTTGGAAACAAAATAATTTATCAAAGATACAGAGACTGTAGTCAATGTTTGGCTGGATGCTCACATTTGTCCCTTTTTTGTCCCTTTACAAAGGAGAAAACTTTGAGATTGTTATTGGCCCTTCGATAAAGTTGCGGCTTTTTTGTGTTTTCCATCGCATTTATTATTAAAAAATGTTAAAATTTTGATTAAAAAGACAATTGGATGTAAAGTTGCAAAAAACTTTCTTCCGAAACGCGAGATGCAGGCTTACCACCATCAACAAAAATCGATTTTTTCTTGACCTGCCTTGTCTAATAATTGTCGGATGAAAATTGCTTCAGCTTAATTTTTGTTATGAAAACAGTCTAAGATTTTTTTATAGAACTTCTGTGGTGTTTTGTTTTTAAGTGAAAAGGGGGGGGACTGACTTGAGTTATGCAGCCTATGTTGTTTTAAACTGGGGATATCTTTTAGGACAATTAGTGATGATTGCTGCTTTTGTAAAACAGTTAAATGGTGTACCAAGTCAGCGTTCCTTTGTACCGTTGCTGTATGTAGGCTATGCCCTAGCTAGTTCCTTATTGGGAAGTTCCTTAGTTTTTTCTGAAATTGAAGAAAAGGGTTATTACGACCTCAGTGTGTTTGTTCTGGTGCTGGCAGTCTTAATGCAAATAGTTCAAGCCTGTTTCATTCACTATCTGTATCCACTTATTACCAGAAGAGTTATTTTTTCCGCCGGTGTTTTCCTACTGGCTACCGTTGAATTTGTCGAAAGCTTGCAAAATATCATAGTGCCTAATTTCTTTAATGCTACAAATTTCCCTTATCTAGTGAAACTTCTTTTAGCAGTTGGACCGTCTTTAGGGATAATGGCCATCTTAATCCTATTAAAACGCAGTAATTTTTATAGGGTACTGAGAAAAAGCCTGCCCTCCTTTCGATTTATTTTCATTTTTATGGTCGCTTATTTTGTCTTAGAAACAGCTTTTTCGTTTTTTACGAACTTTCTAATTGAAAAAGTAGCTTTTTGGCGTCCGCTATATGCCCTGAACAATCTTTTTTTGATTCTCGTCATTTTTATAATTTTCTGGCAGTATTTTCGAGAAAAGAAATTTGCGAATGCAGAATTATTACGCCTGCAACAGCAAAACTATTTGCAGCGCTTGGAAAAAGTTCAATTGGAGCTGCGCAAAGTTCACCATGATTATAAAAATGTCGCCACGGGTCTGTATGCGCAAGTGGAGGCGGGGGACTTAGCGGGGGCTAAAAAGTATCTGAATGAAAAATTTTTACAGCTGGATCAAAATTTGCAATTGGATATTCAACAGATGAACCAATTGACCCAGGTTGAAGTCGCTGAATTGAAGGCTTTACTATTGAGCAAGCTGATGCTAGCAGAAAAAAATGGTGTCAATATGACCTTAGAAGTGCTGCTGCCGGTTACCAACGTGGCAATCGAAATCAGTGATTTATTACGTTGTTTAGGCATCGTCTTAGACAATGCAATTGAGGCGGCGGAAGCAGCAGAAGTTAAAACGGTGCAGGTACTATTTTTGCAGGAATCAGAAGTCTTAACGATAAGTATTAAGAATGCCACTTGCCAACAGGTTGATTTGCAAAAAATTTTTCAAGCCGGTTACTCCACAAAAGGTAGCAATCGTGGTTTAGGTCTGAGCATCCTGAAAGAAATTAGTCGCCGCTACCATAATTTCTTTGTGGAAACGCGTCTTGAGGCCGGCTATTTTCAACAAATTTTACTTTTACATGGCACTAAGGCTAATTAAAATTTGAAGCAAATTTTAACTTTTTAATGGGTATGATGATTTCAAGAGTGGTGCAGATGAAGAGAAATTTTTAGGTACTTCAACTGCGAAGCAATACTGAAAATAATCAAAAATTGTGACATTAGTCTTTTTACTGGTTGAAATCCTGCGCTATAGATTGTTTGTTTCTATGGTTTAGCAATTTGTGAGAAAAAAGTATGTGTGCTTCTGCGGCCCATTAGGTCTCAAAAGCAGATTGATAATATTTCGTGGCTTTTGCTAGATAGGGTTTACGAAGTTTAGCTCTGCTTTAGCTATTAGCAAACCTGCTTCTCTGTTGGTTTGAATTTTATTGGTTGGTTAGAAAAAGGAAAAGGACTATAGGGGTGTTTGAATGGTACCGATTTATATTTGTGAGGATGAGCGGCCGGCCCGTGAATTTCTGCAGAAAATGATTGAAAATTTTTTATTGATTTATGATTATGACATGGAGATTGTCTTGGCGACAGCGGATCCTTGTGCTGTAATCAAGCACCGGGAAAGCCAGCAACAGCCAGCAATTTATTTCTTTGATGTGGATTTACAGCATCCAGATTATAACGGCTTTACCTTGGCCAAAGAAATCCGCAAACTGGATGCCAGAGGCTTTTTAGTTTTTGTTACTACCCATGAAGAGCTGATTTTTGAAACTTTTAAATATCGTCTGGAGGCGATGAGCTATTTAGAAAAAGATCAGCCGGAATTATTAAAACAGCAGGTGCAACAATGTCTGAGTGACATCAATCAGCTGATTTCTAGTGATATTAGTAGTGAACAGACCTATTATACAATTAAGGGGGACACTAGTTATCAAATCCCGCTAGCTGAGATTATCTTTTTTGAAACAGCTGCTCCCCATCGGTTAGTCCTTCATTCGAAAAATCGGCGGATTGAATTTCGTGGAGATTTAAAAAAGGTTCAAGAGGAAGTCGGCGCTGATTTTATTAAAGTCCATCGCTCTTATTTGGTCAAGGCCAGTAGTATTGCAGAAATTAATTTTGGCGACAATCAATTGGTTATGCAAAATAACGCCACCTGCTTATTATCCCGTCAAGGCAAGCGGGCATTGAAGGAATACTTGGCACTCCACAAAAATGAGGGGTTGTTATGGGATTAATCAGTGTTGTGGTCATCACAACCATCATGAATTTTAGCTGGCAGGTGGCCATTTATTTAGGTATTCGTAATTTAACTAGGACCGTCAGCCCTAGAAAATATAAATGGCTGATTTACGCAGGGTTATCTCTTTATGGCGGTCTGACAGCAATGCTAGCTTACTTGCCGTTTCTAGAAATTCAAACATGGCTGGGCTTTACTGCCATTATTATGGCCGTCGATGTGCTGACGACTATCATAGGCATTTTTGTTCACCAGTACATTTTTCCGCAGGTTAAAAAGCGCATCATCTTTTTTGTTTTTGTCTGTGTGTCGCTATTTGTCAGTTTTTTTCAAGTTTTTTCAGCGGCAATTTTACGGCTCTTACTACAGTCTTTCTTAAACACGACTTGGGGATATTATGCTTATGTGTTAGGAGATGGGCTGTTGTCTGCTGCAGCCATCATTTTCTTTTTTCAATGGTTTTCTAGAAGGAAGGCCTTTCGCATTTTCCAAAAGGTCTTAGCCTTTCCCAACTTTACATTTATCATCAGTCTTGTTGTCTATTTTATTTTGCAAGTTATCATCCACTCAGTTTTACAGTCTGCGCAAAATCAATCCATGGTGACGCTGATTTTTTGGGGGGCTTCGTATTTATTAGTGCTGGCGTTAAGTCTCTTTCTTTTTTGGCAGTATTTTAGAGAGCAGCGTTTAAAAAATTCAGAGCTTTTAGTGCAGCAGCAACAAATCTATGTCAATCGGTTAGAGAAAATTCAACAGGAACTGCGTAAAATTCAACATGATTATAAAAATGTCGCAGCTGGTGCTTACGCTCATATGGAGGCGGGGGATTTGGTAGCGGCGCAGAAGTATATCAGTCAAAAACTGCTGAAAATGGATCAAGGGCTGCAGCTGAGTATTCAACAGGCCAATCAGCTGACCAATATTAAAAATATTGAGGTCAAGACTCTCTTGATGACAAAAATCGTCGCAGGTGAAGAAAATGGCGTACAGCTGATAATCGAAGCAATTGAACCGATTGCTTCGATTGCCATGGAGAGCAGTGATTTGCTGCGCAGCCTGGGGATTTTACTAGACAATGCGCTTGAGGCTGCCGCAAAAACTGAGAAGAAACAAGTGCAGGTGGCCTTTATCCAAGACGAAGAGTTGATTATCTTAGTAAAAAATCCAATTGAAGATTCTTCCTTGGATTTGCAAAAAATCTGGCAGAGTGGTTATTCAACTAAGGGGAAAAATCGTGGCTTAGGTTTAGGCATTCTCAAGGAAATTTTGTCCCGCTATCCTCATATTGTCAGCGAGACCCGCCTTAGAGACGGGCAATTTATTCAAATTTTGACGATTGGCAAAACTAAATTTAGCTATTAAAAACCGAAAATGACAAAATTCGGTCTTTTTTTGACAGTTATAGCCGTTTAAAGGGCAACTGCCTTAAACTTATTCTCAAAGGAGCTGAAAAAAATGACGCAATTATTAAAGTTAAAACATATTTCCAAAAGCTTTGGCAACAAAGAAGCCTTAAAGGATATTAATATGACCATTTCTGAAGGCGAAATTTTAGGGTTTTTAGGACCATCTGGGGCTGGGAAAACGACCACCATTAAAATTTTGACAGGACAAATGACGCAAACCAGTGGGGAAGCGATTATTCTCGGTCAAGACACTCGTGAAATCAACGAAAAAATTTATGAGCAAATCGGCATTGTCACAGATGCTTCTGGTTTTTATGAAGAATTCAGCGTATTTGACAACTTGATGCTGTTTGCCAATCTGTTAAAGGTAAAAAAAGAACGGGTCAACGAGTTAATTGACCGCGTTGGATTGACCGAACAAAAAAATCAATTGGCAGGAAAATTATCCAAGGGCCAAGGACAGCGGTTGATTTTAGCCCGGGCCGTTTTGCATCAACCGAAACTTTTATTTTTAGATGAACCGACTTCTGGCTTAGATCCCACCACAGCGCTAGAAATTCACCGTTTACTGTTGGAATTAAAAGAAGCGGGCATGGGGATTTTTCTGACCACACATAATATGGAGGAAGCTACCAAGCTATGTAATCATGTGGCTTTATTAAATGAAGGCCATATTGTTGAGTTTGGCACTCCGCAGGAAGTTTGTCTGCGCTATAACACTAACAAGCAATATCGGGTGATGCTCAATTCCAGCGAAGAGTACGTACTGGAACAGACACCGGAAAATATCCGCCAGATTTCCGAATGGATTTCAGAAGATTTATTAGAAACCATTCATTCCTGTGAACCGACACTGGAATCAGTCTTTTTAGAAGTTACTGGAAGGGAGTTAAGCTAATGAATATGTCACTACAAAAAACCGGCGCTTTAACTATTTTCAAATTTAAGGAGCTGCTGAAAAATAAAACCTTTTTGCTGAGCGCTATCTTAGTACCGGCAATGGTGGTTGGGTTTCGTCTGTTGTATGAAAATATGCTGGCCGGAGAAACCCCGCCGACTTCTATTTTTAGCATGGTCTTAAATTTAGGAGTAACCTTTAATATTGTGATGATTTCTCTGTTGATGCCGGCTAACATGTTGGCTAAGGAAAAAGAAAAAAATACACTGCGGGTCTTGATGACCTCTTCTGTTAGTAGCTTGGAATATTTTATCGCGGCAGTTGTTCCGACCTTCTGTGTGTCTCTAGTAATTAACGTCTGTGTTTTATTTTTAAGTGGCTTGGATTTAAACTTGATTAATATTCCACTATTTATGGTGGTTACAGCTATCGCTAGTCTTATCAGCTGTGTGATTGGCATGGTCATTGGTTTATTTGCCAAAAATCAAATGTCTTCTGGAAATATTGCAACGATGATTATGCTGGTTTTGATGATGGTTCCAATGTTTTCGACGATGGTGGAGGGGTTGAAAACCTTCAGTGATTTCCTTTATACAGGAGTGGTCACCAACTTAATTACCTCGATTTCAGAAGGTAACCGAGGAGCTCTCACCACACAAGATTGGCTAGTTTTATTCGGCAGCTTTGTCGTCGCCATCGCCATTTTTATGGTCAGCTATCGTAGATTTGGTTTTACTAAAGATTAGTTTAAACGACTAGCTTGTTGTGATTTTGGGAAAAACGTTTGAAGAGTTTTTTAAACCAAGGAGTAAAGTAATGGAAGAAAAATACGGGACAATCAGAAACGGCTTTTGTTGGATGGGTATTAGTTTGGCTATCCTCTGTAGTTTTGCCCAATTTTTTGAGTTTGCCAAAACCATCAGTTTCTACTTAGCAGTAGGTAGCCTCTCATCCCTTTTTATCGGTGTGGTATTGCTGATTATTATTCGGCTGAATTCAAAAAGTCCAGCAGGAAAACAGTGATGCAGGCAAATTTAGGCTGATTTTCAGTAACTCACCTAGCAAAAATAAAATCAAAAACAGTGAAGGGGCGCTTTTACCCCTTCACTGTTTTTTAATGACTGCGTTTCAATAATAATTTCGTTAGTTTTAATAATTGTTTTTTTGATTTACCTGCTGGCAGTTTTTCAATATCTGCCAGTGCTTGGGCTGAAAAATCATTGGCGTATTTTTTTGCCGCCAAGACGCCATCGTTGGCCACTACTAATTGTGCGATTTTTTTCGCTTCGGCTTCGCTGATTAAATGGCCTTTTTCAAAGTAGAAGCTGAAGGCAGCGGGATTTTTTTCCTTCGCCAAAAGTAGGGGCAGTGTATAAACTCCTTGAGCTAAATCCTCTAAAATTGGCTTATGCAGCTCGGCCGATGTCGCCGTATAATCTAAAATATCATCGTAAATTTGAAAGGCTAGACCGATATTGCGGCCGATATTTTCAGCTAGCTGTTGAACTTCTGCGGTTAAGCCAGCAAAATAAGCCCCCTCCAAACAACTCAAGGCAAATAATTCCGCCGTTTTGCCGTCAATCGTTTGAAAATAATCCGCCAGCGTTTCTTCCGCATTGAAGCGGCTGTTCATCTGGTCTAATTCCCCTAAAAGTAAATTTTTCATCGAGCGGGCATTACGCAATAATAATTGTTGATTGTCGATGGCTTCTGTCACTAATTCAAAGAAAACTGTAAATAAATAATCGCCGGCATAGACAGCAATATCCTTACCAAATTCGGATTGCAGGGTAATTGCGCCCCGCCGCAATGGCGAATCATCAATGATGTCGTCGTGGATTAAGCTTGCCATATGCAACAGCTCTAAAGATGCCGCCACTTTGACTAAATTCTGCGCATCCTCAGGCGCGTTTTCGCCCATTTCTGCAAAGATATAAAAGAAAGCCGGGCGCAAAAGTTTGCCACCAGACCGATTCATTTTTAAAAAAGCCGCCGAGATTTCCCGGTTGCGGACCGTCAGTCGCTGTTCAATTAATTGACAAACCTCAGTCAGACGGGTATTAATATTAGGGTATTGATCCCAATAAGAAAACATGTGTAAATCCTTTCTCAACTCCAGCTGTGCCGCCGTAATGCATTTGTTTTTAAGCAAACAAAGAAAAAAGCTAGTCCACCTTTGACAGTCGGCTAGTACGGCTTTATTGTACATGGAAGTTATCGGAAATACAATTAATCTGCCAAGATTCTTTTGGCTGAAAATAAAGAAGGAAGCTTTTACTCACAGAGAATTGGCAGAAACATAAAAGGAGTCGGAAATGAAATTATCGGTATTTTTAGAATTAGTGGAAATAAAAGCAAAAACGGCGAGTATTTTGCCGTTTTTTATCGGCCTTTGTTATAGTTGGTACAATTATCACGAGGTGCGGGTGGGCTATGTGGTGTTGTACTTCATCGCAATGGTGATTTTTAATATGGCGGTCGATATCTTAGATAATTACAATGATTACCACCACGCCACCGAAGTCCATGATTATCGGGAAAAAACCAATATTATCGGTCGAGAAAATTTATCCTTGAAATTAGTTTTTAATATGATGGTGACGATGATTGTGATTTCGGCTGTTATGGGCATTGTCTTGGCCTATTATGTCGGCTGGCCGCTTTTTTTTATGGGGCTTTATTGCTATTTAGTTGGAATTTTTTATTCTTCCGGACCAAAGCCGCTGTCGAGTCTGCCTTTAGGAGAATTTTTTTCCGGCTTTACAATGGGGATGATGATTTCGCTCATCTGTGTTTATCTGAATACCTCTGATGTTTTTCAATGGAATTTAGCGACGCTGGGCTCAATTGCCTTAATTGCATTACCTAATACAATGTGGATTGCTAATTTGATGTTAGCCAACAATATTTGCGACCTAGAAGAGGACGAAAAAAATAATCGCTTCACAATCGTTCATTATCTTGGAAAAAAACGCGCTTTAGCGTTATTCTTATTTATGAACTTAATTGCAGGGGCGGCCTTAATTTTAGCCGTTGTATTCGGCATCGCTCCATGGACTATGCTACTAAGCTTTTTAGCTTTGCCAGTGATTGTAAAACAAATTCGCAGCTTTCTAAAAGTTCAGATTAAAAGTCAAACTTTTATCAATGCTGTAAGGATTCTAGCGATTGGCGCGTTAGTTCAAGTGGTCACCTTTGCAATCGGTATGTTTTAAGTTAGCAAGCTGATAGACAAGTTTGCCTGTCACTAAATTGGAGGAGGGAAATAAGATGGAAGTAGTCATTTTAGGTGCTGGTTATGCGGGTTTGCGGGCGTTAAAAGCGCTGCAAAAGGCCGATGATTTGCACATCACACTGATTGACAAAAACGATTATCATTATGAAGCTACAGATTTGCATGAAGTTGCCGCAGGTACCCAAAGCAAAGAATCAATCAGCTACTTGATTGAAGATGTGGTGGAAAGTAATAAGACGACCTTTATCAAAGGGGAAGTCGCTAAAATTGATGCGGAAAAGCAAACGGTTCTCTTAGCAGACGGTAAAGAAATTAATTACAATTATTTAATCGTCGCTCTAGGCTTTGAGTCAGAATCATTTGGTATTGCCGGTGTTGAAGAATTTGCACTACCAATGGTCAATGTTGAAACGGCTGACGCTGTTCACCAACATATTCTGGCAATGATGCAAAAATATCAAGAAACCCAAGACGAAAACTATTTGAAAATTGTTGTCTGTGGTGCAGGTTTTACCGGAATTGAGCTCTTGGGCGCCTTAGTAGAAGGCCGCAAAGAATACGCACAAATTGCCGGCGTCAAACCAGAAGAGATTCAAATTTATTGTGTCGAAGCGGTTGACCATCTCTTACCGATGTTTTCTGAAAAATTGGCTGCCTACGGGATTGACCATTTAAAATCTTGGGGAGTTCAGTTGTTAACCGGCAAACCAATTAAAGAAATTAAAGCCGATACTGTCGTCTATCAAGATGATGCAGAAACCAAAGCTCTAAAAGAATTAACCGCCAAAACCATTATTTGGACAACTGGTGTCAGCGGCAGTCATGTGATTGGCGCATCAGGCTTTGAACAACGGCGGGGTCGGGTGAACGTTACCGACCATTTGACAGCACCAGATCATGAAAATATTTATGTGATTGGGGATGTCTCTGCTGTAATGGATGCCACTAGCAAACGGCCTTATCCAACAACAGCACAAATTTCTTTGAAAATGGGTCATTATGCAGCCAAGCATTTACTGGCAACTTTAAAGGGCCAAACGATTGCACCGTTTACCTTTAAATCATTAGGCTCAGTTGCTTCAATCGGCAACAGCCATGCCTTTGGTATAGTGGGAGCCGCTGAAGTCAAAGGCTACCCAGCCTCCTTTATTAAAAAAGCGATTTTGGATCGTTCCTTGTTAGAAACCGGCGGCATTAAAGAAATGCTCGCTAAAGGACGCTTTGATTTATACCATTAAAATATGCAGAACAACGGCAAGAGCATAGCCAATTTTTTTCTTAAACTTCCTTACGGATTAAAAAGTTTTTGAAGAAAATTAGGCGACGGCTCTTGCCGTTTTTTGTGCTTAATAAATTTTGCAGGGAGGGCTTAGAGGAAAAGCCAAAGCCAATTAATTGGCAAAAAATATTTCCGATGCTATGATTAGCTTATTAAAAGTAAGTGGACGGAGGTTTTAAGCACATGGAATATTATTTTGACGAAGGGCAAAGCCAAGGAAAAAAGTTATTATTGTTGCACGGGACTGGCGGCGATGAAACGTCGCTGGTGGATATTGCCCGTTTCCTTGATGGCAGCTGTACGATTTTATCTTTTCGTGGAGATGTCCAAGAAGATGGCATGAATCGTTTTTTTAAGCGCAATGGGTTAAATCAATTTGACATTCCCAGTTTAGAAAAAGAAACCGATAATTTATTAGCAGAAATTGAAAAGCATAGCACAAAGGCCAATGTTCCACTGGATGATTGGATTTTAGTTGGCTATTCAAATGGTGCCAATATTGCGGCGCATTTGCTATTGGAGCGAAAAACCAAATTAAACAAAGCCATTTTATTTCATCCGATGTCTTTAGGGGTTAAGACGCAGGATTTCGATTTAAGCGATAAAAAAATTTGGCTTTCCAAAGGGACAAATGATCCGATTGTTTCGGATTCAGCATTTTCCGAATTGGTCGATAATTTTGAAGGGCGCCAGGCAGAAATCAGCGCAAACACCTTTGATTACGGGCATCAGGTCAGTATGGATGAGATTAATAGTGCTAAAATTTGGCTGAGTCTGCTGTAAAAATGAGCTGGATTTTCTTCGTTTTTAATTGTGGATGATACAATAAATTCATCAACAAAAGGAGGCGATCAATCATGGCAGATTTAAAAGGTCGAATGAATGACGCAAAAGATAAAGTTGCTGGTGAAGGCAAAGAAGCTTACGGCAAAGCAACGGATGACAAGTCTAAAGAAATGGAAGGCAAGGTCCAATCCAAAGGCGCCGATGCCAAAAGTAAAGCTCGTGATTTAGGCGATAAAGTCAAAGAAAAAGCTGATGAAATTGGCGAAGATGTCAAAGAAGGCTACGAAGACTTAAAAGCAAAAATGTCTAAACACAATAAGTAATTTCGTGAATAAGTTGATTCCCCTCAACTTTTTTACCTCCTGTTAATTTTGGGTTTTCCCGAAGTTTTCAGGAGGTTTTTTATTTGAAAAAAATTATCTTCGTCAGTTCAACAGTCAACCCGTTGATTTTAGCCGGCTGCTGTTTCTTAAGCAATTTACAAATTAGCAGGACAATCCCTATAGTAATTAGCACTTTTGTGGTAAAATGGGAAAAGCAAATTAATAAATGAAGGAAGTCCAGCCTTTTTGTCGGGAGCTGAAAGTCTGGCGTATATGGAGGAATTCACGGATGGAAGCAGGATATAAAATAGCCGTTGTGGGAGCGACTGGCGCAGTTGGTACCAAGATGTTGGAAATGTTGGCGGAAACAACACTGCCGATTAAGGAAATTAAACTTTTAGCATCAAAACGTTCTGCAGGCAAACAATTAGCTTTTAAAGATCAGATGCTGACTGTTGAAGAATTAGTTCCGGAATCTTTTGAGGGCATCGACATTGCTTTGTTTAGCGCAGGTGGCGGGATTTCAAAAACTTTTGCGCCTGAAGCTGTTAAACGAGGCGCAATTGTCGTCGATAATACCAGCTATTTTCGGATGGACCCGAATGTTCCTTTAGTGGTTCCTGAGGTCAATCCAGAAGCTTTGCGGGCACATCAAGGAATTATTGCCAATCCTAATTGCTCCACCATTCAAATGATGGTGGCCTTAGAACCAGTTCGTCAAAAATATGGTTTAGAGCGGATTGTTGTCTCCACTTATCAGGCGGTTTCTGGTGCGGGAGCACAGGCGATTGAAGAATTAAAAGTGCAGGCGCAGGAATTTTTAGCTGGGGTTGCCACTAAAGATATTGACGCTAATATTTTACCAGCCGGCAGTGATAAAAAACATTATCCGATTGCCTTTAATGCTTTGCCGCAAATTGATGTCTTTGCCGAAGAAGGCTACACTTATGAAGAGTGGAAGATGATCAATGAAACCAAAAAAATCATGGGAGACGAAGCCATTAAAGTGGCGGCGACCTGTGTGCGGATTCCGGTTGTCTCTGGTCACTCTGAGTCAGTTTACATCGAAGTCAAAGACGCTGCAACGGTTGCCGGGATTAAAGAAGTTATTGCGGCAGCTCCAGGAGCCGTTTTAGAGGATGATCCAAGTCAACAAATTTATCCGCAGGCCTTAAATGCTGTCGGCCAAAAAGAAACCTTTGTCGGTCGTATCAGAAAAGATTTAGATGTCGCAAATGGTTTTCATATGTGGGTGGTTTCAGACAATCTCTTAAAGGGAGCGGCCTGGAATTCCGTTCAAATTGCCGAAAAAATGCACGAAATGGGCTTAATTGCTGCGAAATAGTTTTTTAATGAGAGGTCGAGAAAAATGGAGTTAACAAGTGCAACGATTATTACTGCCATGGTTACCCCCTTTGATGAGGAAGGGAACGTGGACTTTACCCGCTTGCCGGAATTAATTGAACACTTATTAAGCACACATACAGAAGGTTTGGTGGTGGCTGGAACAACCGGCGAATCGCCGACTTTAACCCATGACGAAGAATTTCTTTTGTTTAAAGAGGTTATTCGCTTAGTCGATAATCGGGTGCCGATTATTGTCGGCGTCGGGACCAACGATACCCGTGACACGATTAATTTTGTTAAAGAAGTTGAAGCGCTCGGCGGGATTGCCGCGGGGTTAGCCGTGGTGCCTTATTACAATAAACCGAATCAAGAAGGTTTGTACCAGCATTTCAAAGCGATAGCCGAAAGCAGCAGCCTGCCGATTATTTTGTATAATGTACCCGGTCGAACTGTTGCTAGCTTAGCGGTTGCAACAACTTTGCGTCTAGCTGAGTTAGAGAATATTGTTGCCATTAAAGAATGTGCTGGCATCGAAGCCATCACTGAATTGATTGAAAATGCACCGGCCGACTTTTTAGTCTACACCGGTGAAGACGGCTTGGCTTTTCACACAAAAGTTTTAGGCGGACACGGGGTTATCTCAGTGGCCAGTCATATTTACGGCGACCAATATTATCAAATGTATCAAGATCTTGAAGCCGGCCGCCTAGCGCAAGCGGCGGCGCTACAAAGAAAATTATTGCCGAAGATTAACGCACTGTTTTCAGTGCCTTCGCCAGCGGCAATTAAAATGGCTTTAAATTATCTGCACATTCCAGCCGGTGGTCTACGTTTGCCGATGGTGGAATGCTCAGAAACTGAAAAAGAACAAATTTTAAAAGTTCTCGACTTATAAAACGGGCTTCAGCGCTTCTATTAGAAGGGCTGACTTTCCTATGTATGGCGAGTTACTTCAGAGAGGTGAAAAAATGAGCAACATTAAAATCATCCCTCTTGGCGGTGTCCGGGAAAATGGAAAAAACCTGTATGTCGTTGAGGTGGAGGATGAAATTTTTGTCCTTGATTGCGGACTAAAATATCCAGAAAACGAATTATTAGGAATCGATGTCGTGATTCCTGACTTTACTTATTTAGAAGAAAATGCTGACCGAGTGGCGGGAGTCTTCCTGACCCACGGCCATGCTGATGCAATCGGAGCTTTACCCTATTTTGTTTCAAAAATGAATGTACCGGTCTTCGGGACAGCCTTGACCATTGAATTGGCTAAATTATCCGTCAATGCTAATGACGAGAGCAAACAGTTCAATGAATTTCATGTAATTGATGAGCATACGGAAATCGATTTTGCCCATGCAACCGTCAGCTTTTTTAGAACGACCCATACAATTCCTGAATCTGTCGGAATTAACTTAAAGACTAAAGAAGGCAATATTGTTTACACCGGCGACTTTAAGTTTGATCAAAGCGCTGTGGCTATGTACAAGACCGATTACGGTCGCTTAGCTGAAATTGGCAAAGAAGGCGTCTTAGCACTTTTAAGTGATTCTTCTAACGCTGAGAGCACGGTTCAAACAGCTTCTGAGCGGGAAATTGCCGACGAAGTGTTAGACACGATTCGCTATTGGGAAGGCCGCATTATTGTTGCCAGCGTTGCCAGCAACCTGCAACGGGTTCAACAAATTTTAAATGCAGCTGCTAAAGCCAATCGTAAAGTTGTCTTAACTGGTCAGGATGTCGAAAGAATCATCCGCACGGCGATGAAATTAAATCGCCTGCATTTGCCGAGTGAAGACCTATTAGTTACCTTGAAGGAAATGAAAAAATATTCGCCAGATGAAATTCTGATTTTAGAAAGCGGCCGCATGGGTGAGCCGATTAAATCGCTGCAACGGATGGCCAATGGTGCCCATCGTTCATTGCGGATTGAAAAAGGTGATTTGGTTTACATCACCACAACGCCAACGACAGCCATGGAAACAGTCGTGGCTAAAACAGAGGACATGATTTATCGTGCAGGCGGCGTCGTCAAACAGATTTCGGAAAATTTCCGGGTCTCCGGCCATGCCAATGCCAACGATTTACAGTTGATGTTAAACTTTATGAATCCAAAATATTTTATTCCCGTCCAAGGGGAATACCGTCAGCTAGCTGCCCACGCTGATTTAGCCCATGAAGTGGGAATGGCTTATAAAGATATTTACATCACCGGCCGCGGCGATATTTTAGAATACGCCAAAGGCAAAATGGCTTATGCTGGCAGTACAACAGCAGATAATGTGATGATTGACGGTTTAGGTGTCGGCGATATCGGCAATATTGTTTTGCGGGATCGCAAAATTTTATCAGAAGATGGGATTTTTGTGGCAGTTGTAACCATCAATCGCCGAGAGCAAAAAATTGTTTCGGCACCACAGATTACCTCCCGTGGTTTTGTCTATGTTAAAACCAGCCGTGATTTGATGAAGGAATGCAGTAAGATGATCAGTGAAATTGTTGAAAAGCATTTGCAAAGTAAAGATTTTGAATGGAGCAAATTAAAACAAGACATTCGTGATCAGCTAGGGCGTTATCTCTTTGAACAAACGAAGCGTCGCCCAGTGATTTTACCAGTCATCATGGAGGCAACGCAGCGCAAGCGCAGTCGCAACTAGGAAACAGGCCTGTCGGATGTCGGCGGGCTTTTCCTTTTGTAAAAAATTATCAGAAAGAAGGAGTGGCATGAAAACCTATCAAGAAGATGCCAAAGTTCAAAAACAACGCTGGTGGATTTTAGTCTGTGTGGCGATGTTCACCTTTATGTCGACCCTTGATTCCAGTATCGTCAACATTGCGTTACCGACTATTTCAAAGGATTTAGGGGTGTTGATGAATCAAGCCGCCTGGGTGGCATCCGTTTATTTAATGGTAGTCTGCGCCTGTCTGCTGCTGTTTGGAAAAATTGGTGACAGCTGGGGCAAAATTCGAATTTTTCGGATTGGGACAATTATTTTTGTATTAGGCTCATTACTCTGCGGCTTCAATCATTCGCTATTATTTTTATTATTCGGCCGAGTGATCCAAGCGATTGGAGCTAGCATGACGATGGCCACCAACTCCGGTATTATTACTGAAATTTTTCCTTTAAAAGAACGGGGTCGAGCGCTAGGGATGATTGGTGCCTTTGTATCACTAGGTTCAATCACTGGTCCGGGATTAGGCGGATTGATTTTATCCCATTTAAGCTGGCCTTATATTTTTTGGATTAATATTCCCGTGGGTCTCGTTACGATTGTAATCGGTGAAAAATTTTTACCAAAAGATTTAACAAAGAGCAAAGAAAAAATTGATTTTGCCGGCTTTATTGTCTTTGCAATCGGCATTATCAGTTTATTCGGCGGCATTTTTATCGGACAAGAGCTAGGTTTTACCGCTTGGCAAGTGCTTGGCCTATGGGTGATAGCAGTTGCGGCCTTTATTATTTTCTACCGTCTTGAAAAACGGCAGACAACTCCGCTGATTGACTTCAAAATTTTTGACAATCGGATTTTTACAATGGGCCTCGTTACAGCAGTTTTTATTTTTGCCTCGAACTTTTTTGTCAATGTTATCATGCCTTATTACCTGCAAGATGCCCTTGGCTACAGCGCCAGTTTTGCCGGCATTTTAATGATGGTCTTTCCGCTGATGATGGTGGTGGGCTCGCCTTTAAGCGGCTATTTAACCGATGTGCTGGGAGCTAAAAAATTAGTGTTTTCAGGCTTAATTCTTTTGGCAGCTGCCCAATTAGGTTACATGTTTTTAGGTTTAACGACACCTTTGTGGTATTTTTGCCTCTTTACAGCTTTAATGGGCTTAGGTAATGCCCTCTTCCAATCACCAAATAACACGATGATTATGAGTAGCGTTAGCAAAGAAAATTTGGGAATTGCCGGCAGTTTAAATAGTTTCGCCCGCAATTTTGGGATGGAAATCGGGATTGCGTTATCCACTACGATTCTCTATCAAGCCATGAGTGTCGCCTATGGTCAAAAGGTGACGACTTACATCAGTGGGCGGCCGGAAATTTTTATTTTCGGCATGGAAATCGCCTTTTTAGGCTCATTTATTTTATGTTTTGTAGCATTGTTAATTACTTATCTTAGAATACGCAAGGAGCGAAAAGTCAATGGCCGATAAAAATGAAGTTGAAAGCTATTTATCAGAAAATCAAGTGCCCTATGAAGCCATCATATTTCCCACCCAAGAAGTCAATGGCACAGAAGAATTGCTGGAGGACCAACTAAATTTTCCAAAAGAAATTATTTACAAGACACTGGTCTTAAAAGGCGATAAAACAGGTGTTGTGATTGCTTTAGTACCATTGACTGAGCGCATGGATTACAAAGCGGTTGCCAAAGCTACCGGCAATCGTAAAATTGGTTTACCGCCGATTGAGTATGTCATCGAACAAACCGGTTATGAGCATGGCGCCAATACTCCTTTTGGCATTCGCAAACATCATCCAGACTTTCCAATTTTGATTGATGAAAAAGTCCAAGAGTTACCAGAAATCGTTGTTTCTGCTGGTGAATTAGGTAAGGGAATCAAATTGTCGGTAAAAGATTTTATCGCATTTATTCAACCGCAGCTGACAGCCATCGTCAAAAAATAAAAATTTTGAATTTTTATTGTCAAGCCTTGCTGGTCGAGTGCCTTAATAGTCGTAAATTTTTTTAAGATAGCGTACAATAAAAGTATCTTAAGGAAAGCGGTGAAGAAGATGCCTAGATTTTTCAGACATAAAAAAACAGGTAAAGTCATATCAGAAGAGGAATACAAAGCGCAGCTGCTGGAAAACACCGAGGTTGATACTTTGGATAAGGCGCTGACAGGAATGGATGCCTTGGATGACGCCAATAACGATACCCAAGCAGACGTTTTCGAGGATTATGGCGATTACGAAGAGTATTTTGAAGAAGACAACAAATAACCAAAAGCTTGAGCTTAGCAGCCGCTGAGTTTTCAAGCTTTTTTGTTTTACTTAAATAATTGGGAGCAATAAAACGTAACTTTGATTTTTGTATCAAAAACGCAGCATCTTTCAAAAATAGTTCATTTAAACAATTTTTTTCGGTTTTTTTGCGTGAATGGCCAAAATTTTTGCTTCTTTCAGTCAGCTTGATTGGAGAATGCTTGGAAAACTGTTATAATTGTTTTGATAAACTGTATTACTTTTACAGCACAGATTTTAGTTAAACGGAGGGTATTCTGATGAAAATTACTTATTTCGGACATTCAGCATTTTTAATAGAACTCGCAAACAACCAAAAACTTTTAATTGATCCCTATCTTTCTGACAATCCACTGACGCGGGTAGACCCAGCAGATTTAAAAGTGGATTATATTTTGTTAACCCACGGACATGGTGATCATATTGGTGACACTCGGGAAATTGCCGAAAAAAATCACGCACAGGTTATTGGTATGGTGGAGCTGGTTAATTTCTTCGGCCGCTTTGGAATTAAAGGCCACGGCTTAAACTTAGGCGGCAAATTCGAATTTCCGTTTGGCTCGGTTAAATTAGTGCCGGCGCTCCATTCCTCTGCCTATGAATATGAAGGTCAACTGCTCTATATGGGGGAAGCCGCCGGAATGATTTTAGAAATTGAAGGCAAAACGATTTATCACGCCGGCGATACTGCTGAGTTCAGTGATATGAGTTTAATCGGCGAAACCCACGACATTGATTTGGCCTTTTTGCCAATCGGTGACAATTTTACGATGGGGCCTGAAGAAGCTGCTCGGGCTGCCAAACGAGTGCAGGCCAAGCAAGTGGTGCCGATTCACTATAATACTTTTCCCGTGATTCAACAGGACCCTGAAGCATTTATTCAATTATTACCAGAACATGTGGGCCGGGTAATGACGCCGGACACTAGCTTTGAATTTTAGGAGGCAGACTCATGGCAACAAAACATGATTTAATTTTAAATCACATTGAAAGCCTGCCGGTGGGCGAACGAATTTCAGTTCGCCGGATTGCCAAAGACCTCTCCGTCAGTGAAGGTACGGCTTATCGGGCAATCAAAGATGCAGAAACCATCGGCTTAGTCTCGACAATTCAGCGGGTCGGAACAATTCGGATTGAACGCAAGCTGAAAAAAAATATTGAGAAGCTGACCTTCGGCGAAGTTGTCCGGATTATTGAAGGGGATGTACTTGGCGGCAGTCAAGGATTAGACAAAAGCTTAAATAAATTTGTCATCGGCGCCATGACCGAATCTGCAATGGAACGCTATATCACGCCTGGTTCATTAATGATTGTCGGAAATCGTGAAGGCGTACAAAAATTAGCACTGACAGAAGGTGCCGCCGTCTTGATAACCGGTGGCTTTGCAACGACTGATGAAATTTCTCAGTTGGCAGATGATTTAGCGTTGCCGGTATTAAGAACAACTTATGATACGTTTACGGTGGCGACAATGATTAACCGGGCGTTAAGCGATCAGCTGATTAAAAAAGACATTATGCTAGTATCAGATATTTATGTGCCTTTAGATAAAGCCATTTATCTTCATGGCTCTGATTGTGTCAAAGAATTTCAAAGGCTGTCAGAAGAGACTCGACATTCCCGTTTTCCAGTGGTGAATCGCAATCAGCGTTTGATTGGCATTGTGACCGCAAAAGATATTATCGGCAAAAATGACCATCAGTTGATTGAAAAAATTATGACCAAAGATCCCATTTACGTTAAGCGCACCATGAGTGTCGCCTCTGTCAGTCACCAAATGATTTGGGACGGCTTAGAGGTAATGCCGGTTGTTGAAGATGATTTGACTTTATCCGGTATTGTTAGTCGACAAGATGTCATGAAGGCGATGCAAATGGTCCAACGGCAGCCGCAAATTGCGGACACTATTTCTGATCAGATTGCCGGTGAAGTTATCACGGTGGAGGATGAGCAGGAGGGCAAACAAAGCGAAGATTATTCCTATCATTTTGTTGTGACACCGCAGATGGTAAACAGTGTCGGGACAATTTCCTTTGGCGTGCTCAGTGAAATTATCTCCAACGTTGCCCAGCGGACAATGGTCGCCAATCAGCGACGCAATATTTTGATTGAACAAATTAATCTTCATTACTTGCGCTTGATTCAATTGGAAAGTGATTTAGAAATTCGGCCGCGGGTCTTGGAAATCGGCCGCCGTTCGGCTAAACTAGATATTGAAGTTTTTTTAGAAAATACAATTGTTGCTAAAGCATTAGTCGTCTGTCAGGTCATGGAACGTGCTTAAGCATCTTAACTGAAGCAAGTAGATTTAAAAAAGCAACAGTACTTTGTAATCCAGAACTATAGAAACTAGGAGAATTTATGAAAGACTTAGATAAGCTATCAGCAATTTTAGCTGAAATTAAAAAATATTCCCGCATCATTATTCATCGCCATCAACGACCTGATCCCGATGCTATCGGCTCGCAAGTTGGCTTGGCGGAAATCTTGCGGACCTCATTTCCGGAAAAAGAAATCTATCAGGTGGGTGGTCCCGTTGAAGGCTTAGACTACTTAGCCGTGATGGATGAGGTAACAGAAAATCAGTATCAAGGAGCTTTAGTGATTGTGACGGACACTGCCAACAGCGACCGCATTAGTGACAAGCGCTATATTTTAGGCGAGAAATTAATCAAGATTGATCATCATCCGAATGATGAACCTTATGGCGATTTATTATATGTCAACACCGGTGCCAGCAGTTGTAGTGAAATTATTGCCGATTTTGTTTTGCAATTTCCTGATGAGCTAAAATTTAGCGAAAATGCTGCCCGCTTATTATACGGCGGAATTGTCGGCGATACCGGTCGCTTTTTATATCCAGCAACGACGGCCCATACTTTAAGAACAGCGGCTGTTTTAATGGATTACGGTTTTGATGCCAACAAATTAAATCGAGAAATCGACCAAATTTCAATGTCGGTGGCCCGCTTATCTGGTTTTGTTAACCAAAATCTGCGACTAGATGAAAATGGCGCTGGCCAAGTGATTCTGCCTTCAGAAGTTTTAGCGGAATACGGCGTGGTGGATTCAGAAACCTCCGCCATCGTTTCCGTTCCCGGAAAAATTGATCAAGTCTTAGCTTGGGGAATTTTTGTGCAACAACCAGAAGGCTATTATCGCGTGCGGCTACGTTCAAAAGGGCCAGTGATTAATGAGCTGGCTAAACGGCATCACGGCGGTGGTCATCCATTAGCCAGCGGTGCCAATGCCCACGATTTAAAAGAAGTTCAGGAAATTTATCAAGAAATTCAACGGCTCTGTCAAGAGTACCGGGAAAATAATTAACACTCACGGAGGAAATCAATGAGCGCTTTACCTAATTGCCCCCAATGTAATTCAGAATACACTTATGAGGATCGTGGACTGTTTATCTGTCCAGAATGTGGCAACGAATGGTCTGCTGATGCAAACGCCACTGAAGAAACAGCCGGCTTAGTCGTCAAAGACAGCAACGGCAATTTCTTAGCTGATGGCGATAGTGTGACGGTCATCAAAGATTTAAAAGTCAAAGGAGCATCTGGTGCCATTAAGCAAGGCACCAAAGTTAAAAATATTCGCCTAGTTGAAGGCGACCACAACATCGATTGTAAGGTCGATGGCTTTGGTCCGATGAAATTAAAATCAGAATTTGTGAAGAAAAACTAAATTTTCAAAAGCAATTTAACTATGACAAACCTAATACAGTAAACAGCTTCAAACAGTCGGCTAAATTTTTGAGGAATTTTTTCTCAGTAATAAATGATAGCCAGTTTTACAAACTATTTGGAACGCTTTAATTACTTAGGGTGTCATAGTTTTTTTGTGCTTGTCTCGGGATAATTTTCTTGGTAAAATATTTAGTAATAAATTTACTCGATAATTTTAAAAAATTTCTGGAGGTAAGCAAATGTATCTGGGGATTGACTTAGGTGGAACGGCAATCAAATTAGGTTTGTTTGATCAAGAGTTGGTTTGCATAGATCAGCAGACGACAGACACAGAGTCTTTGGCGGGGGCCACAATCGTTTTAAAAAATTTAGTGACAGCTATAAAAAAAATCCTGCGGGATAACCAGTTGACTACCAATCAAGTGCAGGGCATTGGTTTAGGAGTACCCGGTTTATTGGATTTAGAAAATGGTATCTCGCTTTTCTCTCCGAATTTTACCGATTGGGAAAATATTCCAATCGTCGCAATTTTAGAAAAAGAATTTGATATTCCAACGGTGATTGATAATGATGTCCGCATGAATCTCTTTGGCGAATGGACACTAGGGGCCGCCCAAGAGCTTAGTGATTTTGTTTTTATTACCTTGGGCACCGGATTAGGCGCTGGAGTGGTCATCAATCAGCAACTGCTTTATGGGGTTACCAATAGTTTTGGCGAAATCGGCCACATGAATATGTATCGTGAAGGTCGGCCCTGTGCCTGTGGCAGCAGTGGCTGTTTGGGTCGTTATGTTTCAGCCAGAGGAATGGTCAAGACAGCTGTTGATTATTTAGCAGAAGGTCAGCCAAGTATTCTAAGCGATTGGCTTGGAGAGGATCGGCAACAGCTGACAGCCAAAATGATTTCTGAGGGCGTTGATCAAGGAGACGCCCTTTGCCAAAAAGTTTTTCAGGAAACCGGCGAAATTTTCGGCTTCGGCTTAGTCAATGTCATCAACTTATATAATCCTAAAAAAATCCTGATTGGTGGCGGCATGGCCAAGGCCGGTGAAAGATTATTGGCCCCCGCCCGCCAAGTCATCCAACAACATGCTTTAAAAATTTCTGCAGCCGCTTGTCAATTAGAATTGGCCGCATTTGGTTCAGCGGCGGGCATGATTGGTGCGGCAAGTGTCGCCGCTAAGAAATTTAGTTAATTATTTAAAGAGTTTTAATCAAATAAAAAAACTGAGCACTGTTCACAAATATTTAATAATTCTATGGTAAAATTTGGTCAAAGAGAAGGAGGAATGTTCCTATGTACGGGATGGGACTTTTTTACGGCTTTGGCCCGGGATTGATTTTTGTCATCATTGGGATGGTCATTTCGATGGCCGCCTCAGCCTATGTGAATAGTACCTTTAGAAAATACGACGATGTTCACAGTCGCAATAATGTGACGGGCACCCAAGCGGCCCAATATATTTTAAGCAGTCAACACATTAACAATGTGGGGGTTCAGCAAATTGCCGGCAATCTCACAGATAATTATAATTCTGGTAATAAAATGTTGAGTCTCTCGCAGGCTACTGCTCGTTCGACCTCAGTTGCAGCCATTAGTGTGGCCGCCCATGAATGTGGTCACGCAGTGCAGGATGCGACTGGCTATAGCCCCTTAAAAATTCGGACAGCAATTGTGCCGGTTGCCAATTTCGGTTCATCATTATCCATGCCGTTGATTTTAATCGGTGTATTGTTCTCTTGGAACCAAACTTTGATTAATATCGGGATTTTAATGTTCTCATTGGCCTTGTTGTTCCAATTAGTGACACTGCCGGTCGAGTTTAATGCTTCCCGGCGAGCTTTGGCAATTTTAGGCTCCGGCAATATTTTAACTGAAGATGAGCTGCCAATTGCCCGCAAAGTATTATTTGCGGCTGCCTTAACTTATGTGGCAGCAGCGCTAGCAACGTTTTTACAATTGTTGCGCTTGATTTTAATTTTCGGTGGCAATAACCGACGTAATTAATCTATAATAGAGGCTGTGACATTAGTTAGAACAGAGCCGAACTTTACGAACAATATCTAGTAAAAGACACTGAATATTGTTGATTTGCGACGAGGACCTACTGGGCCGCAGGAGCAAATATAATATGGTTCGGGATTTCATCTGTTAAAAAGACTAACGTCACAGCCTTTTTTTGCCAAAAATTTTTAAAGGAGTTCATTGATGAATTTACCAAGTGGCTTTATTTCAAAATATCAAACCTTATTAGGTAGTGAAGCCGCTGCCTTTTTTGAAGCTTTAACGAATGGCAGCTATCAAAAGGCTTTTCGGGAAAATCCTTTGAAACCAGCCTATCAAGAAATGGTCGCCGCCCACGGCTTTGACAATTTTCAAAAGGCTCCTTATGCCAAGTATGCCTTTTTGGGCAAGGTCTCTGGAAAAAGTCCGCTGCATCAGGCCGGCTATGTCTATAGTCAAGAGCCAAGTGCCATGCTGGTGGCGACAGTCTTAGCTGCACAGCCGGGGGAAAAGGTCTTAGATTTATGCGCGGCTCCCGGAGGAAAATCGACCCAAATTTTAAGTCAATTAAACAATCAGGGCCTCTTAGTTTCCAATGAGATTTTCACTAAACGGGCTAAAATCCTAAGTGAAAACATCGAACGCTGGGGCGGGGTCAATAGTCTGGTGACTAATCACGCACCTGCTGAATTAGTCGGAAGCTTCAGCGGATTTTTTGATAAAATTTTAGTGGATGCCCCCTGCTCAGGGGAAGGGATGTTCCGAAAAGACGATGTGGCAATTGAGGAGTGGCAGGAAAATTCCTCTGAAGTTTGCGCTGCCCGCCAAAAGGAAATTCTAAGCTCGGCGTTAAAAATGCTAAAATCACAAGGGACTTTAGTCTATTCCACCTGTACCTTTGCGCCAGAGGAAAATGAAGAAATTGTCAGCTGGCTAGTTGAAAATTATCCGCTGACCATTGCTGAAATCAATTATCCTGAAACAGAACAAGGCCGTCCAGAATGGGGCAGTGTTCCCGATTTGGCCAAGACAGCCAGAATCTGGCCCCACAAAAATATCGGCGAAGGACATTTCGTCGCAAAACTCATTTTCCAAGGGACAAATGAGGAAACACAAGCACCCAAATCAAAGAAAAAACAAAAAAATCCGCAAAAGGCTCAGATAAAGTTAACTAAAGAAGAAAGCCAATTAGTGGATAAATTTTTTGAAGCTTTTCCATTAACAGCGGTAGGAGAACGGATTAAATTTGGCGAGCAGGTGTGGCAATTACCTGCGGGACTTACTTTTTCACAGATTGAAAAATTGAAGTTGATTCGCCCAGGATTGCATCTGGGAACCATCAAAAAAAATCGCTTTGAGCCAAGCTTTGCTTTAAGCATGACGGCGCCGGCTACTTGGCCAGCCGTTTCTATCACCAAAGAAGACTGGCAGCATTATGTTGCCGGTGAAACTTTTTCGCTTGCCGGCAATCAAGGTTGGCTGATTTTAACTTATGACAAGATGCCAATCGGCTTTGGCAAACAAGTTCAGGGAGTCATCAAAAACTTTTATCCCAAAGGCTTGCGGTTTAAAGTTTAGCAGGGCTTTCGATACCTTATTTTTCATGAATGTGCTATCATTATAAGTAAGAGAAAGGGGATTAGCCAATGAAAACAACTACAAAAGTAGCAATCGGTTTTAGTATCGCAGCCGTTGCGGGCATCACAGCAACTGTGATTGCTTCAGGAAAAATTATCGAAAAGGTACATTACGCAACCAATCGTTGCAAAGCTAGAAAATTTGTGGCAAACAAATTTGGCGGCAACCAAAAAATTATGGACTTAGTTGACCGTTTGTCAGATGAAGACTTAGAATCAATTATTACCGTTTCTGGAAAAATTAAGAATGGTAAACAAAAAGTCAAAATCTACGGACAAAATTTCAAAGGTTCCCAAAAGGATTTAAAAAACAAACTTTCTAGTTATTTAAGCGCAGCTTTTGAAGGATAAACAAAAAAACTGTGGTAACAGCCGTAACAGGTTCACTCTGTTGACTGGCTGATACCGCAGTTTTTTTTATATTATAATAGAAATTCAGCAATACCATAGGCAATAGCTGAGCCGGCGATTAAGGCAATCACAAAAGATAGCAACCAGCGATACTTGACCCGTTTTTTATTTAAATAATAAATGCTGACACAAAACGGCACTAAAAAGCTAATGCCAATTACCAATATATTCAACAACCCTAGATTCATTTGAACAACCTCCTTTTTATTAATTATAACAGATGTTTTCTATCCTTCACGGGACTAAAGTCTGAAAACCGTCTCCGTCTGACAACCGAAATCCTAATCAAAAATTGCCATTTAGGAAGGAAATTATCTTGCTTTTGTGAATTGAAGCAGGAGAAATCTCATGCTAAAATAGCAGCGGAGGAAGACCATGACAGACTTAACACAAACTGAAAAAGAATTTTATATGAGCTTGGCTTTGGCGGAGGCGAAGAAGGCCGAAGCTTTAGCAGAAGTCCCCATTGGTGCAATCGTAGTTTTAGACGGTGAAATCATCGGCCGGGGTCATAATCTTAGAGAGCACACGCAGGATGCCACAACCCATGCAGAAATGTTTGCCATCAAAGCAGCCTGTCACACAATTGATAACTGGCGCTTAGAGAACGCACAGCTTTTTGTTACATTAGAGCCTTGTGCTATGTGTAGTGGCGCCATGGTTTTATCGCGGGTAGCCGAAGTTTATTTCGGAGCCGCCGATCCTAAAGGCGGCACGGCTGGAACGCTGATGAATTTATTAACCGAGGAGCGCTTTAATCACAGCGCTTATGTTGAGGGGGGGATTTTGGCGGAAGAATGCGGAGCAATTTTGACTAATTTTTTTAGAAAGCTGCGGGAACAAAAGAAAGCTGCGAAAAAAATTGCCAAACTCGAAGAAATTTCTGAGAAAGACTAGCATTCAATAACAAAATAAGTTATACTAGTTTTTGCCGCAAGGCAGGACAATGGCGGGTTTGTGAATTGTGTCAGATCTGGAAGGAAGCAGCACTAAGTGAATGCCGCCATGTGTCTTTAATAAATGTTGATAACAAAGACTTTCGGGTCTTTTTCTTTTTGCTTAAAAATGATTGCCAAACTTTTTTGGAAAAAAATTACTCTGTCACTGGCAGATAAAAAGCTGTGGAAACTCTTCATCAAAAAGAGTTTCCACAGCTTATTTTTATTTTAAAATGCGGCACCTTCTAAAGCTAGCAGCTGCCGTTTCAGTTCCACGCCGCTAGTTCCCATATAACCAGTCAGTTGACCGTTTTTCCCGATTACCCGGTGACAAGGGATGATGATGGCAATCGGATTATGGCGATTGGCCTGACCGATTGCCCTGACAGCTTTCGGATTGTCAATCGCTTGGGCTATTGCTTGATAACTACGGGTGTCGCCAAAAGGAATTTCCTGTAGTGCTTGCCAGACTTGTCGTTGAAAAGCGGTGCCGACTTTAATCGAAAGGGGGACAGTAAAGTTTTGGCGCTGACCGGCAAAATATTCAACTAATTCTTTTTTTGCTTGCACTAGATGAGGATTAGTCTTTTCAGCAGAGTCTTCAGGCAACGGCGTAAACGTCCCTCTGGTCAGACCTGTGTCATCTGCCTGCAGCCAGAAAGGGCCGATAGGGGTCATTATTTTCATGGTACAGCCTCCTAGTAAACGGATTTGTCAGACCTATGTTACTATAAACTAGACTAAATGAAAACTAGGTGATTCCATGGAAAAAATTTTAATCTTACATACTAATGATTTGCACTCTCATTTTGAAAACTGGCCGAAGATTCGCCGCTTTTTACAACAGCGTCGCTTTGAAGCCAAAAATAAAGGTCAGACTGTAATCACCGTTGATTTAGGGGACTTTGTTGACCGCTGGCATCCACTGTCAGAGGCCACCAATGGGCAGGCGAATGTTGAACTGATGAACACGATTGGCTATGATGCAGCGACCATCGGTAACAATGAAGGCGTCGGCAATTCTAAAACTGATTTAAATCATCTTTACGACCATGCTAATTTTGATGTTCTGTTAGATAATTTGTTTGATAAAACGTCTTTGCAGATGCCAGACTGGGCGCGGGCCTCAAAAATAATTACGACTGACAAGGGAACCAAAATCGGTTTAATTGCCATGACAGCGCCTTTTCCGTTGACTTACACGCCGAACGGTTGGGATATTCGTCAACCTAACGATCTCTTGCCGGGGTTATTAGCCGAACTGCGCAGTCAAGTAGATGTGCTCGTGCTGATGAGCCATTTAGGTATTGGCTCAGATCGCGAAATTGCCCGCAAGTTTCCAGAAATTGATGTGATTCTTGGTTCCCACACCCATCATTTATTTATTCAAGGGGAGAAAATCGGTCAGGTGCAACTAGCGGCTGCTGAAAAATTTGGCCATTATGTTGGGGAAGTCAAAATTGAATTAGCTGATAACAAGCAGATTGTGAAAACTTCTGCTCGAGCCTTGCCAACTAGTGAAATGCTGGAGCTGTCAGAAGACGAAGAAGAAATCAGTGGCTATCTAACGGAAGGCCATAACCTGTTAAAAGCCCGCAAGGTTGCCGACTTGCCGTATCCATTAGCGGTAGATGTTGATAGCGAGCATCCTTTAGTTTTAGCTACTTTGGCTGCCGTGAAAAAACGGGGCCAGACACAAGTCAGCATCTTAAACAGTGGTTTGTTTCTAGAAGATATTCCGGCTGGTGTTGTCAATCAAGACCAGTTGCAACGAACCTTGCCGCATCCGATGCATTTAATCAATGTGACCTTGACGGGAAAAAATTTGATTCGTTTGGTGCAGGAGATGGAAAAAAATCGCAATTTTCTACGGAACTTTCCAATTGTCGGCATGGGCTTTCGTGGTAAAATTTTCGGCAATATTATTTATAGCGGCATTGATTATGACAGCATCAATCATCAAGTCCATTGGCTAGGGGAGATGATTGACCCTGAAGGAAGCTATACTTTTACCACAGTAGACCATTATCTATTTGTGCCCTTTTTCCCGACGATTGAAATTGCCGGTCAGATTGAGTTTCTCTTTCCAGAATTTATCCGCAGTGTCCTGGCGGAATACCTTAGCCAAAAATTCCCGCTAAAATCTGAGGAATCTTGAGGCAGTCTTTGTCCTGAGGCAAAACTATGATAAAATAAATGCAGTTTGAAGAATGATGGTGGTGAGTTTATGACAACCGAAACAGAAAAAAATAAAAATCAATTAAAAAAGCAGCCAGCTGCTGAAGTAAAAGATGATTTAACAGCGGAATTGGCCGCTGTCTTAGAAGATATTGCCGAAGAAAGCGAACCGGCTGAAAAGAAAAAAGGCGAAACAGTTCAGGTCCTAGAAAACGATCAGCTATTAATCGGCGATCGCCAATATAAATTGGCGACGAATTATCGTGACGGCTTTGATGCAGAAAAACTCGGTGAGCGCTTCAGTGATGTCTTGTCTCGCTATGATTATATCGTGGGGGATTGGGGCTATGAACAGCTGCGCCTCAAAGGCTTTTTTGCTAATGACAATCGACGGGCTTTTCCCGATCAACGGATTGAAAGTTTACAGGATTATCTGTATGAATACTGCAATTTTGGCTGTGCTTATTTTGTCATTGAGCGTGTCGGCGGCAAGCGGGAACGCAAGCAAAATCGTCGCCGCCGTAGCAATAGCGGCAAGAAAAATACAACAACGGCGCATACAGAGGAAAAAAAAGCACCTGTCCAATCTGTGAAAAAGACGAAGCCAACAATTAAGAATCGTAAGACAGAACCCAAAAAACAATCGAACCCTGCAGTAAAAAGCACCACTGAGGCAGCTCATGGTGAAAAATCAGGCTTTGTGATTAGAAAGCGGGAAGATTAAATGGACTATCAAGGGTACTTGATTGATTTAGACGGGACGATCTATTTAGGTAAGCAGCCGATTCCAGCGGCCAAACGCTTCGTTGAAAAGCTGCAAGCCGCCAAGATTCCCTTTCTATTTGTCACCAATAATACGACCAAAACACCAACAGATGTTGCCTACCGTTTAAAAAATGAGTTTGCGATTGAAGTGCCAGCCAGCACAGTTTATACGGCTAGTTTAGCAACGGTTGACTTTATGAAAGCTGACAATAAAGGCAAGCGGGTCTATGTTATCGGTGAAGGCGGCCTAAAAACTGCGATTGCCGAAGCCGGATTTATCGAAGACAAGGAAAATCCTGATTACGTTGTGGTTGGCTTGGACAGTCAGGTGACCTATGAAAAATTTGTAGAAGCGACATTTGCGATTCAAAAAGGGGCGACTTTTATCGGCACCAATCCCGATAAAAATTTACCAAATGAACGGGGCCTTGTGCCTGGGGCCGGTTCAATCATTGCCTTGGTGGAAACAGCTACTCAAACCAAACCGGTGATGATTGGCAAACCCAATGCCATTATCATGGAAAAAGCGGTTGAAATTTTAGGCTTGCATAAAGAAGCTGTTTTGATGGTTGGCGACAACTACGAAACTGATATTCAAGCAGGGATTGCCAATGGTATTGATACCTTGTTAGTCACTACCGGCTTCACACCGGCAACAGCTGTACCAAGCCTGCCTGAGGCACCGACCTATGTAGTGGCAAGTCTAGATGAATGGAAAATTGACTAAATGAAGATTAAACGGTTTATGCAATGGCTGGCGCTGTTTTTATTTATCATCAGCTTTTCCGTGTTTGTGGCGATTAATTTTCGGCCGTTGTACGTCTTTGATATCGGGTATTTAAATATTTTAGATTATACCGATGTCTCTCGAGATGTTTTGCTTCACAATTTTGACCAGCTGATGGCCTTTTTAAATAATCCCTTCAATACGACTTTAGCGCTGCCGGATTTTCCGATGTCGGCTAGCGGTGCTCAACATTTTTACGATGTCAAAAAATTATTTTTACTTGATTACGCTGTGTTAATCGTAACGGCTATTCCAGCCATTTGGTTTATCGTCGGTCTGGTTAAACAAAAGGCCCTCTGGAAACTAATTCGACCATTTCAAGTTGCCTTAGTAGTTCCTGTGATTTTCGGATTTTTAATGGCAGTCGGCTTTGATACTTTCTTTGTCAGATTCCACGAGTTGTTTTTTGCAAACGACGACTGGTTATTTAATCCAGCTACTGATCCGATAATCAATGTTTTACCAGAGGCCTTTTTTATGCACTGCTTTATTTTATTTTTCGTTTTAATCGAATTAATTTTCTTAAGCGGAGTAATCGCAGGTCGCCTGCAGTTAAGACGCAAGCATAGCAGATGAAAATTTCACTGATAGTAGTTTAGCAATATTAAGGATAAAAAAAAATCCGCAAGAAACACAGATTCCTTGAAGTCCCGCCTATTTGCGGGCTGCTGTTTTCAGCAGAAGGACAATCTGAGTTCTTGCGGATTTTTTATTTTCAAAAAGCTTATTGCGTGATTTGACTCTTATCAGGGTTATCATGGGCCAAACGACTGGCAGCAGAAGCCGCAATCGCACCCACAATATCATCGAGAAAAGTATTGACGCTTGGGCCTTCGTGATCATTTAACTTTTTCAAAATTCCCGGTTTAACTTTGTCGATATAACCATAATTGGTAAAGCCAATCGAGCCATAAACGTTAACGATCCCTAAAGCAATAATTTCATCGACACCATAAAGCCCTTCATCTTCTTCGACAATTTGCTGTAACGGATAGAGCATTTGCTTTTCCTCAGCTAAAATATCTAATTGAATCCCGGTGATAATCGCATTTTGAACCTCTCGTTTGGTTAAAACACCTTCGACATTTTCAATGCAGGTTTCAATTTGTAACCCCATAATATATGGTTCTTGTAAAAACATAACCAATTCGGCGATGTCTCTAATTGTTACGCCCCGTTCAATTAATAACTGGCGGGCGACTTCTTCTAATGTTTCACCTTTAATTACCATCTGCGTCACTCCTAATTGTTTGAATGCTAAAACTGGATAGTTTAATCTTTACCTCTTCAATGTTATACTATTTTCGTTAAAATGCAATGAAAGACCCTGTTAGATAATGGAAAGGGGAGCGCTATGGATCCTTTATTAGAATTTTGCGAACAAAATTTATCCGCTGGCAGCCAATTGGTGATTGATGATGCCTTTGTCAGCGAAAATTGCGATATTATGACTTATTCTTGTATGAGCGAATGCACCTTGTGCGGGATGAAGCCTTTTGCCTTTTTTGAGGGTGAACGGATTGCGGCTAATACTCCTGAAGAATTACTAGTAAGTGTCACGGCAGCTATTAAAGAATGGCAAGCAGAATACGGCATGTAAAAAAATCCTTAACTGATGGCGGTTGCTTAAAAAGATTCGCCAAAAGTTAAGGATTTCATTTTTTCTCTGCTATTTTTCAGCAAACAGACTGGTGCTGTGCATTGGCTGTGTCCGATTTTTAGGATTGATATAATGCAGGGCATTGTTGACTGCCGTGGGGGCTTCGCCAAGGCCAGTTGCAATCAATTTAACTTTCCCTTGATATTGAGTGATATCGCCAGCTGCGTAAACTCCAGGAATATTAGTCGACATGTCGCTGTTGACTAAAATCGAATTGCGTTGGGTTTCTAGTCCCCAATTTTTTAAATGCTTCAAAGAAGACGAAAAGCCATAATTGACAATCAGATGATCAATCGGTATTTGTAAAACGTCGTCAGCTTTGACTTTTTGCAGGTCAATAGCGGTCAACTCACCATCTTGAGCCTGCAAGCTTTCAATCACATAAGGGGTCAAAATATTGACGCCCGATTTTTCTAAGAGGCTAACACTGTGTTCATGGCCACGAAATTCCGGGCGGCGATGAATTAAATGGACCTCTGCAGCAATTGGCTCTAGCATCAAAGCCCAATCGATGGCTGAATCGCCGCCACCGGCAATGGCGACTCTTTGACCGGTATATTTTTGCAAATCATTGACATAATAATCCAAGCCGTGATTTTCTAACTCATCTGCCAATGGCAAATTTATGCGGCGAGGCTGAAAAGAGCCATTGCCCAAAGCTAAAATTACTGATTTTGAAAAATGCAGTCCTTGATTCGTCACAATTTCAACGAAATCCTCATGGGCAATCAGGTCAACAACTTCCTCTTCTAAAACAAAGTCGTGATTAAATTTTTCCAACTGTTGATCGAGATTTTCAATCAGCTCGATGGCTTTAATTGTCGCAAAGCCAGGCGCATCGTAAATGAGCTTTTCCGGATACAAGGTTGCCAGCTGACCGCCGATTTGCGGCAGGCTATCGATAATTTTTGTTTTGGCACCCCGCATCCCGGCGTAAAAGGCTGCAAACAGCCCAATCGGACCGGCACCGATGATGGTGATGTCATATACATCTGTCATAGTTCTTCCTCCTTGAAAATAAAGCTACTATACTAAAGTCACTAAAGTCCTAAAGTTTCTCAAGCAGCAAAATTTATTTTCTTATCTATATTAAAAGTCACACTTTGACTAAGACCTCTGTTGGCATTCTATCAAAAATAATTATTTCCATAAAAAAATTTGCTTGAAATAGCAATTTTTCATAAAGTCCAAGGGTCCTCTATGGTTTTTTTTAAGAAAATCGGCTATGATATTTTAGTAATTATGCGGCAGCCTGTTCGTTTTTTAACGGGGGAGGTCAGCGAATCAAAGGAGGAGATTTACGTGGCATTTCCACAATTAGATTTAGCCAATGCAACGGGTCCAAAAGCGACCATCAAAACCAACCGCGGAGATATTAAAGTACAATTATTTCCAGATTTAGCTCCTAAGACAGTTGAAAACTTTGTTCAACTAGCTAAAAAGGGGTATTATGACGGAATTATTTTTCACCGAGTGATTCCTGATTTCATGATTCAAGGTGGCGACCCAACCGGAACTGGTATGGGGGGCGAAAGCATCTATGGCGATAAATTCGAAGATGAATTCTCCATGGAAGCCTTCAATTTAAGAGGGGCTCTATCAATGGCGAACGCTGGTCCCAATACTAATGGCAGCCAATTTTTCATCGTCAACAATGAAAATGTTCCAGCGAATATGCTTGGACAACTTGAAGGTGCCGGTTTCCCAGCAGAAATTATCGAAGCCTATAAAGGCGGCGGTACTCCTTGGCTTGACCAACGTCACACTGTTTTTGGTCATGTAACTGAGGGCATGGATGTTGTCGACGAAATTGCCAACGCTCAACGAGGACCACAAGATCGTCCGGTGCATGACATTACCATCGATACTATCGAAATTTCTGATTAATAATTGTTGAACTAAAAAATGTTCCCGCTGATAAATGACATCAGTAGGAACATTTTTTAGTTATAGCGAATCAAAAGCTGTCTTAATTCTAGTTAAGCCTTCTTGAATAGTTGCTTTGGGCGCCGCTAAATTCATGCGCATGTGGCCTGTGCCTTTTGGACCGAAACTAATCCCAGTGTTTAACACCACTTTCGCTTGATGAACTAAAAAGTCCTCTAACTCTTTGTCACTCAGACCGTACGCTGAAAAGTCCAGCCACAATAAATAAGTCCCTTGTGGCGTCATCACGTTAACTTTCGGCAGATGCTCATGGAAGTAATCTGTTACAAAGCGGACATTTTCTGCTAAGTAAGCAAGTAATTCTGCCAACCATTCAGCACCACCGCGATAAGCAGCTTCAGTTCCGATTAGACCAAAAGTATTAATCTCATTGTCGTGATTCTTTTGCTGAACCGCTACAAATTTCTGCTTTAATTCGGGATCCTTAATGAAGACCATCGAATTTTTAATGCCGGCTAAATTAAAAGTTTTCGTAGCAGCTGTCAAAATAATGGAAAACTTACCAGCTGCATCATAAGCATTTTGGAAGCTCGTAAACTGATTTGGCTCAAAAATTAAATCCTGATGTATTTCATCACTAATCAAAATTACTCCGTATTTTTCACACAGTTCACCCATCTGTTTCAATTCTTCTGCTTTCCAGACCCGTCCGCCAGGATTATGGGGATTACATAAAATAAATAATTTCACTTGATGTTCTTGAATCGCCTGTTCCATTGCTGCAAAGTCGATAACAAAACAGCCATTTTCTTCCTTTAAAGGGTTACGAACTAATTTGCGCTTGTTTTCCTTGACCACCGCAGAAAAAGGGAAGTAAACCGGATCATGAATTAAAACCGCATCTCCCTCTTCAGTGTAGGCTTGCACAGCTGCCGCAATACTCGGCACAACGCCGACTGAAAATAAGATATCTTCCCTTGCCACAGTAAAATCATGCTGTGTCTGCTGCCAATCAATAATCGCTTGATATAAAGAATCTGATGGCTCGCTATAACCTAAAACCCCTGTGTCTAAAAACTTGCGAAAGGCATCCGTCACAAAAGCCGGACTAAAAAAATCCATATCGGCTACCCATAAAGGCAATAAATCCTCCTCCTGATAAGTTTCTGCGATGCGGTCCCATTTCACTGAATTGGTCTGTTTACGATTAATTACTTGATTGAAATCGGTCATTGCTGCCTTCCTTTCCCTTGTCGATGTGACAAAACTTCATTTTTTTGCATAAATACAGTATAATGAATTCTTGGAAAAGAGGGAAGTAAATGAGTTATAAAATTGGCAGTATTCATTTTGGTACTATTTCAGGAATTCAGCCCTATGGTGCTTTTGTATCATTGGATCATGATACGCAAGGACTAATTCATGTCTCTGAGATTCAAGCGGGCTATACAAAAAATATCAGCGATGTTTTAAAAGTCGGTAATCAAGTTCGCGTACAAGTTATTGATATTGACGAGTATTCACAAAAAATCAGCTTGTCGTTGCGCACCCTCAGCGGACAATTTCCACCTAATTATTCGAAACGAAAAAAATATTTTACCAATCGCAATAAAAAAATTGGTTTTGCTTCATTAGAGAAAGCTTTACCTGAATGGATTGAAGAGGATTTAGATTATTTAGCTGAACAAAAGCAGTAGGTCCTCACTTGAAAACTTAATGTTTTTTTTCTGAAATTGTGGTAGTATCTAAGTATTCTAGCAATAGGAGTGGATACATTGAAAAATAAACGCGTTGCAGGTACTATTATGTTGCATTTGCAAGATGGCACGAAAAAGTTTTTGATGCACGAGAACGATGATCGTATGGGTTTCGCAATTACCACTTTCGCTGATGAAGCTACTGGACTTTCCAGTATTCTTAGGTTTTTAAAAGAAACCGTCCACGTTAATGTAAGTGATATTCAACTTGTTGAATTAACCAATACCAATATTAATCATGAGAATATTCCATTATTTCTATTTGAAATTGAAGAAAAAAATATGCAGGAAACGTTGGCAGCTGATTATATTTGGGAGCGGCCAGAAAAATTAAGAACCGTCTTGGGCAGCGTAGCCTTCGAAGGCGTTCCTTTCTTTTAAAAAATATTTATCATATTCATGAAGCAAACTACGAACACGGTGGTTTGCTTTTTTATTTAAGAAAATATTCGATTGTTATAAGATATGAAATACCGTTCTGTTCCTACAAACCATGATTAAATAATGAATTCCGAAAAATAATTGCAAGTTTCAAAAAAAGTTTTCACGAATGTTAAAAGCAAGAAGTGGAGATAAGTGAATGGATTTCAATAAAAATCGAACTGATATATTTCTAAATTATAAGTATTCAAGTAAAACACGAACTATTTCTGGAACTTGAGAATCCGACAACTTTTTTTAGGAATAAATAGCGAATTTTCTTGTTGACGCGATAGGTTTTCCATGATAAATTATTAAATGTTCTCAGCGAGAAAGCTTTTAAACTTTAAGAGATTTCACTTTTTATATAAACAACTTTTTAAAAAAAGTTATTGACAATCAACTGAAAAGCTGATAAGATATAAAAGTTGCTGAAACAACAGATTCACTTCTTCCGAGAGGCTGAATCGCAACATGTAGACCTTTGAAAACTGAACAAAGCAAACGAACCAATGTGTAGGGCGTTCTTGATATTCAAGAACAAAATAAACATTGCAAGCAAAAGCTAGCAAACAATTAATGAGCTAACAATCGCAAGATTGTGCAAAC